>DASVVY010000175.1:0-20541 GCA_036386335.1 Allosphingosinicella sp. | reverse complement strand
ATCCGCAAAGGCCTGCGCCTCGACATCTCCAAGTGGCGGCGGCCGGCGCCCTACACCGCGCCGACGGCGTCCAAGGCCTCCGGCCTCTACATGATCTGCACGATGGCTCGCCACGATGCGCAGGCGAAGGGGTATGACGATGCCTTGATGTTCGACTGGCGGGGGCAGGTCGCCGAAGCCACCGGCGCCAATGCCTTTTTCGTGAAGGACGGCACGCTCCACACACCGACGCCGGATTGCTTCCTCAACGGCATCACCCGTCAGACCGTGATCGAGCTGGCGCGGAAGCGCGGCATCGAGGTGGTCGAGCGGCCGATCTGGCCGGAGGAGTTGGAGGGCTTCGAGCAATTCTTCCTGACGGGCAGCGCAGCCGAGGTGACGCCCGTGGCGGAAGCGGGGCCCTGGAGCTTCGAGGTCGGGGACCTTACCCTGCAGCTGCGCCAGGATTACCTGAACCTCGCCAATCGGCGTCTCGCCAACAGCTAGGGCTTTCGCGGGGAGGCACGGCGGCTATAAGGCCGGCGCGCGCCTGCTGGGGCGTCGCCAAGTGGTAAGGCACCGGTTTTTGGTACCGGCATTCGCAGGTTCGAATCCTGCCGCCCCAGCCAACCGAATCCTCATGATTCGGTCCTAGAACAATGACTTGCACTCAGATCGGCTGACAGACCAGCTGGACCCGGTTCGCCTGAATTCGCCCGGATTCGACGCCTATTGTGTACCGATTTGTGTCCCGATTTTTGTTCTGCCGAAGGACCGGTTGGAGTCGGTATGGCAGGCAATCACGCACGCATAAGCACCTCGAACGACAACATAATCGAGCTGGACAGAGTTCGACCGGGCTGCGCCGGGCGCGGCTCGGCGGCTCACGATTTGGGTCCCGATTTGTGTACCGATTTCTCGGCGAGACCAGTCTCCCGGAAGGCCGGAACGCCCAGAAAAAGGGAGCTAACTCCAGCACTTATCGACGATCTGAGGCGTGGGAAACTGGACGACTCAAAAACCGGTGCCTTGTGGATCGAGGTGCTCCCGAGCGGCAAAAAGAGGTGGATCTACAGGCGGCGGATCGTCGGCCGCAAAGTGGTCGTGAAGCTCAGCCTTGGCCTCTATCCGGCCTACACGATCGCGGATGCCCGTGAATGGGCGAACCGGCTCAACCTGCAGATCGATGCCGGCATCGATCCGCGCGAGACGACGCGACAGGAGCTTCGGCTTGCGACGATGACCGTCGAGCGCGCACATGAGCTCTACATGGAGGCGGTCCGCGAGGGACGCTCTTCGCGTGCCAAGCGCCCCAACAAGCCCCGGACTGTCGCTGACAAGCAGGACATCTATCGGCGCGACATCGCTCCCAAGCTCGCGCGCAAGATCATCTACGACGTCACCGAGACCGACCTCATCAAGCTAGTCGAGGCCAAGGGCAAGAATGCGCGGGTGCGTGCCAACCGTCTCGCCGCCGAGCTCAGGGTGTTCTTTGGCTGGACCGCATCCTTGCGCGGGCTCGAAGTTGGCCTGGAGGTCGATCCCGCCCGACGCCTCGGGGACCTGCGCTTCCCGGAGACGCCTCGCTCCCGTCGCCTGGCGCTCCAGGAAATCGCGTGGTTCCTCGCGGCGCTCGTTCCGGAGGAGGGCCACTATCGGCGCGGCATGCTGCTTTGGCTGCTCACCGCCGCGCGCTTGGCCGAGGTGTGCGAGGCACGGTCCCGGGAGCTGTGCGACGGCGTCTGGACGATCCCGGCCTCCCGGAGCAAGAACTCTGTGGAGCACCGCATCGCCCTCGGCCCCTGGGGCTGGTCGCTGATGCAGAGCGAGAGCGATTGGGTGTTCCCCGCTCCGAAGCTCGAGGGACCCCGTTCGCGCAACTGCTGGTACGTGGCTCGCAATCGTGTCCGAAACAGAATGGAGCAGGCGGCCGGTCGGCCGATCGAGCGGTTCACGCCACACGATTTTCGACGAACCTGCCGCTCGAACACGAAGCGGCTCAGGGTCGACTTCGAGACGGCCGAGGCGATGCTCAACCACGTCAAGAAAGGTCTCGAGAGGACCTACGACACCTATGAGCTCGAGGAGGAGAAGCGGGCTTGGTTCCTGCTGTGGGAGACGGAGATCGCCGGGATCGCACGAAGCATGGGCGTTGCCGAGGCGCTCGGGGTTCCGAAAAGCCATGGCTGCTAGGCGCTCCCGAGCGCGGCTCATTCTCCTCGTGGAGCGAGCATCCAGTGGGCGTCTTGCCCTCAAATGGCCCCGCTTCGGGATGTTCCACGAACTCCCCGGAAGTTCCTGCGGCAAGAGCCTCTTGCGCTCTTCCGCGCCGACTCTATCCTGAAGGTTGCGCCGCGATGCGGCGCCGAGGCGTGAGAACCTCGCTTGGGTTGTGCCGGCTCGGATCTCGGCCGGGTGGCCGTCGCGCATGTCCAGACCGCTTGCGGTTAAAGGCGGCGGCGCATGTGTCCAAGCATGTCTCAACACCCGGCTTTGCCGGTCGCCTCGCTTCAGGAGGCGCCCGTGGGACAGGTCGGCAAGGATGAGACGGAGGCGGGAAGGCCGCCCGGGACACGTCTCGCGGAGGCTTGTCCGTGACCGCTCCGGTCGCCGGTCCGGTGCCCGAGGAAGCTTGGGTCGAGGAGGAGGATTCCCGGACCGAAGCCGGCTGCGAAGCCCGCGGCGAGCTCCTGTGGCTGGATCGCCTCTACCGCTCGGCCTCGCCGCGGCTTCTCCGGTTCCTCTGGCGGCGCACGGGCTCGCGGGAGGAGGCGCGGGATCTTGTCCAGGACGTCTTCTGCCGGGTCGCGGGCCGACGGCTGCCGGAGGGGGAGATCGACAAGCCGGATGCCTATCTAAGGCGGGTCGCCGTCAACCTTCTCAAGGATCGCGCGAAGGCGTGGGCGCGTCACCGGTCGGAATCCCATATACCGGCCGACGAGGAGGTCCTGCCGGCGATTGATCCCCGGCCGCTCCTGGAGAGCCGCGATATTCTGGGGCGCCTCGAAGCAGCTATGCTAAAGCTGAAGCCGAAGACGCGGGAGATTTTCATGGCCCATCGGCTGGACGGTCTCAGCTATGCCGAAATAGCGGAGCAGACCGGCCTCTCCGTCAAGGGTGTCGAGAAACAGATGAGCAAGGCCATTGCTCAAATTGCACGGCTCATGGATTGAGCGGCGATGGTGTGGCCGTTCCACGATCGGGAAGAGCGCTTGCGCCGCGAGGCCGCGACCTGGTTTACGAGGCTTCGCGGGCCGGAGGCGGACCGCCATCGCCCCGCCTTCGAAGCATGGAATCAGGACCCGGAGCATCGGCTGGCCTACGAAAAGGTCCGTTCAGCCTTCGCCCAGGCTGGCGAGCTCAGGCGATCGCCCATGGGGCAGCGAAGGTCCCTCCGCAAGGCGCCGCTGCTGCGCCGGCCGGCCTGGTCCTACGCGCTTGCGGCCGCCTTGGTCGCGGCTGCGATCCTCTCGCTCCTCCTGCTGACCAGCGGCCGGTCTCTCCCGCCTGACGCCGGAGAGGCCACCATCGTCTATGCGACCGGCGCCGGCGAAATGCGGCGCGTCCGCCTCCCCGACGGCTCCTCGGTCGTGCTGAGCGGCGACAGCCTCCTTGTCCTCGCTTTCGCCGACGCCCAGCGGCGGATGACGCTGACCAGGGGCCGGGGCCGCTTCTCCGTCGCTCACGAAGCGCGCCCGTTCGTCGTCGTCGCTGGCGGTGCGGAGATCGTCGCGCGGGGAACGAGGTTCGAGGTCGATGTGGCAGGGGACCGCGCGCGCATCGCTCTCATCGAGGGAGCGGTTGACGTCCTCTATGCACGCGCCCGCGCATCGGGCGGCGGCCGGCACGCCGTTCGCCTGCGTCCGGGGGAGACGCTGAACATCGGCCGCGGAAGCGAGCCGGCCGCGTTGGCCGTCGCCGGCGGCAAGGCGGGCGGTGGGATGCTCCAGTTCGATCAGACGCCGCTTGCCGAGGTGATCGCGCGGGTCAATGCCGCAGGCGGGCCACAGATACGGCTCGGCGACGCGAGGCTCGGGGCGTTGCGTGTCTCCGGCGGCTTCCGCGTCGGGGATGGCGAGGAGCTCGTGCGGGCGCTGAAGGCGGCGTTCCACCTTCGGGCGGAGCGCCATCCCGAAGGCGGATACCTCCTCCTGCCGGGGGGCCCGGCCGAGCTGAAGAAGTTCGGGGGGTAGTCCCCGGCTGCGTCGTCAAGTCCTCATGAAAGGCGCGAACGGTGCGCCTGGAACAGGGGGACAGGATGCACAGCCACTTGCGATATTCGCTCCTCGCCGCGGCCCCGGCCGCGCTGATCGGCCACGCCGCTCCGGCCTGCGCGCAGCTTCCCGACGAGGCGGAATTCGCGCTGCCCGCGCAGGATCTGGCGGCATCGCTGCGCGCCGTCGCGGCGCAGACGGGCCGGAACGTGATCGCTCCCGCGAGCCTCGTCGAGGGGCGGCGGGCGCCCGCCATCTCCGGCCGGTTCACCGCGGAAGGGGCGGTTCGGATTCTCCTGACCGGCAGCGAGCTCGGGGTTCGCCGCGTCGGCTCCACCCTCGTGATCGTCCCCCCGGAAGGTGAGCGGGACCCTCCGGGCGGCGGCGGCTCGGACGGCCCGGGCGAGCATGCTCCCGAGCCGGCGATCGTCGTCACCGGCACCCGGATCCGCGGCAGCGGACCGGTCGGCACGGACCTCATCACGATCGGCCGGCAGGATATCGACCGGAGCGGCCATGCGACGGCCCAGGATCTGCTGCGCACGCTTCCGCAAAATTTCGGGGGCGGCCCGGGCGAGAGCACCACCGGCGTGTCGGTCCGCGCGAACGCCACCGCCAATACCGGCTATGGGAGCGGGATAAACCTTCGCGGCCTCGGTGCATCCTCGACACTGGTGCTGTTGAACGGGCAGCGGCCGCCTCTCGGCGGCTTCTCCGGCGCCTTCGCCGACCTGTCGCTGATCCCGCTGTCGACGATCGAGCGGATCGAGGTGCTGCCCTCCGGGGCCTCCGCCCTCTACGGCTCCGACGCCGTCGCCGGCGTCGTCAACATCATCTCCCGCAACCGGTTCGAGGGGGTCGAAGCCTCGCTCCGCGCCGGGACCGCGGACGGGGACTTCAGCGAGGTCCAGGCGAGCGCGGTCGGCGGCGGGGCCTGGGCGACGGGCCGCGTCGTCGCCTCCGTCGAGCATTATCGCCGCGGCAGGCTTCCCGCCGCCGGGCGGCCCTATGCGAGCGACGACCTGACGCCGTTCGGCGGCCCGGACTATCGGCTGCCCTATGCCGCACCCGGGACGATCCTCGCCGGCGGCCGCAGCTTCGCAATCCCGGCGGGGCAGAACGGAGTCGGCCTCACTCCCGACCGGCTCCGCGCCGATGAGGTCAATCTCGGCGACAGCTGGTCCGGCACCGACCTCCTCCCCGAGCAGCGGCGCAACTCGGCCTTCCTCCACCTCGAGCAGCAGCTGGGAGTCCGCGTCCGCGCCTATGCGGACGCGCTCGTCGCAGAGCGGCATTTCGACATCCGCACCCGACCCATCAGCCTCGCGCCGCGCACGGTTCCCGTCACCAATCCCTTCTACGTCGATCCGATCGGCTCCGGGGAGCCGGTGCGGGTGCTCTACGACTTCCGCGCCGACGTCGGGCCGGAGACGATGAGCGGCAGGGTCAGGGCGATTGCCGCCACGGCCGGCGCGGAAGCTTCGATCGGGCGCTGGGCCCTGGATCTGCACGGTTCGTTCGGCGTGCAGAAGGAGGCGATGACGCTCCGCAATGCGGTGAACAGCGCCCGCCTCGCGCTCGCGCTGGCGGATACGGACCCGGCCACGGCGTTCAACCTCTTCGGGAGCGGGGGCTCGAACAATCCGATGACCGTGGCGAAGGTCAGGGGTTCGTCGAGCAGCTTTTACCGCTACGAGGTCTGGTCGATGGGGGGAAAGGGCGACGGCCCGCTCTTCGCGCTTCCGGGAGGTGAGGTCCGTCTCGCGGCGGGAGGCGAGTACCGCCAGGAAGGGTTCCGGTCGCGCTCGATCGGCGACCGCTCGAGGCTGGAGCCCTTCACCGTCGAGACGCAGTTCCCGGGCCCGCGGCGTGTCGCCGCCGGCTTTGCGGAGCTGCTCGTGCCGCTGTTCGGCAAGGCCAATCGTCGACCCGGGTTCGAGCGGCTCGACCTGTCGATCGCCGGCCGGGTCGAGCATTACAGCGACTTCGGCACGACCGCGAACCCGAGGGCAGGCCTCTCCTGGGTGCCGCTGGAGGGCGCAATGCTGCGGGCGAGCTACGGGACCTCGTTCAGGGCGCCGGGCTTCTCGGACCTCCAGCAGGGACCGGAGAGCGACTTTTACTTCGTCTTTCCACTGCCCGACCCGGCCGCCCCGGCGGGCGAGACGAACGCGCTCGTGCTGCGGGGGAACGATCCGTCGATGGGTCCGGAGCGCGCGGCGACCTGGACCGCCGGGATCGAGCTCGAGCCGCGGTTCGTGCCGGGGCTTCATCTGGAAGCCACCTGGTTCCACATCCGCTATCGCGACCGGATCGCGGATCCTTCCTCGGAGCTGTTCAACTTCCTCGCCAACCGCGAGATCTATGGCGCGCTGATCGACGACACCCCCGACCCCGCGACGATCGCAGCCTTCTACGCCGATCCCTCGTTCGTCGACCTCTTCGGCATCCCGGCTTCGGCCGTCGGCGCGATCATCGACGCCCGCAACCAGAACCTCTCGGCGGTCACCGAAAGCGGAATCGATTTCGACCTTGGCTATACGAGGCGGCTGTTCGGAGGGCGGGCAGAGGTCGGGATCGGCGGCACGTGGCTGAGCAAGCTCGATCAGGCGGTTACCGCCCAAGCGCCCGCCGCCGACATTCTCGACACGCTCGGCAATCCGGCAGACCTGAGGTTCCGGGCGAGGGCCCTTTGGACCGGCGGCCGCCTCGGGGTCGCCGCCTATCTGAACCACGTCGCGGGCTACGAGAATCGCACCGTCGCCGTGCCCGAGCGCGTGTCCTCCTGGACAACGGTCGACCTGCAGCTGAGCGCTATGGTCGGCGCCCGGGACGCAAAGCGGCTTCGGCTCGCCCTCAACGTCTCGAACCTGTTCGACCGCGATCCTCCTTATGTGAACAACTTCAACGGGCTGAACGCCGTCGGCTACGACCCGGAGAATGCGAGTCCCGTCGGTCGGATGGTCTCGGTCCAGGCGACGATGTCGTGGTGAGGGCCGCCTTTTGCGCAGCAGCGCTGGCGGCTTCGCTCTGCGGTACCGGCGCGGCCGCGGCGTCGGCGGAGGCGTGCCGCGACCTGGAGCCGCCGGCCGCGCCCGCGGGGGAGAGGCGGCCGATCGAGGCGGCGGATCTCATCCGGCTTCGCGACATCGGCGGGATGGACGCACGGCTGGTGGGGGAGTCCCCGATCGGAGTCTCTCCCGACGGGCGCCGGATCGCGTTCCACCTGCGGCGGGCGAGCCTGGCCGCCGACGATTATTGCCAGGGCATCTTCGTCCTGGACGTGCGGCCGGGAGCGAGACCGCGGCAGGTGGCGTCTGGCGGAGAGCTGATCCTCGACACGTTCGAGCTGGCGGGTCTGGAGCAATTTCCCGCTGGTACGCCGAGGATCATCGTGCCCCGGTGGTCGCCGGACGGGCAGTCGATCGCCTGGCTCAAACGGCAGGGCGGCGTGACCCGAGTCTGGCGCGTGCCCGCGGCGGGCGGTCCGGCTTCGCCGCTGACCGGCGGCGCACTCGACGTCGAGGACTTCGGATGGATGGGGCCGGACGCGATCATCATTGCGACCCGGCCGGGCCTGCTCGAACAGGCGGCGGCAGCGGAGCGGGAGCGCGACGGGGGCTGGCTCTACGATCGGCGCTTCTTCCCGTTCGCCGAAGCCGAGCCGTACCCGGTGACGCCGATTCCCACCCTATACTCGGTGGTGACGCTCTCGAGCGGGGCGGTGCGGGCGGCAACGCCCGCCGAGGAAAAGGTGATCCTCGGCCGCCCTTCGGGCATGAGCTCGAACGCGTTGCTCTCCGCCTCGGAGCCTTCGGGCCGCGCCGAGGCCTGGACCGAGCCGTCGGACCGGGACCGGTGGGAATCCCTGACCGTCCTCAGGGCGCGGGTCGACGGCCGTCGAATCGAATGCGGCTCGGCGGCTTGTCAGGGGAAGGTCCAGGCGCTCTGGTGGCTGGACCGCGCCACGCTCCTCTTCCTGCGCTCCGAAGGGGTGAACCGCGGCACCGTGGCCTTCTACCGGTGGCGGCCGGGTCAGGGCGCGCCCCAGGCGCTGCTGAGGACCGCGGACCGATTCATCGGCTGCCAGCTCCATGCCGCCTGGCAGCTGGTGTGCGCCCGCGAAGGCGCGACGATGCCGCGGCGGCTGGTGCTGCTCGATGCCCGGTCGGGGAAGGTCCGGACCCTCCTCGACCTCAATCCCGAGTTCGGCCGCATCAGCCTCGCTCCGGTGCGCCGGCTGACGTTCCGCAACGCGTTCGGGATCTGGACCTACGGCGACCTGGTGCTGCCGCCGGACCACCATCCGGGCGAGACGCATCCCCTGGTGGTCACCCAATATCTTTCGCAGGGATTTCTGCGCGGCGGGACCGGGGACGAGGTGCCGATCCAGCTCCTCGCGCGGCGCGGCTATGCGGTGCTGAGCTTCCAGCGCCCCTATGACGAGCCGGTGAAGTTCACCGGCCGCACCGTCGACGAATTCTACCGGTCCTACAGCGAGAACTGGATAGGCCGCCGGAACATCGCGTCGTCGCTGGAGGCGGGCGTGCGGGCGGTGATCGCGTTGGGGGTCGCCGGTCCCGAGCGCGTCGGCGTCACGGGCTTCAGCGACGGGGCCTCCACGGCGACCTTCGCGCTGATCAACATGAAATTGTTCGCGGCCGCGTCGCTCTCGATCTGCTGCGACGAGCCCGCCGTCGTGCAGGGCGCGGCCGGTCCCGGCTACGAGGCGATGGTTCGGACCAGCGGCTACAAGAGGTGGGGAGAGCCGGGGTTCGAGGAATTCTGGAAGCCGCAGGCGCTCTTGATGAACGCCTCCCGCGTCAGCGTTCCGCTCCTCATCCAGGCGAGCGACCGCGAGTTCCGGATGGCGACGGGCACCTACAGCGCCCTCGTTGCCGCGGGGCAGCCGGTCGAGATGCATGTATTTGCCGACGAGGCGCATGTGAAGGTTCGGCCACGCCACCGCCTGGCGATCTATGCCCGGAACGTAGACTGGTTCGATTATTGGCTGCGCGGGGTCCGGGATCCGGCCCCGGGCAAGGCCGAGCAGTACCGGCGGTGGGACGCGTTGCCGAGGCCGGGGCGCGGCGGGGCGGAGGGGGCGGGAAGTCCTCGCGTCAGCCCCAGTTCGCCGCCCACGCCTCCACCTCCGCAAACTCCAGCAGCCGGTGAAAGTCCGGGCCGCTGAACGGCGCATCCTCCTTGAGCAGCGCCTCGACGGCCGGGCGGTCGATCAAACCGCGTTGCGCCAACTGGCCGTCGAGCACCATCTCCCGCAGGGTGCCGCGATGCGTGCGGAACAGCCCCCCGGCCATTCCCGTAAGGCCGCCCTTGCTGCGCCTGCGGATGGTCGCTGCGGGCAGGTCTTCGCTGAACGCGAGGCGGGCGACGGCACGGTCGCGGCCCCCTTCGTTCCATAGCCAGCTAGGTATGCCGAGGCACAGCTCAAGGACCGGCTGCGAGAGGAGCGGGAAGACCAGCGGTCACCGCTCGCCGCGGTCGTGACCTTCGAGATGGTTGTGGATCGCAAGGATGGACTGGACGTGCCGGTACTTGCCCGGCGGAAGCCGCTGTCCCGCCGCGAGCCACGGGTGCCTGGCCGCCACCGGCTCTGGGACAAGAGCGGGCGCGAGCAGGCGCCGGTCGATCGGCCAGGGAGAGGAGCTGCGGCCCAGCGCGTTGCGCAGCGCGGCCCCCGCCGCGTGCCAGAAGGTCGTGTGGTGGATTGCGGCGACGTCCGCCAGGGCGCGCACGAAGGATGGTCCCGGTCCGCGCGCGAGCAGCCGGTCGATGGCCGGGGTCGCGGACGCGATCGAGCAGAAGACGTTGTCGCCGCCGCCGCCGTTGAAGAAGCAATCGGCGCCGATCTCGGCGGCGGCTGCGAGCAGGGCCGCATCGCTTGCCTGCGCGAATGCCGCCCCGGACGGCCGCGGCAGACGGGCCGACGAGGACTTGCGGAAGTCGATGGCCGCGGGGTCGTAGAAGCGCTCCATGAGCGGCACGCCGAGATGGTGGGCGACGGCGCGGGCATGCGTCCTTTCGTCGCCGTCGGGCGTCGGCGTGGCCATGGTGAGGCAGGTGAGATCGGCACCGCTCCTGGCCAGGCACGCCGCGATGATCGAGGAATCGAGGCCGCCGGAGAGCTCCAGGACGATCCGCCGCCGGTCGCGCGCCCAGGCGCCGATCGAGCGTTGGATGGTGTCCCGGAGGCGGGCAGCCGACTCGTGAACGTCCCAGCCTGCCCCGCGGTGCACGTGATCGGCAGGGGTCCAGGCGGCGGCGCACGGACTGCCCTTGAAATCGATCGCCTCTCCGGGGAGCAGCTCCGCGCAGTCGCGAAGCGCAGTCGAGCTGAGGCGCAGGTCCGGAAGCAGAAGGCCCTCCGCCACGCGATCCCAGTCGACCCGCCCCTCGAGAAGGCCGAGCTCACGGGCCAGGGCGGCGTCGGATACGAACACTGCCGCGCCGAGGCCGCCGATTGAATATATGGGGAAGACACCCGACGGATCCCTGAGAACGTATCCGGCCGCGGACTCGGTCGCGGCGAAGGCTGCGTAGCCGCCCCAGTAGCGCGTCAGGAGCTCGGCTGGCCCGCGGTGCCAGAGCCGGGTCGCCTCGTCGCGCGAAAGCGTCCCGGGCACGGTCGACCAGTCGTCGCTTCTGAAAAGCCGCCCTACCGCGCAGCCGCGGCCGCCCGGAAAAATGTGGCGCGGACAATCGGCGTCCGCGACCACGTTGAGCGCGTCGGAGACGACCAGCGGCTCCAGGCCTTCGTGCCCGAGGGCAAGCGCGAAAGCCCGTTCGAGCCTCGGCTGGTCGGTCGAGCCCGCGCTGCCGCAGATCGCCAGGAACCGCCGCCTCATTCAGACGGCCATTATCGGGGAGAAGCTCCTCGCATGGTCGAGGCTGTCGTTCAGCACCACGTCTCGCACCTGCACCCAGGCGTGGGCGGCGAACGGGTCCATGGTCACTCCGAGGACGAGCACAGCCGCGGGGCGCGCAGGGCCCATGAAGTCGAGCAAAGCGAACGAATCGCGCAGGCACAGCGGCCTGCCGGGAAGGAGCGCTCGAACGGCCCGATAGCCTCTTGCCCGTTCCGTCGCCAGCACGTCGATGTCCGGAGCTTTGGCCGGGGGGCGTCGTTCGGCCGCGGCGAGGCGCCTCTCCAGCGTCCAATTGCGTTCCCTCCAGGCGGCGAGGGCGAGTGCTCGCGCGACGCCCGGCGCTTCGCGCCAGCGGACGGGGCGAACCGCTTCCTCGTCGACAAGGCTCCGCATCGGCGGGTTGAGCGATGGCCGGGGCTGGTCCGTCGGCGAGTCGGGAGCGCCGCTGTCACCCAAGAGGGCGCGCAGGGTTCCTGCGCTCGTGCGTTCGGGGCCGAGAGCGTCGAGGTCGGGTTCCGCCTCGCTCGGGAGGCAGAAATAGCGGTCAGCGGGCACGTCGAGGAACACCAGCCGGCCGTTTGCCTGCGCGCAATGAAGGCCGGGGCCGAGCTGGTACACGGGCGGGCTTGGCGGTGCGCCGTCCGGCGCACCGCCGCGGCCTTCAGTCGGCCGACAGGCCGAGGGGCTGCTTGCCGATCGGCTCGCGCTCGTTGCCGACGGGGCCGCGCGTCTCGACGCTCGCCCGACCCAGATCGATCGTCCTCGCCTGCCGGCTGTTCCTTGTCTCGCGCTTCATCGTCCATCTCCTGACGCTGCCGGAGTGCAGCGCAAGAAGCCTATGTCCGGCGGGTGAAGGTCAGAAACTTATACGGCGCGAATATTTCGATTGTTTCCGCCGGCGCTTCCCGGTCAGAGGCCGCGCTGAAGCGCCGCCAATATCTGCGGGGTGAGCTTTTCCCGGCGGCGATGGTAGACGCGCAAGGCGGCGCGCAGGTTTTCCGTCTCCATCGCGAGGAACGCATCCCACAGCGTCTTGAGCTCGCCTGCGGCACCGGGAACGGTCCGGCTTTCCGCGCGGCGGGCGGGCCGCAGCCGGTCGCTGAGGGCGCGGATCGCCGCGGCATGCTCGGGACTTCCCGAGAGATCGGCGATGCGCGAGAAAAGCTCGGCCGTGGAATCGACCGCATCGGTCCCCACCGGCTGTGACCCGTCGCCCGCGGGCCATGCCGCGCGAGGTGGCTTGGTGGCGAGCAGGAGCAGGCGCGCGTTCCAGGCGTAGAGGTCGCGAAGCGCCGCTTCGGTCAGCAGCGGAACGTGGAACCCGTCCCGGGGCGGCGCCGCGACCAGCCGCTCGCCGACCAGGCGGTGGAGCGCATCCCTGACCGGCGTGATGCTGGCGTTCAGCTCGTCCGAGAGGAGAGCCGGCTCCAGGCGGCTGCCCGGGGGGAACCCCGCGTCTCCGATTCGCGCCTTGAGAGCCGAATAGACTCGCTCGAAAGTTGCTCCGGGGCTCACGGCGCATGCCTCCTATGGGCTGCGGCTCAGGCGAGCCGCAGCTCCTGCTCCGCGACGAACCGGTCGACCATCGCCTTCTGGTCGGGCCTCAGCGCGTCCTCGGCGGCGATTCGCGCAGGAGGATCTCCGCGAAGCAGGACCGACGGGCACTGTCCCTCATAGTTTCCGAGGTTGGGACGGTGCTGGCGGTAGCCCACCAGGCCGGCGAGCTCCGGGGAGAAGGTCCGGGCGACCTCCGGCGGGTAGGCAAGCCATTGGTTCTCGTACGGCTTGAGCCAGCCGAGGCAGTAGCTGACGATCGCGCCGCGCCGAACGCATGCGCTCCGGTTGGCGCCGGCGCCGTGGAGGGTCGAGCCGAGGAAGAGCAGGGCTGAGCCCGGAGACATCTCGACGGCGCACGGCTCGGAGGAGGCGACCAGGGCCGCGCGGTCGCCGTGGCTGCCCGGCCAGAGCAGGGTCGCGCCGTTCTGCGCCGTATAGGGGGTGAATGGCCACATCACGTTGACGAGATATTCGATCTCTCCCGTCGGCCCCCGCCACATGTCCTGGTCGCGGTGCGGGAGCTGCGGGAGGGCGCCCGGGTGAAGCGCGATCGCCTGCGTCAGGTTAAGCTGGATCGTGTCGCACCACGGCCAGAGGATCGTCTCGACGATGCCCATGACAAGCGGGTGCCGGACGAGCGCCTCGGCGTGGCGCGAGCGCGCGAGCAGCCTTCCGAAGCGCTTCGTCCGCTCGCCGTAGAAGCCGCCGCGGCAGAAGGGCGTCCGCTCGAAATCTTCAGCGAGGTCGCGGTCCAAGGCGGCCGTCGCCTCCGGGACGAGGTCGGGTATGACGCAGAAGCCGTCCGTGAGCAGCTTCTTCGTCCAGTGGGCGATGCGTTCGTTCGGGGTGATCCCCTCAGTGGTCGGCTGGTCGGCCATGATCAGGCTGCCTCCTTCGCGTCGATGATCTCGAGGGTCGTGCGCCGGTAGACGCCGCTCCCCGCGAGCAGGCCGGGCGTCCCTGCACCGATCTCGATGCGCAACGCGCCGAGCAGCTTGCCGCAATGCTCCTTGGGAAGGCCGAGGGGGCGGCAGTTCCAGCCGAACGAGAGGATCTGCTGGAGCCAGCCGAGCTCGGCGACACCGGTATAGGTGGCGATGCCGCGCGCCAGAGCATAGTCGGTGAGCGCGCTGACGAGGCAGTTCCGGGCTTCGAGGCGGCGCTCCGCGCGAAGCCCGCGGGCGAGGCAGAAGCGCGTCACCTCCAGGATGTCGGGCCCCCGCGGCGGCTCTCCGGCGCACAGGTCGGAAAAGAGCGTGTCGAGGATGTGGGGCCGCGTCGTCGGGAGCAGCCGGGCCGAGGCCAGATGCTCTCCTCCGGTTCCGCGGACGATCAGGTAGACGGCGTGGGGGTCGTCGAACTGGTCGAGCTCGAAACGGCCCTCGTGCACTGGGACATCCCATTGCAGCAGGTCGACGAAGACGCGCTTGCGCGCCTCGAACATCGATCTCAGCACCTCGTCGTAGAGGGGGTTGCGGACTCCCTCGGCTATCAGGACCATGGCGAAGCTCCTTGCGGTTGAGCCGGAGCTATCGGCCTTCGCCGGCCGTGGTCGCCATTCCCACAAATGGGGATGGACTCAGCGCTTCAGGACCTCCGCGAAGCTGATCGTGCCGTCGAACAGCGCGCACACCGCGAGCAGCGTGCCGTTCGCCACCCCGTAACGCTCGCGCGCCTGCTTGAGATGCTGCACGACCGTTTCCTGGCTGACACCGAGGATGCGGCTGGTCTCCCAGGCCGTCTTGCCGCGGGCGGCCCACATCAGGCAGTCGCGTTGCCGGTCGGTCAGGCGCGGAGGGTCGCTGCGTGCGCCGGCGCAGCTGCGGCGAAGGCGGCGCGCCGCCTCGAAGGCGAAGGCGCCGACGAGCTGAGCGGCGGGAAGCTGCTCCTCCCGAAGGGCGCCGCCGGCTCCGGTCGCGAACGAGCAGGACCCGTTCGACTCGCCCGGAACGTTGGCCGGTACGGTGAAACCGTCCCCGATGCCGTGCCTCGAAGCTTCGGCGAGAACCTGAAGGTCCCGTGGGGTCAGCCGGATCATGGCTCCGAGATTGGCCCAGCGGAACCCGACGCTGGTGACATGGCTCGCGCGGTGAACCGGATCGCAGGTGCCAAGCTTCTGACCGTCGAAATATTCCACCCAGCCGGACGGATAATTGTGGAGCCGTATCGCCGAGGGCGGGGCGCGCGGCGCGTCGACATGATGGGCGAGCGCGAAATAGGAGAAGCCCATCTCTCGCGCGATGTCGCTCAGGAGGGCTGTTAGGTCGGCCTCCGACCTGGCGTGAACGACTTCCCGAACGAACGAATCGGCTGTCTCGAACATCTTCGTCGCGGCGAACCGCACGGCCGGGTGGGGGCGGGTCCAAGTCCGCCTGATCCACCCGCCGCCTTCTCTTTGCCCGCGCGACCGGCTCTCAATCGGTGCACGAACGACCAGGGTCGGCGCCTCGGTCCCGGAGAGCCGCCCCACCGCGAGCCCACCGCAACGCCATGAGGCGGTATACTAATTCGCAATGAAGTGCGGGAATATTTTCGAATTATTTCTTAACGTGGCGGTCGCGCGTGAATAGATCGAAATCGAGCTTCCGGATCGTCGTGCTCGCGTCCCGGTGCTGCTAGGTGCCTCTGGCGCGGCTCATCGATCAGTTCGAGGAAAAGGCGGCGACGTGCGGTTCCGATGCCGACCTTCGACAGCTGCTCGAGGACGCGGCCCGCGAGCTCGGCTTCCGCTACTTTGCTCTTCTCCACCATGCGAGCCTCAGCCGCACCGGGCCGAGGCTGATCCGCCTCGACAATTATCCTGAAAGCTGGGCCCACGAGCTGTCCCGCGACGGCCTCGCAGCGGACGACCCCGTGCATCTCGCGAGCGGGCGCACGAACATAGGATTTGAGTGGGGGCGGATCGAGGATCTCCTGCCCCTCACAGCGCGCCATCGCCATATACTCGTCCGCAGCTCCCGCCACGGCTTGGGACCGGGATTCACGGTCCCGGCCAACATTCCCGGCGAGCCGGGCGGATCCTGCTCGTTCGCAGTTGGCCGCGGGCAGGACCTGCCGCTGCAGCGTCTGCTCTGCGCGGAGCAGATCGGCGCCCATGCCTTCACTGCCGCGCGTCGCATCCACCTCTACCCTGCAGCGGCGAGCCGTCCCCGCCTCAGCAGGCGCGAGCTCCAGTGCCTGCACCTGGTGGCGGCCGGCAAGACCGACACTGAGATCGCGATCGTGCTCGGCATCAGCCCCGACACCGCACGTCAGTATGTGAAGCGGGCGCGCGCGGCCTACGACGTGATCAGCCGGACGCAGCTGGTGGTCCATGGCCTCCGCGACGCCTGGATAAGCTTCGACGATGCGATCGCTCCGCCTGCCGCCATGGATTAGCGGGCGGCCTCTATATCTCTGCCGTCGGTCTCTCATGCCCCTCTACCCGCTCCCACGTGCGTGACCATCGAGGCACGCAATTCCCCCGTATGGGTGAATGGGTTAGCGGGGCGGGCTCTGCTCCGTTCGCCCGGTGTCGGCCGATCGTGCACAAGCGGACTGGAGGGACGCGAGCGCTTACGCGTCGCTCCTCCTCGCGGATCGCTCCGTCCACGCGTGGGAGTGGCTCCGGCGCGACCCCGCCTATCGCAGGGCCGCCCGTGCCGCGCTTGCACAGGTGCGGCCGCGCGGCGGTCTCCGGCCCCAGAAATGGGGTCTCGAGGCGTTCGAGGACCCGGATCTTCCGGCGCCGGCGGCGCGGCCCTTATGGAGCCGGGAGGCTCATGCCGGCGTGCTCCTGGCCGTTGCCGTCGGCCGGGCCTCGCCGGCAGACGCGTTCGACCTGTCGTCCCTTGCCGGTCTCGCCACCATCGTCCGATCCGCGGATACGGAGCATGTGCTGCTCTCCGACGGACTGCGGACGATCAGGATCGACATCCTTGGCGACTCGGCGGCGGCCGGCCCCGTGGAGCTTCGCTACCTCCTGGCAGGCGTCGCTTCGGTCGCGAAGCCGGTCCTGACTCTGCAGCGCCTGCTCGTCCTGAGCCGCACCGGGCGCTTCGGCCGGGTCCTCCACCGGCCTGAGCCACGCGCGCGGCGATGGCTGCTGATGCTGCGCGCGGTGGACGCTCTGGCGGCAGGTGCCGACCAACGCGAGATCGCCGCCTGCTTGTTGAGCCGGTCGGCGGACGGGCCCCGCTGGAGGACGGAGGCTCCGAGTCTGCGTTCCCAGGTTCAGCGCCTCGTTCGCGGCGCGCGGCGTCTGACCGCGGGGGGCTATCGCGAGCTGCTTCGCTAGGGCCGCGCGCGCAGGCGGCCGTTCCTGCGCGGGAGGGCGCTGCCGGTCATCCCGCCTGCTTCGGCCAGACGATCTCCGCCGCGAAACGGCGCCCGGAGCATTTGCGGCAGGGGCCGCGCACCGCCTTTGCAAGCTCGATGACACCGGTCGATCCGTCTCCGCGTCCCGCCGCCTGAAGCCTCCGGATGACCTCGCGAGGCGGCAGCAGCAATCGTGCGCCGCAGCCGGCGCAGGCGATCGCGATCAGAACGTCGGGGTACTGGAGAAAAGCGACCAGCGGGACTCCGCCTGGGTAGACGGCGCTCGCCTCCTCCAGGGCGCAGCCGCCCCAGTGCCTGCACTTCAGGAGCTGCAGGAGGTGCGCGGGGGGCCGGTCGCCGAGTCCCGCCTGGACGGCCGCACGAAAGTCGATCTCGACCCGGCGGCGGCAGTCGGGCCGCCGGCATCGCAGCAGCAGGCCCTGCCCCCTCTGATAGAAGCCGAGGACCGTCCTGACCTCGACCGGCTGGAGCCGGCCAGGGTCGATCTGCCATCCGGGCACGAGAAGGGGCGTGAGCTCGGCGATGCGCCGTTTCCGCTCGATCTCCTCCCGCCTGCCGCGGCTGACATTGTGGCCCATTGCCGCGCGCATAGCTCCGGCAGCGCCTCATGAGAACAGAAGAAGAACCTTAGCTCAAGTTTTGCGGATGACCAGCTTCCCGCCGCCGCAGAGGCTGCAGGCGGCCTTTTTGGCGCTCGGGCACTAAGCGACTCCACTCAATAGCGTGCGAGCCCAAGCCGCTTCTCTAGCTGCCGGAGGATTCGATGATACCTCCCACGCTCCCTTTCCGCGACCTCGCGATAGCAGCCTCCCGTCCGCAAGATCGACGCCTCCTCCTGCTCGGCGAGCCTATTTGTCTCGGCTTCGAGGTCAGTAAACCGGCTCCCCTCCCGCCGTATTAGCTCAGCGCGGATTCTGTCGCGTCTCGCCATCGCCTGCTCCTGCATCCTTGCATATCGAGGATGCGCGGGACCGAAGGGGCGCGCCGCTGGAACGCAGCCCCACGCGGTCCTGCCCGTGTCGATAAGGTGAACGTACAGCTCCAGGTCCGACTGAACTGAACGAGTCTCTATTGTAGATGCGCAGCCCGCCAAGGCGATGAACAGAATCAGCAACTTGTGCATGCCGGGTTCCTCCGAACGCCGATCCTATCAAGAAAAAGGGGTCGCAAAAGGCGACCCCAGTGTTGATGCCAGTGCCTCGGGGGGCGGTGATGCCTAAGCCGCCAATTAGCGGCGGCGGACGTGGGGCCGGACGTAGACGACGCAGGCAAAGCCGCGACGGACGCTCCGGCGATAACTATGACACGATGGCTTTCTTCGGCTCCGGTTCTGGCTCCGGCGGCGGCGCCTGGAGCGCCCCGAGCGGCCGTGGACATTCCGGATCAGGTCACCGATGTCCCCGAGAGCCACCCTGTTCCTGGTAGCGTGGGCCGAAACGATGCGGGCCGTCAAAGGGAGGAGATCTTCTTCCCGCATGTCCAACATCCGTCCCCAGGGGAGCACCTAGCGCGCCGGGAGAATAGGTCAAAATGACGCGAGCGTCGCCGCTTCGGAGAGAAGGGGGCGGGGATCGGTTTCCGGCGCGCAGAATTTCGAGCCTCTGCTCCGTCGCCGAACCGCGCCACCCATGAAGGCACGGGCGCGCATTCGGGCGCCGTCCGACGCAGGGAGGCTCAGTTGGACGATGAAGTGGCGCGGGCGGCGCGGGCGAAGAAGGGGAGTCCTTTCCTGTCAACCGAGCAGGCAGCTTTCTATCTCGGTCTGAGCGCCCGAAAGCTCCAGGCGATGCGGCGCGGGGCCGAGGGGCCGCGCTTCCGGCGCCACAGCCGCTATGTCCGCTATCATATCGACGACCTCGACGCCTGGTCGAAGGGCGTCTCGCAGGCTGGCGCTGGCGATGCCTGAGAATCGCGACCTTCCGCTCTTCCGCTGGGGAGAGGAGTTGCGCCGCCACCGGATCGCCCGGCGGGCGAGCCGCCTGCGCACGTTCGCCGCCGCCGGGGCGGCCGGGGCGGTGACCGCGCTCGCCGCGACCCTGCTCTGGCCGCCGGGGCCGCTGCTCGTCTGGAATGCCAGCGCGAGCAGCCCGCGGGGGCTCTACGCGGTTCTTTCCGCGCGCGATGCCAGACCCGGCGACATGGTGATCGCGTGGCCGCCGGACGAGGCGCGCCGCCTCGGGGCCGAACGTCACTACCTGCCGCGCAACGTGCCGCTGGTGAAGCGGGTCGCCGCGGCCGCGGGGGACCGCGTCTGCGCCGTCGGCGAAGCGATCTATGTCAACGGCCACCTTGTGACGTTGCGCCGCGCGGCGGATCCGTCCGGGCGGGCGATGCCGTGGTGGACGGGATGCGGGGACCTCGCCGCAGGCGACCTCTTCCTTCTGACGCCGGATGCGCCCGAGGCCTTCGACGGGCGGTATTTCGGGCTGACGCCGAGGGATCATGTCGTCGGCCGCGCGAGGCTCATATGGCGCGGTTGAAGGCCGCCCTGATCGCCGTGGCACTTTCTTGGGCGACTCCGGCCGCCGCCGATCCGCTCGACCGCTGGGCCGCGCATGTCGCCGAAGCCTCGTCGCGTTTCGGCGTGCCCGTGGAGTGGATCCGGCGCGTCATGCTGGCCGAAAGCGGCGGCCGGACCGTGCTCGGGGGACGACCGATCGTCAGCCGCGCGGGCGCGATGGGGCTGATGCAGGTGATGCCCGGGACATGGGCCGAGATGCGCGCTCGGCTCGGCCTCGGCGCCAACCCTCACGAGCCACGGGACAACATCCTCGCGGGCACCTTCTACCTCCGGCTGCTGTACGACCGGTTCGGCTATCCAGGGCTGTTCGCGGCCTACAATGCCGGTCCGGCCCGCTACGCGCAGCATCTCGCCACGGGTCGCAGGCTCCCGCGAGAGACGGTCGCTTATGTCGGTACCGTCGCGGGAATCGGCGCGCCACCGGCGCAGGGGGCGCCGCCGGCGCAAAGGGACGCCCCGCCGACCGAGAGGCTGTTCGCGCTTCGGACCTGGCCCTCCGCGGTGAGAGCCGAACCTGGAGAAGACTCGACGGCCGACCGGAAGGGCCTCTTCGTCCCTCTCACCGCCGCTCTCCCGCGCTGACCAAGCCGCGTGCGGGAGGAGAGGCGGCGCTCTGGAGGCGGACTGGAGGAGATGCTTTATGCCGCGCCGCCGCGCCCTAGACAGCCTGGAGGCCCAAGGAAAGGAGCTGGTCGAGCGCCTCGGCGGCCGCTGGACGGCGAGCGGCGGCCTGTGCCGCTGCCCGGCCCATGACGACCGGAGCCCCTCGCTCAGCGTCCGGGTGGGCCGAAGGAGCCTCCTTCTGCATTGTTTCGCCGGCTGCACGGCAGCGGACGTCCTGAGAGCGCTGAGGGCCGCGGGGCGCCCGCTCGACAAGCCGAGCGATGGCCTCGAAAGCGGCGAACGATTGGAAGGAGGAGGAAGAGGCGCGGCAAGATCGGTCGGCTTCGCCAGGCGCATCTGGAGTGATGCGCGACCGATCGCCGGGACTCCGGCAGAACGCTACCTCGCGAGTCGCGGCCTTCGTGTCGATTCGGCCGAGCTCCGCTACCACCCGCGGACTCCG
>DASVVY010000174.1:0-4369 GCA_036386335.1 Allosphingosinicella sp. | reverse complement strand
CTCCTCGCGGACCGCGTTGCGAACCGCCCCGAGGCGAAAAGGATCGCCGCCGCCTATGTGGTGGGCTGGCCGATCTCGATGACGGCGGACCTTCCCTCGCTCGGCCTGCCGGCCTGCGAGCGCAAGGCACAGGCGGGGTGCATCCTCAGCTGGCAGAGCTTCTCCGAACCCGCCGACCCGAAGATGGTCACGGACGTCTACGACGGGTCGAGCGGCCCGACGGGGATCAGCCGGGCAGGCTCGCCGATGCTCTGCGTAAACCCGCTCACCGGCACGATTGGAGGGGAGGCGTCGGCCGAAGCCAATCGCGGCACCCTCGTTCCCAATTCGGAGCTGACGGAAGGGGAGCTGCGGACACCCGGGGTGCCCGCGCGCTGCGACGTCCGCGGCTTCCTGCTGATCGGCAACAACCCGCCGGACCTCGGGCCCTATGTGCTCCCCGGCAACAATTATCACGTCTACGATTATGCCCTCTTCTGGGCCAACATCCGCGCCGACGCCGCCGAGCGGCTGGCGACCTTCCTCAACCGGTGATCACGACCAGCGCAGCCGCGCTTCGCGAGGCGCTGCCGGAGGGCGGGCGGCTCGCCGGTCTTGACGTGGGGACGAAGACGATCGGCATTGCCCTGTGCGACGCGCAATGGACGATCGCGACCCCGGCCGAGCTCGTCCGCCGCGCCAAATTCTCCGCCGATCTTGAGAAGCTGCGGACCTTCTTCGCCGCGCAGCAGGTGAAGGCGGCCGTCGTGGGCCTCCCGCTCAACCTCGACGGCACCGATTCGCCCCGGACCCAGTCGGTCCGCGCCTTCGCCCGCAACATGGGACCGCTGGGCCTGCCAATCCTGCTCTGGGACGAGCGCTGGTCCACCCAGGCGGTGACCCGCACCCTCGTCGAAGCCGACGCCAGCCGCGCCCGCCGCAGCGAGTTGGTCGACAAGATGGCCGCGGCCTACATCCTCCAGGGCGCGATCGACGCGCTCACGATGGGGTAGGCCAAGGCTGGTCGGCCTTGTCGATCTCCACGCGAACGTCGGGACCCTTGCAATGGGCAGCGGGGGCGCGGGTGGCCCGCTCCAGCCGGTAGTCCGCCTTTCCGCGCACGAGCAGGTACCATGACCGCCGGCCTTCCCTCGTCAGCTCGACCTCGTGAAGATCGGGTGCGCAGCGCCTGATCGAGCCGAACTGGGCGAACTCCGCACCAGCCCGTTTGGCGTTCATCTCGCGGTGGACTGCCTCGAGCGCCGTTGAGGGGGCGGACCAGGAACGGGCTTCCTCCCAGTCGGTGGCCATCCATTCGTCGATGAAGTCGCGGCTGCTGAACGCCACCGGGTGGATCCGGCGGACCCGCTCGCCGACGATCCGGTCCTTGAGTGCCTCGATGGCCCTCTGAGCCTCTGGGGGCACCCGCGTCTGATCGTGTTCCATCCGGACGCCGACGAGCTCCACGCGTGCAGCCTTGACGGCGGCGCCGGCCACATCGGTGGCGGCGCAGTCCAGCGGGCTGTTCCCCTCCGGGAAGACCGCAGGAGTGGCGAGAAACGCGGAGAGAAGCAGGACGAGAAGGCCGTGCACGCGCTACTCCTTCTCAGGCGGGGAGCAAGCCCACCTTCAGCCGAGCCCAATTATAGCTCAGGCGCGGCAACGGGAAGACCCACGTGGTGCGATCCAAATGCCTGCCGATCGCGCTGAAGTGGGGGCGCGCGAGCCGCGATCGGCCGGCCGCGTGGAGAACGAAGCCGAACCAGTTATGAACGTGAAGCGCGTCGCGTGGGTCAGAGGGCGGCGGAGCGGCCAGAACCCGTTGCGACAGAGCAAGGAGTTCGCCCTCCACCGCCTGCTCAGCGAAATAGGTTTCCGCGCGTACGCGGCCCTCCGCACTCTCGTCGAAAATCGTCAAATACAGCCACTGCTCAAAATGGGCTTTTGCGAGGAGGGCGAGCGAGGCTGGAAGATCCCGCTCCGCATGGTCGCGAGCCACCCGCCACATGTCGGCGTGTGAACCGCCCCACTTTTCCGCTCGCGCGCTAAGCAGGCGCGAGAAGCCGGAGATCGGCACGTCGCGTGCACCGAGCAGGATCGCCTCGGCCTCGTCTTTCTCTTCCGGCGCAGCATCGACGTTGGCGCTCATGCGCCAGGCGGCTGCAAGGCCAAGCTCCGGATTCGCCCTCGTCGCTTCGGCGAGCAGATGCTGGGCACGAAACAGGGCCGGCATGTAGGCCTCCCACTGCTCCTCGCTGACGTTCTCGGCCTGGTCGAAACCGCGGTGCCGTACGCCGCGGCCGTGGAGGAGAGCGCCGGCGATGGTGAGACCAAGCGCGTCTCGAGACCCGACGGGAATATCTTCCACCGGTGCGTCGAGCGGCGCCTTTTCGGACAGCAGACGGAGGAATGTGTAGGCCGATTCGGGAGGAAGGGCGCGGAGATGCTCCTTCAGA
Organism: Allosphingosinicella sp.; assembly: GCA_036386335.1. Classification (GTDB taxonomy): domain Bacteria; phylum Pseudomonadota; class Alphaproteobacteria; order Sphingomonadales; family Sphingomonadaceae; genus Allosphingosinicella. The sequence continues at coordinate 1,934 of DASVVY010000174.1, read as the reverse complement.
CCTGACCAGTCCCGTTTGCCGAGCAGATCGAGTCCGCTCTTTATCATGGCCCGGTCGTCCGGAAAAACTTCGATCCTGCCCACGAAACCTGCCCTTCCGTCGACAACGGAGAGGATTCGCCGCCTGACGTCAATGGCACCTCGGTTGCGGCACCCGGCGGGCGGGGATAGAGCCGAGCGTCGATGACCGCCTTTCCCCACCGCCACCTGCTCGGCATTGACCAGCTCTCGGCCGAGGACATCCTCCTCATCATCAACGAGGCCGAGCAGTGGGCCGCGTTCAACCGGCGGCCGCGCAAGCAGGACGACCGGCTGGCGGGGCTGACGCAGATCAACGCATTCTTCGAGAGCTCAACCCGCACCCTTTTCTCCTTCGAGATCGCGGGGAAGCGGCTGGGGGCGCAGGTCGCGAACTTCCACGCCGACGTGTCGAGCGTGAAGAAGGGCGAGAGCCTTGTCGACACCGCCCTCACCCTCGATGCGATGCGGGCGGACGTGATGGTGGTGCGGCACGCGCAGAACGGGGCGGCGCGCGAAGTGGCGGAAGCGGTCGGCTGCGCGGTCATCAACGCCGGCGACGGCACCAACGAGCACCCAACCCAGGCGCTGCTCGATGCGCTCACGATTAGGCGGCGCAAGGGACGGATCGAGGGGCTGAGGGTCGCGATCTGCGGCGACATCCGCCACAGCAGGGTGGCGGGATCGAACATGCGTTCGCTGCCGAAGCTCGGAGCGGAGGTGCGGGTGATCGGCCCCGAGGCGCTGCTGCCCGAGGAGCCAAACGGGGTCGCGACCTTCACCGACATTGACGAAGGGATTGCCGGGGCGGACGTGGTGATGATGCTGCGCATCCAGCGCGAGCGGATGGAGGCGGCGCTGTCGGGCTCGCTCGGCGACTTCCACGAGCGCTACGGCCTGACGCGCGAGCGCCTGACGCGTGCCGCGCCCGACGCGCTGGTGATGCACCCGGGACCGATGAACCGCGGCGTCGAGATCGAGGGCGCACTCGCGGACGACCGCAGCCGCTCCGCGATCCTCGATCAGGTCGAGATGGGGGTGGCGGTGCGGATGGCGGTACTCGACCTGCTCACCCGCGACTGCCGCTAGCCCTGCCCCTCCCGCCGACAGAAGGGTTCAGTCGCTTCAGCCCCTGCGGCCGCTCGTGTAGCGCGAGGCCCACTGGACGGGCGCGTCGCCGGCGACGGCGCGGACGAAGCACGCCCCACCCTTCGCCCGCACGGCCTGGCAGACGCGAGTGGCGTCCGCATAGGTTTGGAAGCCGGCAACCGACAGGCGGTGGAGGGTCCGCGCGCCGGCCTTGACGGTCGTGCTGAGCGGCGTCTGGGCGCCGAAGCCGAAGCGCTGATAAGCTTGCGCCCAGGCGCGCTCGACTCCGGTCGGCGAGCTGAACGCGCCGAGCTGGACGGCAAAGGCGCCGGGGCCGGTCGCGACGGCCGGACGGGCCGCGAATGTGGCAGGCTTAGCCGCGGCGCGGAGGTAGCGGCGTTCGCTGGTCCGCGGGACTGGCGCGGAGGCGCGCACGACGGCGGATTGCGGCGTCACGAGCGCCTGGACGGCCTCGGCGTAGACCGGGCGCGTTTCCTCCTGCGGCTCCGGCGCGGCGTTCGCGGCGGTGACGCCCAAATCCTCCGCGGCGAAGGCTGCGGACATCCAGGCGGGCACGTCCTTCGCGGCCGGACGGGCCGGCGCGGCGGGGGCGGCGATCGTGACCGGCTGGGTCGCCGCGGCGCGGGCGGCGACGACGACCGGCTGTGCTACGGGCGCCGGGTCGTCGGATGCGAACGCCTGCTGGACCGGCTGCGACGCGGGGGTCGGCGCCTGGGCGGGCGCCAGCGCGAGCCGAACCGGCTGACCCGGATCGGCGGCTGGGCGGACGTTCAGAAGGGCGGCGACCTGGTCCCAGCTCTGCTGCGG
>DASVVY010000173.1:0-6723 GCA_036386335.1 Allosphingosinicella sp. | reverse complement strand
ATGGTTGCCGCCGGGATAGACCTTGAGCACCCCGTGCGGGAGGAAATCGAGCGCGCGGCGGCCGGTCGCGTCGATCGGCACGATCTGATCGTCGTCGCCATGGATCACGAGCGTCGGCACGTCGAACTTCCGCAGGTCCGCGCTGTAATCGAGCTCCCAGGTGAGGGTGCAATCATACTGGCCCCTGATGCCGCCCTGCATGGACTGGAACCAGAAGGCGTCGCGCATCCCCTGCGTCACCTGCGAGCCGTTCCGGTTCGCGCCGAAGAAGGGCGTGGTGAGATCCTGGTAGAAGCTCGAGCGGTTCGCAGCGACGCCCGCGCGGATCTGCTCGAACACCTCGATCGGCGCTCCGGCGGGATTGGTCGGAGTCTTCACCATCTGCGGCGTGATCGCATCGATCAACACCGCCTTCGCCAGCCGCGAGGTGCCGTGCCGGCCGACGTAGCGGGCGACCTCGCCGCCGCCGGTCGAATGGCCGATCAGGACCACGTCCCTGAGGTCGAGCGCCTCGATCAGCTCGGCCCGGTCGTCCGCGTACGTGTCCATGTCGTTGCCGAAACCAGGCTGATCGGACCGGCCGTGGCCGCGCCTGTCATGCGCGACGGCACGGAAGCCGCGCCCGCTGAAGAACAGCATCTGCGCGTCCCACGCGTCCGCTGTCAGCGGCCAGCCGTGGCTGAACACGATCGGCTGCCCCTGTCCCCAATCGTTGTAATAGATGCGGGTGCCGTCGCGCGTCGTGAGCATGTTCATGGGGGATCTCCTCGGAGGGGCGGACGCACACAAGGTGCCGTCGCATCGGGTGTCGGAGCAGCGAAGACGAGGGCGCTGGGGCTCGGGACTCGGGGACGATCGGCTCACTTTTCTAACATCGGTCGACGGGCGAGTCTCGCCCCGAAACGATTATGCTCTTGTATAGCTTCCACCCCGGCTTCAGCCCGAGCCGCGGCCTGTGCTAGAGGCGAGGCCATGATGTCACGCTATCTCGTGGGCGGTCTCGCGCTGGCCGGCATCGCGGCACTGGCGGGCTGCGCTGAGAACCGGCCCTCCGCGCCGCACAAGGCCGAGCCCTTGCCGGCGGCGCGGGTGGCGGTGGATCCCGAAGTCGCCGATTTCTACCGCGCCCGGGGCAACCGGCCGCTCTGGGTCGCGCACGGCCGCCTGAAGCCGGAGGCGCTGGCGCTCGCCGTCAGCATCGGCGGCGCCGCGGACCACGGGCTCGATCCGGAGCGCTACGGCGCGCGCGACATCGAGACCGCCTTGGGCGCCGCCGCCCACGGCGACACCCGCGCGCTGGCGCGGGCGGAGCTGCTCCTCTCCCGCGGCCTCACCCGCTTCGTCCGCGACCTGCGCACACCCGTTCGCCCGACCGGCCTCAAATACATAGAGCCGGAGCTCGCCCCCGCACCGCCCTCGCCGCGCGCGCTGCTCGACGGCGCCGCCGCCGCGTCGTCGCTCTCGGATTTCGTCGCCGATGCGGTGCGGGTAAACCCGCTCTACGACAGCCTTCACCGCGGCTATGCCCGCTGGCGCGTCGCAGCGCCTCGCTTGCCGGAGGAGGAGAGGCTGGTCCTCGCCAATCTCGATCGCGCCCGCGCCATTCCCGGCCGCCGGGGGCGCTACATCATCGTCGACGCCGGCTCCGCGCGCCTGTGGATGATCGAGGGCAATCGCATCGAGGCGCCGATGCCGGTCATCGTCGGCAAGGCCGCCATGGCGACGCCGGCGCTCGCCAGCAGCCTGCGCTTCGTGGTCCTGAAACCCTGGTGGAACGTGCCGCCCGACCTCGCGCGCGAGCGGGCGAGGAAGGTCCTGCGCGAGGGGCCAATGCTCCTCGCTCGCGAGCGGCTCGAGATCCTCTCCGACTGGTCCGACCGCGCCCGGGTGATCAAGGCGTCGCAGGTGGACTGGCAAGCGGTGGCGAGCGGCCGGCGCACGCTGCGCCTTCGCCAGCGCCCGGGCGGCTCCAATGTTATGGGCGAGATCAAGTTCATGATGCCCAACGAGCTCGGCATCTATCTCCACGATTTCCCGGAAAAGGCGCTGTTCGCCCGCGCGGACCGCCGTCTCAGCTCCGGCTGCGTCCGCGTCTCCGACGCGCCCCGCCTCGCCCGCTGGCTGTTCCGGGGCGACCCGCCCCGCCCGAAGGGCGCCGCCCCCGAGCAGGACGTCGACTTGCCCGAACCCGTCCCCGTCTACATCACCTACTTGACCGCGCTCCCCGACCCCGCGCGCGGGATTGCGCTCCGGCCCGACCCGTACCGCCGCGATGCGCCGCTGCTCGCGGCCGCCGCCGGCAAGGCCCGCAAGGCCTCCTGATCGCCGCCCGCCGTCCCCACGGAAGAGCGGCGCCGGCGCCCGTGTGGGGCTCCGGCGCCGATCGCGGCAGGGTTTGCGGGGGAAGGAACGCGCCCCGCCGCACCCGCGGCTAGGCCGCGAGGTTCCGCACGATGACGTTTCGGGCCGCGATGTCGTAGTAGATCGCGAAATCCGCCGGCTTGGTGAGGCTGGAGAACGCCGTGGTCGTCCCGCTGCCGGTCCCGCCGCTCACCGTCCAGGCGCTCGCCGTGACCGTCACCGGATTGGCGCTGCCGGTCGCGTTCGCGCTCATCGTCGCCTTTTTCCCGAACGGATCGACGGAAAGGATGGTCGTGTTCACCGGGATGTTGGTCCCGGTGACGGTCTGACCGGGGACCAGGAAGGCCGTCCCGCTGATCGCATCGAGCACCGGGCTTCCGGACGTCGTCTGCGCGCTGAACGTCGTGCTCGGCGGGGCGGTGAAGGTGATCGTGCCCGTCGGCTGGGCCGAAGCCCCGCTGCCCAGCACGGTCAGCCGTCCCCCGTCGTAGCCGAAGCGGCCGTTGACGCCCATGTCGAGCGGCTCGAGCTCGACGGAGAGTGTGTCCTTCCGGAAGATCGCCCCGTCCTGCGCCGGCCGGTGCGGGAAGAAGTTCAGCTTCGGCAGGTAATTGTATCCGGCTTTCTGGTAGGCGAGGAAGCCGTTGTTCGACTGCACCGTCGACGTGCCGAGGCCGGCATAGCCGCGGTTGCGGCCGCCGATGGCGGTCGACCAGGGGGCTGCCGCCACTTCGACCCTCGCCAGGTTCAGCGTCGCCTGCGCCTCCACGTGCAGACCGATGCTGGCGCGGGTGGTCCGGACGATGTCGAAATTGTTGTTCTCGAGATAGGCGTAGGTGATCGTCATATCGACATGCGCGTCGGCGAGGTCGCCGCCGATGGCGATTCCGGCGCCGTTGTTGTGCGCCGCGAGGGTATCGCAGACGACGCCGTAGAGGCCGTTGGAGACGATCCCGATGCCGTTCTGGGTCACGTCCGCCGTCTCGACGTTGACGAAGTTCGCATCGGACCCGTTCACCGACAGGCCGGCGCCGAACATGTAGCGCAGCGTCCCCGAAGTGCCGAACGCCGGATCCGGCCAGGGCGAGATGGTGAGCGCCGAGTTCGCCGGGTCGAAGAGCGTGATGAGGTGGACGCGCTCGGAATTCCCGCTGGCATCGCCGATCACCACGAACTTCGGCCCGACGGCGGACTGGGTGTAGCTGTCGGGGAGCTGGCTGACGGTGATCGTCGTCGTCTGCGAGACGTTGTCGCTGCTGCCGGCGTCGGTGCGGTTAGACCAGTTGGCGGTCAGCGAGTCGCCCTTGTAGCCGGAGCTGCAGCGCTTCGCGTAGACGTTGCCGATGCGCGTCCCGTTCTCGTTGGTGTTCGAGCTGTTGAGGAGCACGCCGGCGTAGCGGAAGTTGACGGCCTCGATTCCCTCGATCCGGCCACGGGCGGTGTTCTTGAGGCGGACGCCGACCTGGCACGTGCGGTTGACGTAGGCGTCGCTGCCGCCGGTGATCTGGCCCCAGACCCGGATGATGCCGTCGACCCGCACCAGGCGGCCGACGGCCTCGAGCGTGAGCACGGTCTCGACCGCGGCCGTGGCGGTGATCTTGCCGGTCCAAACCATGTGGAAGGTGGTGGCGCTGTCGAGGGTGCAGGTGAGCGGGCCGTCGACGTTGAGGGCGCCCATCACGTGCGCCGACTCGCACGGCACTGCCGCGCAATAGGCGAAGAAGTCGTTGAGGCGCGTCGTGTTCAGCGTGGCGCTGCCGCCCGGCAGGGCGCCGAACATGAGGTTGTTGACCACTTTTTCGGCCAGACCCCACCAATTGCCGGCGGAATCCTGGAACTTGGGTCCGCTCGCCGGCGCCGTGGCCCCGGAAAATTTGAAGCGGGCGGATCCGCCGTCGCCGGAGGCGGCGTAGCCGGTGGTCTCGACCATGGTGGTGCCGGCCGCGATCGTCGGCGGGGTGGTGGTAGCGGCGGTGTAGGTACCGATGAAGCTCATTTCATTTCTCCATTGATCGCGGCCGGGGGTCAGCCGCGCGTCGTCCGGCCCGCTCCGCGCGGCGCCCTTTCGGGCTCGGGAGGCTGCTGGCCCGGGGGGAGGGCCTGCGGTATGCCGCGAATCGCGACCGGGAACAGACATAGAACATGAAACATCCGCGGCCGCAAGTGATTTTTCCTGTTCACGATGGATTCTTCCTTATCTGCGGAGGGAACAAGCCGGCGGGGGGCCCCGTTCAGCCGCGGTGCCCGCTGAGCCTTTGCGCTTCGTCCCCCCTATGCTGCCGGCCCCGGCCAAGGCTGCGCCCGCAGGCGATGCCTGGCTTCACGAGCTCAAATATGACGGCTGCCGCACGCAGATCCTGGTCGAGGACGGCCGCGCCCGCGCCTTCGATCGCTCAGGCGAGGACTGCTCGAATCGTTACGCCCCATTGCTCGACGCGGCGGCGGCGCTCGGCGCCTCCTGCGCGATCCTCGACGGCGAAGTGATCGTCCAGGATGCGCAGGGCCGCTCCGATTTCGCGGCTCTGGAGGTCGCCGTCTCGCGCCACCCCGAACGGCTCGTGTTCATGGCATTCGACCTCCTCCACGTCGACGGCCGCGACCTTCTCGCCGCGCCGGTGGAGGAGCGCCGCGCCCGCCTCCAGGCGCTGATCGGCGACAACGATCCCGGCTTCGCGATCCAGTTCAGCGCCCATGTCGAGGGCGGCGGCGCGGAGTTCCTCGCCGCGGTCGAGCGGATGGGGCTCGCCGGAATCGTCTCGAAGAAGCGCGGCAGCCGTTACCGCAGCGGCCTTTCGCCGGACTGGCTCCAGGTACAAACGCTCGCCCGCCGCGAGAGGCTCGAGCCGAGCGCGCCACGCCCGATCCCGGGCACCGCGAAGGGGCCCGCCGGCGAGCCGAGCTACACCAAGCCGAAGCTTCCGGAGAAGCGCGCGCTCCTCGCTTATTACGAGCAGGTCGCGCCGCTCCTCCTCGAACATGCCGGCGGCCGGATCCTAAACCTCTTCCGCTGCACCGGCGGCTATTGCTTCTTCCAGCGCAACCGAAACCACCCGGACGCCGGCGGCGTGTTCGCCCCCCCGATCCGCTTCGTCCCCGTCGCCCAGAAGAACGGCCGCACCGAGGAGTATCTCTACGTCGACAGCCCCGAAGGCGTGCTTGCCTGCGTCCAAGCGGACGCGGTCGAGTTCCACGGCTGGGGCTCGCGCGCCGCGGATGCGGAGCGGCCCGACCGAATCGTCCTGGATCTCGATCCCGGCGAGGGCACCGGCTTCGACGCGGTCAAGGCGGGCGCCTTCCGGATGCGCGAGCTGCTCGACGCGATCGGGCTCGCCAGCTTCCCGATGCTGAGCGGCGGCAAGGGCGTCCACGTCGTCCTGCCCGTCGCGCCCGAGCAGGAATGGCCGGACGTGCGCGAATTCACGCGCCGCATCTGCGCCGCCCTCGCCGAGGCGGAGCCGCATCGCTACACGGTCGCCCTGCCCAAGGCGGAGCGGAAGGGCCGCATCTTCCTCGACTATCTGCGCAACCAGCGAACCGCGACCGCCATCCTCCCTTACTCGCTGCGCGCCCGCGGCGGCGCTCCGGTCGCGGCCCCGGTCTCGTGGGACGAGCTGGGCGCGCTCGACAGCGCCCGCGCCTTCACCATCGCCGAGGCGCCGCTCCTCCTCAGGCGGGCGAAGAGCCGGGCGCTGAAGGGCTGGGGGATAGCCGCCCAGCGCCTGCCGAAGCTCGCCTGAAGCGCCCGCAATTCCCCCGGCTGGCAATTTGGAACATGATTGCCTATCTTTGCGGCCGGAGCGGGCGGGACAAGGGTCATCAATGCTGCCGGGACTTTTCGCTTACCTCGACTCGATCCGCGCGCGGGACCCCGCGCCGCGCTCACGCTGGGAGATACTCCTATATCCGGGCGTCTGGGCGCTCGGCCTCCACCGCATCGCCCACTGGTTTTACCGGGGCGAGCTCTTCTTCCTCGCGCGCCTCGTCAATCACATCGCCCGCTTCCTGACGGCGATCGACATCCACCCCGGCGCCGTCATCGGCCGCAACTTCTTCATCGACCACGGCTTCGTCGTGATCGGCGAGACGGCGGACATCGGCAACGACGTCACCATCTACCAGACGGTGACCCTGGGCGGCACCAACCCCACCGACGGCATCGCGGGCAAGCGCCACCCGACCATATCGGACGGGGTGATCATCGGCTCGGGCGCGCAGGTGCTCGGTCCCATCGTCGTCGGCCCCCGCGCCCGCATCGGCGCCAATGCGGTGGTGACGAAGGACGTGCCGGAGGGCGCAACCATGATCGGCATCCCGGCGCGGTCGACGCTCGTCGAGGCGGAGCAATATGCGAAGGGGTTCGTG
>DASVVY010000172.1:0-4279 GCA_036386335.1 Allosphingosinicella sp. | reverse complement strand
AGACACCGTGCAGAGCTCGGCGAGCTTCAGCCTCGCGGGGCAATATGCCGACAATCTGGTGCTGACCGGCGCCGGCGCCATCAACGGATCGGGCAACAGCCTTGCCAACACCATCACCGGCAATTCGGCTGCGAACAGCCTTAACGGCGTTGACGGTGCCGACAGCCTTTATGGCAAGGGGGGCAACGACACGCTTAATGGCGGTACCGGCACCGACAGCTTCTACTTCGATACCGCGATCGGCGCCGGCAATGTCGACACGATCCAGAGCTATTCCGTGGCGGACGACACGATCATGCTCGACCGGACGATCTTCAGCGGCATCGGCGCCGACGGCACTCTGGCCTTGGGGGCCTTCGTCACCGGCGCCGCCGCGGCCGACGCCGCCGACCGCATCGTCTACGACAGCGCGACGGGCAAGATCTTCTACGACGCCGACGGAAACGGCGCCGGTGCGGCCGTGCTGTTCGCGCAGGTTGCGGCGGGAACGGCGCTCACCAACCTCGATTTCGTCGCCTACAGCGGCTGATTCGTCAGCGCTCCGTCGGCGGAAGATCGAAGCGGTCATCCTCGCGCGCATTTTGCGGCTCGAGGAAGGGGTGGCGGACTTCGGGGCGGGCTTCCGGTCCGGGCACCGGCACTTCGGAGGGGAGCTGGCTGCTGCTCGCGACGGCCTTCGCGCCGGGGGTCGCGGCGGTGCGCCGCAGCGGCTCGACCTGCCCGCAGGCGGCGAGCAGCAGCGGCATCAGGATGGCGGCGGCAAAAAGCTTCATGCCGGCGGAGCCTTAGCCGATCGCCGCCGCCGCGCCCACAGAAAAGGTGGCGGCGTTCCCGGGCGGGTGGACCCGGGCTCAGAATCGGCTATCCACGAGTGAATGGACCAGACCGCCCAATTCGACTTCATCATGATCAAGCCGTCGCATTACGACGACGAGGGCTATCCGATCGTCTGGTGGAGGACCCTGATCCCGTCCAACTCCCTGGCCGCTCTCCACGGCATCGCCCGCGGCTGCGCCGAGCGGCAGGTGCTCGGGCCCGACGTGCAGCTCAACCTCGTCACGATCGATGAATCGAACACGAACATCGAGCCGGAGAAGATCGTCCGCGACCTGAAGCGCCGCGGCGCGCGCGCGCTGATCGGCCTGGTGGGGGTCCAGTCGAACCAATATCCGCGCGCGCTCGACCTCGCCCGCCAATTCCGCGCGGCGGGGCTGCCGGTCTCGATCGGCGGTTTCCACGTCTCCGGCTGCCTCTCGATGCTGCCGCAGCTGCCGCCGGAGCTTCAGGAAGCGCTCGACATCGGCTGCTCGCTCTACGCGGGCGAGAGCGAGGAGGGGCGGCTCGACCAGGTGCTGGTCGACGCCTTCGAGGGCAAGCTGAAGCCGGTCTACAACTATCTGAGCGAGCTGCCCGACCTCACCGGAGCGCCGCTGCCCGTGCTTCCACCGGACGCGATCCGCAGGAACTGGCGGAGCTGGTCGAGCTTCGACCTCGGCCGCGGCTGCCCCTTCCAGTGCAGCTTCTGCACGATCATCAACGTCCAAGGCCGCAAGAGCCGCTTCCGCACCCCGGACGACCTCGAGGCGATCGTTCGCGAGAACAAGGCGAACGGCATCAGCGCCTTCTTCATCACCGACGACAATCTGGTGCGCAACCGCCGCTGGGAGGAGTTCTTCGACCGGCTGATCCACCTGCGCGAGGAGGAGGGGCTCAAGGTCAACCTCACCATCCAGGTCGACACGCTTTGCCATCGCCTCCCCAACTTCATCGACAAGGCCGTGCGGGCGGGGGTGAACCGCGTCTTCATCGGGCTGGAGAACATCAATCCCGACAACCTGCTTGCGGCGAACAAGCGGCAGAACAAGATCACCGAATATCGCTACATGCTGCGCGAGTGGATCGAGCGCGGCGCCTGCACCTTCGCCGGCTACATCCTCGGCTTCCCCGCCGACACCAAGGAATCGATCCTTCGCGACGTCGAGATCATCAAGCGCGAGCTGCCGCTCGACATCCTGGAATTCTTCTTCCTGACGCCGCTGCCCGGCTCGGAAGACCACCGCAGGATGCTTGCGGCGGGCGAGTGGATGGACCCCGACCTCAACAAGTACAACCTCCACCACCGCGTCAGCCGCCACCCCAAGATGAGCGACCAAGAGTGGGAGGAGGCCTATTACGAGGCCTGGGCCGCTTATTACACCTACGAGCATATGGAGACGGTGACCCGCCGCCATGCCGCGCTGGAGAGAGGCCGGCCGCGCAAGGCGGCGCAGTATTTCAACGAGTTCAAGATGCTGTTCGAGGCCGAGGACCTGCACCCGCTGGAGGGCGGCATCCTGCGCCGCAAGCGCCGCCGCTCGCGCCGGCCGGGCATGAAGCGGGAGCCGGCCATCCTCTTCTACCCGCGCTACTGGGCCGAGACGGCGTGGAAGGGGCTGCGCTACTGGCGCGGCTATCGCGCCGAGCGCAGGCTGGTCGAGCGCGTCCTCGCCGATCCGAACCGCTACCAATATACCGACCTCGCACTCCAGCGGCCGACCGACGACGAGTTCGAGACGCTCGAGCTGTTCCACGAGACCCAGGGCGGCAGCGCGGCGGTCGCGAAGAAGCGCAAGATGGATGCGATCCTCGAGCGCTCGGCCCCGGCGCGGCCGGCCGCCTGAGGTCCACGTGACGGGGAGGGACGCGCCCGCAGCGAGGCCGACGCGCCCGCCCGAGCTGCAGGACTGGCTCAACCTCCACATCTACCACCCGCTCGCCTGGCGCCTCGCGCTCGCGCTTCGGCCGACCGGCCTCTCCCCGAACGCAGTGTCCGTGGTGGGCGCATTGCTCGTGTGGGGCGCGGCCTGGGCCTATGCCGGACTCGACTGGCCGACCTCGGCCCTGCTCGGCTTCACCCTCCACGCCCTCTGGCATGTCGTCGACGGGGCCGACGGGGACCTCGCGCGGCTCACCGGCAAGAGCTCGCCGACCGGCGAACTGGTCGACGGCGTCTGCGACTATTCGGCTCACGCCGTCCTCTACATCGTCCTCGCCGCGATCCTCGACGACGAGATCGGCGGCTGGGCCTGGCTGCTCTCCGCCCTCGCCGCGGCGTCGCACATCGTCCAGAACAACCATGCCGAGACGCAGCGGCGGACCTATTTGTGGTGGGTCTACGGCGTGCCGTGGCTGAAGCACGCCCAGGCCGCCGGCGACGAGGTGTTCCAAAAGGGCAATTGGTTCAGCCGGACCTTCGGCTGGATGGCGCGCGAATATATCCGCCTCTCGCAGAGCATGAGCCCGGACGCGCGCCGGATCGACGACGCCCTCGGCAGGGCGGGTGCGGACCCAGCCGAGACGGCCCGGATCCGCGGTCTGATCAAGGCCGGGTCCACGACGGCGCTGGCCTACGAGAAGCTGCTCGGCTCCAATCCGCGAACCATCGTCCTCGGCATCAGCATGCTGCTCGGCAGTCCCTTGTGGTTCTTCCTCGCCGAGCTGCTGCCGATGAACCTCTTGCTTGCATTCTCCGTCCGGCACCATAATGCGTCGAACCGACGGCTGGCGCGGCAGATGTGATTGCCCGCCGGTGCCGCATTCCCGGGGGAAAGGGCGCGGCTAAACCGTTGGACCACATTCATTTTTCCGGCTAATTGGGGCGTCCGGGAGCGGGAGCGGCGTCGGTGCGTGTCACGATCATAGATTTTGCGGAGCGCGGGCCGACGCGCGACCTGTTCAAGCTCAAGATGAGCCCCAATTATGCGAGCGTGATGCCGCAGGCGATCGCGGTGTGGTGCGAGGAGCTCGGGCACGACGTCCACTATCTCTGCTACACCGGCTACGAGGACCTGACCGCGCTCGCCGAGGACACCGACCTCCTGATCATCGGCGCCTTCACCCTCACCGCCTACACCGCCTATGCGGTGAGCAGCATCTACCGGCGCAAAGGGGCGATCACCGTCCTCGGCGGGCCCCACGCCCGCTGCTACCCGGAGCATGCCGCCGAGCATTTCGACTACGTTCTCGGCTTCACGACCAAGCGCGAGATCGAGGAGGTGCTGAAGGAAGCGGCGCCGCACCGGCCGATCGGGCGCTTCGTCGGAGCCGCGCAGCAGCCGCGCACGATCCCCAATCTGCGCCAGCGCTGGAAGTTCGTCGAGCCGAACCTCGCCAAGGCCGGGCCGATCAAGCTGGTGCCGATGATCGGCAGCTTCGGCTGCCCGTACAGCTGCAGCTTCTGCATCGACGCGCTCGTCCCCTACCAGCCGCTCGACTTCGCCGAGCTGCAGGCGGACCTGCG
>DASVVY010000171.1:0-32880 GCA_036386335.1 Allosphingosinicella sp. | reverse complement strand
AACCGCCGCATGCTCCAGACGGAGAGCGCCTGGATGCGCGAGGAGCTGGGCCGCTACCAGGCGAGCCACCCGTGCGAGACCTGCGGCGGCGCGCGCCTCAAGGCCGAGCCGCTCGCCGTCAAGATCGCCGGCGAGGACATCAGCCAGTCCACCCGCCGCTCCGTCCGCCACGCGCTCGAATGGTTCTCAACCCTCGAGGAGACGCTCACCGCCCAGCAGAAGGAGATCGCCCGCGCCATCCTCAAGGAGATCAACGAGCGCCTCGGCTTCCTCAACAATGTCGGCCTCGATTACCTGACCCTCGACCGCACCTCCGGCACCCTCTCCGGCGGCGAGAGCCAGCGCATCCGCCTCGCCAGCCAGATCGGCTCCGGCCTCTCGGGCGTCCTCTACGTCCTCGACGAGCCTTCGATCGGCCTCCACCAGCGCGACAACGACCGCCTGCTGATCACCCTCAAGCGCCTTCGCGATCTCGGCAACACCGTCCTCGTCGTCGAGCATGACGAGGACGCCATCCGCACCGCCGACTACGTCATCGACATGGGCCCCGGCGCCGGAGTCCACGGCGGCGAGGTCGTGGCCATGGGCAAGCTCGAGGACGTGCTCGCCAACGAGAAGAGCCTCACCGCCGACTACCTCACCGGGCGTAGAGCTGTCGCCGTTCCGGCGGTGCGCCGTCGCGGCAACGGGAAGAAACTGACGGTCCGCGGCGCCCGCGCCAACAACCTCAAGGACGTCACCGCCTCCATCCCCCTCGGCACCTTCACCTGCATCACCGGCGTCTCCGGCTCGGGCAAGTCGAGCTTCACCATCGACACGCTCTACGCCGGCGCCGCCCGCGCGCTGAACGGCGCCCGGGTCGTCTGCGGCCCGTGCGAGAAGATCGACGGCCTCCAGTATCTCGACAAGGTGATCGACATCGATCAGTCGCCGATCGGCCGCACCCCGCGCTCCAACCCCGCCACCTATACCGGCGCCTTCACCCAGATCCGCGACTGGTTCGCGGGCCTCCCCGAAAGCCAGGCGCGCGGCTACAAGCCCGGCCGCTTCAGCTTCAACGTCAAGGGTGGCCGCTGCGAGGCGTGCAGCGGCGACGGCCTCATCAAGATCGAGATGCACTTCCTCCCCGACGTCTACGTCACCTGCGACGTCTGCCACGGCCAGCGCTACAACCGCGAGACGCTGGAGGTGAAGTTCAAGGGCAAGAGCATCGCCGACGTCCTCGACATGACCGTCGAGGACGCCGTCGAGTTCTTCAAGGCCGTCCCCCCGATCCGCGAGAAGATGGCGATGCTCGCCGAAGTCGGCCTTGGCTACATCAAGGTCGGCCAGCAGGCGACGACGCTCAGCGGCGGCGAAGCCCAGCGCGTGAAGCTGGCGAAGGAGCTGAGCCGGCGCGCGACGGGGCAGACTTTGTACATCCTCGACGAACCGACCACGGGGCTTCACTTCGAGGACGTGCGGAAGCTCCTGGAGGTGCTGCATGCGCTGGTGGAGCAGGGGAACAGCGTCGTCGTCATCGAGCACAACCTCGAAGTGATAAAGACGGCGGACTGGGTCTTAGATCTCGGCCCTGAAGGCGGCGACAAGGGCGGTGAAGTCGTCGCAGAAGGCACGCCCGAGCAGGTCGCCGCAGAACCCCGGTCCTATACGGGCGGGTATTTAAAGGAGCTACTCGCCAAGTCCGTACGCGCTGAAGCTCCCCCCGCACGGCTCAAGAAGAAGCGCGGTTCTCCTGCCTCATTGCGGGAGCGAGAGGCGGCTGAATGACCCTTCTCCCTGGAGGGGAGAAGGATACGTAGCCTTAGCGGCTTTGCCGCTTAGGCGAAGTTGGATGAGGGTGACAGAGCATGAGGAAAAGGCGGAGGAACATCGAACCAGAGAACGCAATCTACTACAACTGCGATCTGTGCGGATTGAAGTTTCAGTTCGGGCTGCACGTCTACGACGGAAAGTGGTTGAACCACTATAAGATGACGCTGTGCATGCCGTGCTACCAAGGCAACTGGGATGGCTTCGCGCCTCACTACGAAGGAGTCATTGAGCGTCACTTAGCAGCCGAAGGCATTCCGTTGCCCAAGCGAAATTCCAAAGGGTGGTACCCCAGAGGCTGATATATGCTTAGGCCACACGAGGCAGGTTCTGAATGGTAGAGAAGGGAAATAGCCGGGGATCGCTTTCAGAAATCCGATTAGCCCTGCAAGCGAGGGAGGCACTTCAAACGCTTGAACGCTCCAATGGAACTGCCAATGATGATCTCCTACACAGCTGGCTCAGCAAGGTTGGTTTGGCCATATCCCGACGAGACTTGATCTCGTTGCTGGACCGCCTCGAATGCGAGGGGTTTGTCCGCGGCGATGAGGTGGAAGGCAGGCGGGTTATCAAGCTCACACGCGAGGGCATGGAGATCACACAAGACATCTCACGTTGCGAGTGGATAGCACCCTCGATTTAGAGATGCTTCGTCCAGTGTGCCTCTGAGACGATAGAGATAGGCACCCCCTCGTCGCGCCACTCACAAGCCTTCAGAATCTTGTTCCCCATAGAAGAATGCTTCCATGACTCCGTCGCATACACGCCAATCACCAGATAATCGGTCCGCGAATTGAGGCTGCCGCACGAGGCGCCTCTCGCCAACACTGCCTGTTCGCAATCCCGGCGCTTCCCAAAGGTGAAAGTGCCCGTGAAGCAGTAGGTGCGGCCGGCAAACTCCAGATCCGGCGCCGGATCGCAAAGAGGCAGCGTCGTCGACTTAAGCACCTCCCCCAGCTCGAAATCTCGATTAGAGAAGCTGTTGAGCGTTTCGAGCAGCTCCGCGCATTCCTCCACGTCGGCAACCCCATCGCGAAGAATGTCTGCCACACGATTATAGAAGGTGCAGATAACAGGCTGGTCGCTAACGCTGGAGTTCGCTGCCAGCCACTTCTGCAGGAACTCTACTTCAGCCTCGTTGAGCACGCCGTCCGCTGCAATACCTCGGGCGATGCCAATCAATTCGTCTATCTGCCTCGATGAAATCCGGTCTCCACCCAAGCGATTGCATAGTGCCTCGTCCACTGTCGCCTCCAGCGCCCGGACCAATCACGGAATTCCTGTTTGCCACGATGGTCAGCAATGTAAAGCAAGAGCCGGGGAGATTAATGTGACCGACCGCGAACAGTACGATGAGGTATGCAAAGAGCTCTTAGATTTGCTGCGGACTGGCTTTGGGGGGAGAAGCAACCCGGCGCTCGTAGCGAAGGTGAAGGCTTCAGCCCAAGAAGCCATGCGGCTTGCTGACAACAACTATGTCCGCGAAAGGGCGCGCAGCGTGGTGCATTGGGTTGAGATCGCCTGCTCACCCAGAAAGCATGCGCCATGGGGCTTGGAGCGCGTGGAGCAGTTCGCTTATGAGGACGCTTATCGCATTCGGCACGCCTTCCCCTCACCGGAGAGATAATCCGGCGGGTTGCTCGACCTGACGCTGGTGGAGGAAGTCAAGGACGGACTTGATTGATGCCTATTTGCGACCATTGCGGAGACGAAATCGAGTTCCGCTACCTGGGCGGCAGGCCGGTTCCGATTCATGTGAGTGGAGGCTGTCGAGCGTATCGGGCTGGTTCGAGCTCGGCGGCCGCCAAGCCATTCCGTTCGATCGAATCCTATGTGAACCCCAACGCCTACTGCCCCGTGTGTGGCGTGAAGGTTTACTTCTATCAGAGCCCTTTCGGTGGGCGGGTCTACTTCGATAACGTGGGGTGGCCGTGGCCGAAGCATCCCTGCACCGATAATCCGAGATCTCAGTCTGGAATGGTGAGACAAGCCTCCCCCGGTCGAGTTCGGGCATTCAGAGTTGATAATGGCGAAGCAGTCGAACTCTATACGCTTGTTTCTTTAGAAGAAGATGGTCCCGACGTGATCCTAAAGTTTTCCAAGCTGCATGAGCGGGTTGTGTTTGTCGGCAGGATATCTTTGTCGTCCCTGCGAGAGTGGGACATAACTCTGAAAGATATCCGCTCAGCTCCTTCATTTGTGGTCCGGACCTACGAAGACCAGCGTCTCGTGGAGTTTATCTCCGGCCGCAAACGAAGAATTGACCTGATGAAGTTGCGCAGGACGAAGGTACCACGCTAAGTACTTCACACAACAGTTCTGGGGAAATAATACCTAATTCAATCCCCCCGAACCACCTCCCGAAAGAAAGCATCCGCCCGCTCCCGCGCCGCCTCGCTCGCCCGCGCCGGCCCCGTCTCGAACGTCTCCCGCGCCGCGGCGAATTCCGCCTCCACGATGGCCGCAATCGGCTCCGGCAGCGGCCCTCGCCAAGCTCCCGCCTCTCCGCCTTGCGCGCGATCGGCTCGGCCGCGAGCGCACCTCCTCCCCATTCCGCCTCCCGCGCTCCCACGCCGGTATGGGTTCACCCGAAGACCCGAAAGTCCCTAAGACCCCAGCGAAGCGCCCGCGCCGCGGCTGACCGACACTCAGCGACAGTTCCTGGCATGGCGGTAATCAGGAGCGCGCGGCGCTCATCAGGGGCATGGCCTCTTCGGGTCCTTCGGTGCTTCGGGTGAAACAACCGTTCCTCCGCGCCTCCGCGTGAACCAACCTCCTTCTTCCCAAGCTCAAGCCGCCGCCTTCCCCGCCTCCTCGATCCGCATGTGCAGCCCAAGCGCCTTCAGCACCTTGAGCACCGTCTCGAGCGTCGGGTTGCCGTCCTCGCTCAGCGCCTTGTGCAGCGCCTGGCGGCTCATGCCGGCGTCGCGCGCGAGCTTGGCGATTCCGCCTCGGGCGCGGGCGACGGCGCCCAGAGCATAGGCGATGTAGCGCGGATCGCCGCTGTCCACCGCATCGCTCAGCAGGTCCGCCTGGTCGGCGGCGCTGTCCAGATAGTCGGCCGCGTCGAACGGCCGCGTGTTGATTGCCATGTGCCCGGTTCCTTCCTTCAATCCTTCAATCGGCAATCCGCCCCTCATCCAGTTCGGCAGCCATCTCCTTCGCTTTCCTGATGTCTCGCTCCTGCGAATCCTTGTCGCCGCCGCAGAGCAGCAGCACGACCGCGCCCTCGCGGATCGTGTAGTAGACGCGGTAGCCGGGCCCTACGTCGACCCTGAGCTCGCTCACGCCGTCGCCGACGCCTGCATGGTCTCCGAAATTGTCGGTCGAGACGATACGCGCGATCCGGCGGAGGATCGCCCGACGGCCAAGCGGGTCGCGCAGGCGCTTCATCCATTGCGCAAACGCTTCGGTTTCGACGACCTCGGCCATTTGTCGCTTTTAAGCGACACGAGAAGGCACGTCAACTACAGGCGACAATCTAAGTCGGTGAGATTTAAGCCTCGGCTCGATCAGCCGCGGATCGCGTTGGAGGTGACGGCTGGCCCCGGGCTGCCGTTCAATCCAGGGCGTTGATCGAGGCCTCCAGTTCGTCAGACGAGCGGATGGTCCGCACGGGATTGCTGCCCGCCGCGGGACGCGAGCAGCGTCTTTTCTGCATCTCGGCTATCGCACGCCCCCTACTCCTTCCCCTACTCCTTCCGCACCGGCGGCACCGGCGGCGGCGGGTTCACCCGCACCGGCCGCCTCAGCACGCTCCTGTCGACCAGTTCCGGAGAGCCCCACCAGGCGTGGCTCGTGTCGCAGCCGCGCCGTTTCGCCTCCTCGGCCACGTTGGGGTCCGGGATCCCCACCGAGCCGCCGCCGATGGCGATCTCCTCGCCGAAGCGAAGCTCGCGCCCGCTCATCCGGATCGTGCCGCGCGCTCGGCGCGACGATTGGTCGCAATCGAAGCAGAAATACTGATCGCGCCACTGCTTCGAAAAAAACACTTTCCTACAGCCCCCCTTTTGTGGTCCATCCTCCGGATGGAACAGATACAGAACGCCGAGTCGGCCGAGATCCCGGTCCGAGCCGGCGCCGCCCCGCTCCCGCCCCGCAGCGTCCCCGGCCGCCCCGCCGCGTGCCCTGCCCCGACCTGCGCACGCCCCCTGGACACCGTGAACTTCATGAACTTCACCCCGGCGAGGCGGAAGCGCCCGCGCGCGTCACGCCCCTCCTCGCCACCCCCCCGGCGCCGCCGCGGGCGGGGACCCCCCGCCGTTCCATGCGACATTCGCGACATTCGGGACTTTCGTGATCTTCCGCGATTCGCCTCCGCGCCTCCGCCTCCCGCGCCCTCCGCGCGCTCTTCCGCGCGATCGGCCCGCCATGCTACCTCACCCCCACCGGAAGGGAGCACCCGCCATGGCCAACGTGAGCAGCC
The DNA here is from genome assembly GCA_036386335.1 of Allosphingosinicella sp. Classification (GTDB taxonomy): domain Bacteria; phylum Pseudomonadota; class Alphaproteobacteria; order Sphingomonadales; family Sphingomonadaceae; genus Allosphingosinicella. The sequence continues at coordinate 26,642 of DASVVY010000171.1, read as the reverse complement.
TCGCCCTGCGCAAAGCCTGGAACGAAATGCGCAAGGCGGGCGGGTCGATCTTCAGCCACACGGGCGAGAACCTCACCGGGCCGCACTACCAGGCCGGCCATTTCGTCAACTACGTCAACAACCTCTGCTCGCACGAGGAGGAGTTCGTCGCGGACGTGATCGACGAAGTCTACAAGGCGATCGAGGACGCCGAGAGACAGGTCGTGCTCAACGAGAACGCCGCCATCAAATGCTATTCGAAGCCGGTCGTGAAGCTCCACATCGGCTGCAAGGCCGAGCGCGAGCTGGTCGCCCGCAACGGCACCGAGGAAAATTGCGCCGACGGCACGTGATCCGTGCCTTGCCCGCACCGGCACGGTGGGACAGAAGCGGCTGCCGGAGGAGAGTTCATGGATCGCGCGACGCCCAACCTGCCGTCGAGGGACTTCGACGCCACCGCGGCCTTTTACGGCCGGCTCGGCTTCGCGCCGGCGTGGCGCGACCGCGGCTGGATGATCCTCGAACGCGGCGGCCTGACGCTCGAATTCTTCGCGCATCCCGAGCTCGACCCGGCGCAAAGCTGGTTCAGCTGCTGCTTGCGGCTGGACGACCTGCCCTCTTTCTATCAGGCCTGCCTCGAGGCCGGCATCGGCGAAGCCGCCAAGGGCCACCCGCGGCTGCACCCGCCGCGGCGGGAGGCGAGCGGCCTCACCATCGCCGCCCTCGTCGACCCCGACGGCACGCTCCTCCGCCTGATCCAGAACTGATGCGCGCGGGCCGCTCGTGACGGCGCTCGCCGGATTCTGGCGCCCCGGCCCGGGGACCGCCCCGGCCGACGAGGTCCGGCGGATGCTCGCGGAGGCACGAGGATTAAGCGCTGGTTCCGCATCTCTACGGCACCCCCTGGGTCCGCCGGGGGACGGCCGGCGACCTTCGTTTCTGCGCCGCCCTCGCCGGCGCCGTTCCCGTCTTCCAGCTTCGCCGCCCTGTCCTGCTTGCTGCCGTCCCGGCGACGGCCGCGCTGATCAAGCATCACCTGCAAACCCTACCGGACCCGGGCTCGCCTTCGGCAAAGGGCAACAGCCGACGTGGGGGAGCGCTCGAGGCAGGAGAGAAAGAAAGTGATCCGGCCGCTTCCGGCTCGCGCAAGGGACGCACCCTGGAGCGGCCGCCGCGCGTTCCAGGGCGGTGAGCACGCGCGGAGCCTAAGATGACGGACATGCCCGCCTTGTTCATCGGCCACGGCAGCCCGATGAACACGCTCGAGCGCAATGGCTTCACCGACGCCTGGCGCGCGCTGGGGAAGCACCTGCCCCGGCCGAGGGCGGTGCTGGTCGTCTCCGCCCACTGGTTCTTCGGTGCGACGGCGGTGACGGCGATGCCGCGGCCGCGCACCATCCACGATTTCTACGGCTTCCCGGAGGAGCTGTTCGCGTTCGACTATCCGGCGCCGGGCGCTCCCGAGATCGCAGCCGAGATCGCCGAGGCGGTCCGGCCGACCTGGTGCGGCCTCGATCGCGACCAGTGGGGCCTCGATCACGGCACGTGGAGCGTGCTCGCCCATCTCTACCCGGAGGCGGACCTGCCCGTCCTCCAGCTGTCGATCAATGCGCTGAAGCCGCTGGATTACCATGTGGAGCTCGGCGCCCGGCTGGCGGCGCTGCGGTCGCGGGGCATTATGGTCGTGGCGAGCGGCAATATTGTGCACAATCTCGCCCGCATCCAGTGGAACCGGCCGAACGCGGCGTTCGACTGGGCGGAGCGGTTCGACGACGCGGCGGCGCGCCAGCTCGCCGAAGCACCGGGCGACGTGCTGAGGCTCGTCGACCATGCCGACTACGGCCACGCGGTGCCGACGCCCGACCATTTCATCCCGCTGCTCTACGTCGCCGGCATGGCCGCCGCGCAGGGCGCGGGCCTGGAGGCGCTCGTCCGCGGCTATGCGATGGGATCGATCTCGATGACCTGCTACGGCCTCGACGCCGCGGTGGACCTCAAGGCGTTCGAGGCCGACGGGGCCGCCACGCTGCCTGCGGGAGTGCCGGCCGACCAGTCGAACATCTGACCGGCGCGCCATAGGCCCGATGCGGTCCGGATCGACCGCTAGGCCCACCCGGCGCTCTCGGCTGGCGTGAGGTCGCGCTTCCCCCGCTGCGACCGCCCAGGTGAGGCCCCGGAGGGCTCCGCGGATGGCGGTATGGATCGACCCTAAGCGATCAGGCGCTAGCGCCGGGCGGAGCTCCCCGCCCTCTTCGCGCTCAGCGAGCGGAAGATTTCGGCCTCGCGCGCGCGGTAGGGCGTGCCGTCGGGGCGGAGCAGATCGTGGAACCAGGAGACCGGCTGCTGCAGCACGTAGGGCCGCTCCCAGCTGTCCCACGGCAGGTGGGTCTGGATCTCGCCCTGGACGAAGCCCCAATTGACCATGCCGATATTCTCGCGGTGCGCGATCGGCAGGATCGTGTCGGCGGTCGAGCCGGCGGGGCGCGCCATCCATTCGGTGCAGATCAGCGGTCGGGCGTATTTACGAAGCTGGGCGATGCGCGCCTCGAACTGCTCCGGCCATTCGTAATTGTGGAAGGTGATGACGTCGGATTCGGTGAGCTGCGTGCGTTGGATCGGCGTCAGCGTGGGCGCGCCGGGGGACCAATCCTCGCCCACCCAGACCCCGCTCGACAGCGGCTGAATCGGCTTCTGCGCGCGCGCCCAGGCGAAGACCTGCGGCAGCAGATATTCGATCCGCACCCGCTCCTGCGCGAGCTGGTCGTCGTTGTAGGATCCGCCGCCGGAATTGTCGGGCTCGTTCCACATGTCCCACAGCAGGATGCGCTCATCCTTGGCGAAGGAGCCGACGACATCCTCGACGTAGCGGCGGAAGCCGGCGTCCTGGCCGGGATCGATCAGGTCCTTGCGCCCGGGGCTCTGCACCCAGCCGCTGTTGTGGACGCCGGGGATCGGCCGGTGCTGCGGGCCGATCACCGGATCCGGATCCCAGCAGCTGTCGAACAGGACCAGGATCGGGCGGATGCCGTGCCGCGACGCGATGGCCAGGAACTGGTCGAGCCGGCGCTTGAACCCTTCCGGGTCCTGTTCGTAGGCGAGGTCGTGCAGGTAGACCCGCATCGTGTTCATGCCGAACTTCTTCGCCCAGCCGAGCTCCTTGTCGATCTCGGCGGGGTTGAAGGTGGCGGCCTGCCACATCTCCAGCTGGTTGATCGCGCTGGCGTTGATGTAATCGGCGCCGAGGATCCAATCCTGCCTCGCGTACCAGCTCTGCGCCTTCGCGGCGGACCAGCGCTCGGCGTTGCCGCGCACCATCTCCGCCGCGGTCGGCACCGCCGCTGCGGCGGGTGCGGTCTGCGCCTGAACCGGCGCGGCGAGCGCGGTGGCGGCGAGGAAGGCGAACCAGAGCGGGGTTCTCATCACTTTCTCCCGTGGAATGCGGACAGGATCAGTCGGCGCCGGCGACCGAGAAGCGGAACTGGATGACGTTGCGGTAGGTCTGCCCCGGCTCGAGGCGCACCGAGCCGAATTCCGGCCGGTTGGGCGTGTCCGGGAACATCTGCGGCTCGAGCACGATCGCGTCGCCCTGCCGGTAGAGGCTGCCCGCCTTGCCGACGATGGTCGCGTCCAGGAAGTTGCCGGAATAGAATTGGATGCCCGGCTGGTTCGACAGGACGTGCATAACCCGTCCGGAGCCCGGATCCTCGACGCGGGCGAGCAGCCTCGGCTCGCGCGACAGCCGGCGGTCGACCACCCAATTATGGTCGTAGCCCTTGCCCCACACGATCTGCTGGTCGCGGCCCTCGCGCACCCGCTCGCCGATCGGGGTCGGACGGCGGAAGTCGAACACCGTGCCGGCGACCGGCCGTATCTCGCCGGTGGGGATCGCGTTCGGATCGGTCGGCGTATAATGCTCCGCCGGGATGGTCAGGAGGTGGCCCATCGCCCCTTCCGCCGAGCCCTCGCCCGCCAGGTTCCAGTAAGCGTGGTTCGAGAGGTTTACCACCGTCGGCCGGTCCGTTGTCGCGCGATATTCGACGGTGAGCGTGTTGCTCTGATCGTCGAGGGAGTAGGTGGCGGTGGTGGTGAGCGTTCCCGGATAGCCCTGATCCATGTGGGGGCTGACGTAGCGCAGGGTGACGCTCGCCCGCGCCCCCTCCTTCACGTCGACCACCTGCCAGTTGACCTTGTCGAAGCCCTTGGTGCCGCCGTGCAGCGCGTTGGGGCCGTTGTTAACCGGGGTCTGGTAGGTCTTGCCGTCGAGCGTGAAGCGGCCGAGCGCGATCCGGTTGGCGACACGCCCGACCGTGGCTCCGAAATATTCGGACTTCGTCAGATAGCCTTCCATGCTCGGGTAGCCGAGCGCCACGTCGGCCACCTCTTCGTGCCGGTCGGGGACGAGCAGCGACTGGATCGCCGCGCCGTAGGTGATGATCCGTGCGGTAAGGCCGCGCGCGTTGCTGAGCGTGATCGCTTCCACCGTCTCTCCGGTCGGAAGCTTGCCGAACGGCGCCCGTGAGACGTCCGCCGCCGATGCGCCCGATGCCGTTCCCGCGGCCGCCGCTGCCATCACTGCCAATATCCCCTTGTTCATGCCTCTCCCTTCCCGCGGCGCTTGCGGCCGCTTTTATTTTGCCGCGATTAGTATGATAATATAGGCGCGTAAACAACAGGCAGCGGCGGCTCCAGCGCAGCGGAACCGGACCGCCAGCCGCAGATGAGGAGAGGATCGTGCCGCTGCCGGCAAAGCGCCTTCTGACATTGCTGACGCCGCTCGCCGCGGCGTTCCTCGCCGGTTCCGTGGCCGCGGCCGACCCCGCCGCAGGACCGCTCCACCAACCGGTGTTCGAGTCGGACTTCCCGGACCCGTTCGTCCTCGGCACCCGCGGCCGCTGGTTCGCCTATGCGACGAACAACAACAAGGAGAAGGTGAACATCCAGCTCGCCTCCTCCACCGACCTGATCCACTGGCAAACGGCGACGGATCCTGCCGATCCGAAGCGCCCGCGCGACGCCCTCCCCGTCCTACCCCCCTGGGCAAAGAGGGGCTCCACCTGGGCCCCGGAAGTGCTCCAGACGGAGACGGGCTACATTCTCTACTTCACTGCGCGGTCGAAGAAGGAGGGCGTGCAGTGCGTCGGCGCCGCCGCCAGCACCGATCCGGAGGGGCCATTCACCTCGTCCGCGGCGGAGCCGCTCGTCTGCCAGACGAAGCTCGGCGGCACGATCGACGCCAGCCCGTTCCGCGACACGGACGGGCAGCTCTACCTCTACTACAAGAATGACGGCAACGCGGTCCGGAAGCCGACCTGGATTTGGGGCCAGCGCCTGTCAGCCGACGGGCTCGGCCTCACCGGGCCGGCCTCGCAGATGCTGGTCAACGACCAGCCGTGGGAGGCGCACGTCATCGAGGCGCCGTCGATGGTTCGCACCAGCGCCTCCTACGTCATGTTCTATTCGGCCAACGATTATGCCTGGCAGCCGGACCAGCGGGCTTCGGCCTACGCCACCGGCTACGCCCGCTGCACCGGCCCCCTCGGGCCCTGCACCGACGCCGCCAACAACCCGATCCTCGCCAGCCGGATCGACAAGCCCAACTGCCTCAGCGGCCCCGGCCACCAGACCGTCTTCTCCGACGGACGAGCGAGCTACATCGCCTTCCACGCCTGGGCGGCCACGCGCCAGTGCGCGCGCGGACCCGACAAGCGCTACATGTACATCGCGCCGCTCGCGATTCGCAGCGGCGTCCCGGCGATCGGCCCGAGCCCACCTCCGGCGCCCGTCCCCCCTCCCGCAGACTGACACCCGAGGAGTATCCGAACATGGCCCGCACCCGCCCGCTGTATCTGCTCGCCCCATTGGGCCTGCTGCTCGCCGGGGCACCCGCGATCGCACAGGGCGAGGGGAGCGAGCTCTGGCGCTTCCGCGCCGGCGAGGAGACGCGCTGGATCAGCCCGGAAAACCAGGCGGGGGCGAAAGGCGCCGGAGGCCTCGAAAATCGCGGCGCGAAGGGCCACGCCTTCGACACCATCCCCATCGGCGCGTCGCATGTCCTGGCGAATATCGACGGCGCCGGCACCATCGACCGGATCTGGATGACGATCGAGGACCGTTCCCCCGATGCGCTCCGGGGCCTGCGCCTGGACATCTTCTGGGACGGCGCCGCACGGCCTGCCGTTTCGGTGCCGCTCGGCGATTTCTTCCTCCACGGCGCGAGCGAGATTATCCCGATGGAGACGGCGCTGTTCGCCAGCCCGGAGGGTCGCTCCTTCGTCTCCTACGTGCCGATGCCGTTCCGCAAGGGCGCCCGCGTCGTCGTCACCAATGAATCGAAGAAGCAGGTGAACCTCATTTTCTACGACGTGGACTACCGGCGGCTGCGCAGCCAGCCGAAGGACGCGCTCTACTTCCACGCCTGGTGGCACCGCGAGCGCGCGACGAAGCTGGGGGAGGCGTTCCGCATCCTGCCGCGCATCCAGGGCCGCGGCCGCTTCCTGGGCGCCAGCATCACCGTCCTCACCGATCCGCGCTACGAGAAGAGCTGGTGGGGCGAGGGCGAGGTCAAGATCGCGCTGGACGGGGATCGGGCCGCACCGACCCTCGTCGGCACCGGCACGGAGGATTATATCGGCACGGCCTGGGGCCAGGGCGCCTATGTCAACCGCTTCCAGGGCGCGCCGATCGCGGACGAGCCGCTCGGCCGGTGGACCTTCTACCGCTTCCACATCCCCGACCCGATCTTCTTTAACCGGGAGATCGAGGTGGCGCTCCAGCAGATGGGCGGCTGGCCGAAGAAGGAAGTGATGCGCCTCCAGAAGCAGGGCGCGCCGCTCATCCCGGTCACCGTCGACCCGGGTTCCCGCAACGGCTTCCGGCAGCTCCTCGCCGGCGCCACACCGGTGCCGCTCACCGATCCGTCGCTGCCGGAGGGGTGGACCAACTTCTACCGCAGCGACGATGTGGCGGCGGTCGCCTATTTCTATCTTGACCGCCCCGAGGGCGTGCTGCCCGCGCTTCCGGCGGGCTCCGACCGCGCCGGGGCGCTGCGGCCGGCGGCCGAGAAAAAGAAATAGCCGGGGAGCAAAGGCCCCCCGGCCATTCTTTTCCCTCCGGAGCTTCCGCTAGAAGCGGAAGCGTACGCCGCCGGACAGCACCGACTCTTCGAACCGCACGACCATCGGGAAGATCTCCGGATCGCTGGCGTTGCCGCCCGGATAGTTGACCCGCACGATGTCCGACTTGAACGGCTTCGCCAGGATGTTCGTCCAGTCGAAGAACACCGTGACATTGTCCGTGACGGTATAGCTGCTCGACCAGTCCAGACGCGAGACGCTGTGACCGCGGCCCTGGAGCGTGAAGAAATTGTCCCGCTCGGCAAGATCACCTTCCGGGAAACCGGTGCGGTGGTTGTAGGCGAGCCGCAACGTCAAGCCGCCAGCTTCGTACATGCCGACCAGGTTGTACGTCCACTTGGAGACGTCCGGGAGCCGCATGCGCTGGACGCTGTAATTGGGATTCGGGATTGTCCTCACCTGACCCGGAGGCGAAGTTGGGTCAAGTATCCGCGGTGAGAAGACCGAGAAATCGGCCTTCGCGTCGAGGTAGGTGACGTTTGCCTGGATGCCAAACGCGCGCGCCCATTGCGGCACGAACTCAAAGTCGAAGAATGTGCTGACCTGGGCCTCGAAGCCCTGGATCTTGCCCTTCGTAGTGTTCACCGGCCGCGTAACCAGCAGAGGCAGGCCGGTGGAAGGATCCGGAAAGTCGTACCCGCCGGCGACGTTGGCGATGAACCCGCGCATGTCGCGCCTGAAGACGGTGAAAGAGCCGAAGCCGGTGCGTGAGAAGTAATATTCGAGGCTCGCGTCGTAATTGTTCGAGTTCAGCGGAACGAGGTTCGGATTTCCGACCCGTCCGGTCCGCGCGCAGCCCGGACGATCCTCCTCATTTTCGCACCCGGGGATCGGGTCGAGCGTCAGCGACGGATTGAGTTGCTGGAACGTCGGCCGGGTCCGGGTCTGAGTCGCTGCAAGGCGTAGCTGCCACTCAGGGGTGAAACGGATCCGCATATTCGCATTGGGGAGCCAGTCGAGATATTCCTGCCTGATCTCCACCGGGACAACGGTCGGCGCGCTGAACCTGGTGCCGGTGATGTCCTGATTCGTCTGAACGACGCGGAGGCCCAGGGCGCCGTCGATGATCACGTCGCCCGCGTTGAACTCGTAGTTCAGCTGTCCGTAAACGGCATAGGACTTCTCGTTGATCCTGAAGGTGCGGCCCGGATCGATCGGCGGCCCATCGAGGGAACCCGAATTCGTCAGGTCGATGTTGAACTGACGCAGCTCCTGCAGATTGTCCCAGACGCTGTCAAAGGTCGGCGACAGCCAGGTTAACGGGAACGGCTTGTTGTCGTCGCCGCGGAATGCCGGGTCATAGAGCACGTAATTGAGCGGCACGTCGGTAATGGGAATGCCGCGGTCGCGGACGTTCCAGTAGAACGAGCCACCCCTGTTCGACGCATCGCGGTTGACGAACCGGATGCCCCACTGGGCCTTAGGAAGCCAGGCCAGGTCCGGTGGCGTATATTCGAAGTCGAGCCGCGCCTGCCAGTCATCGCCCTTCGCCGTTGCGTAATCCTCGAAGAAGCCGCGATAGTCGTAGATCGACGGATCGGTCGGATCGATGCCGCGCACCCGAAACGTCGGGCCGGACCCGCCGACCTCGCCAGTGAACCAGTCGACGGAATAATCCTTCCGGTTGATCTCGTAGTCGACGCTCTCCGTCCGGAGATCAAACGTGCTGTCGGTGCGGGCGAGGTCCGCGGTGATCCGCAGCGGACCGGCGTCGTAGCTGCCGCCGACCGCGAATTGATAGGTGTCGGTCTTCCGCTTGGTCGCCCCCTGAAAGCCCCAGGTGTGGTTGCCGCCGCAGCATGCCGTCGGGGTGTTGACGGTTCCGCTGATGATCTTGTTCGTGCCCTCTTCGAACACGATGTTCTCGTAGCTGGCGCCGCCCCAAAGCGGCTGCGCCCACATCCGGGACATTACGTGCTCGCGATAACCTTGCCACAGGCCCTCGACATAAAATTCGAGGCCGGGGGCCGGGCGCCACTGGATGGCGCCGTTGATCGAGGGGCGCCAGCGCTCAGCTTCGCCGTAGTGAATCTCCGGCCAATCGGGCGAGCGCCCACCAGCGAGATCCGCAATGAAGAAGCCGTGGCGGCGGATCGAATCCTGGTAATGAAGGCGCGTGTACGAGAAGTTGATCAGCGCTCCGATCTCGCCGATTCCCGTATCCCAGCGGTTGCTGATGAGCAGCTGGGCATTGGGCTCGAGGTCGCGCGACTGCTTGGGGTAAACCCCCCAGACGGAGCCGGCCACCTCGAAACCGCTGAAGTCGAAGGGCCGGCGCGAGCGGACGTTGATGAGGCCGGAAATGCCCGGTTCGACCAGATTAGCGGTTGAAGTCTTGAAGGCCTCGATGGCGCTGATGCCGCCGGCAGGGAAATCCTGCAGGGCCACGGACCTGGTCTCGGCGGTGAAGATATCCCGGCCGTTGTAGGTGGTTGCATAGAAGCGCTCGTCGAGACCGCGCAGGAGTACGCGACCGGCCTCGCCGCCGCCCCGCTGCACTTGGATGCCGGGGATTCGCGCGGCGGTATCCGAGACGGCCACGTCGGGGAGCTTGCCGATGTCCTCGGCAACGATCGCGTCGACGATCTGCTCGGAGTTGCGCTTGATGTTCTGCGCCGACTGGAGGCTGCGGCGCAGGCCGGTGACGACGATCTCTTCGCCCTCGTTGGCGGTCTGGTCCGCACCGCCGGCGGTCTGCACCGCGTCGTCGGTCTGCGGCGAGCCCGCGTCCGGATCGGCGGGCGATTCCTGCGCCTGGACGGTCGGATCGACCGGCATGGCGGGATCGGTCTGGGCCAAAGCGGGCGTGGCCGCGAAGGCGAGCATGGTGGTGGACGCAGAGCAGAGAATGAGGGTCTTCAGGCGCATGTTAATTCCCCCTAACGGCGCTATGACCAGGCCTTCTTTCGAGGCCTACGTTCAAGACTATACGCAGCGGCCGCAAAAGCTGACAAGCCATTTGTCCGATTAATCACAGAGTGTGGCACGAAGGCCGCAGCCCCCTGCCCCCGGAGGGATTCACGAGCCCCGCCCGCCCGTTACGAGCCGACGCGGCGGCGGCGCTGCGACCCTTGCCTGCGCTCCGGCCAGGTGCGAGACACGGCCGATGCCGGGCACCGACGAGCACCGAGCCGTAGAGGGCCCGGAAGGGTACGCGATCCGCGACGTCGTGATCGTCGGCGGCGGCACCGCCGGGTGGATGGCCGCCGCCGCGTTCTCGAAGCTGCTCGACCGCCGCACCGTCGCGATCACGCTGATCGAATCGGACGAGATCGGCACCGTCGGCGTCGGCGAGGCTACGATCCCGCCGCTCATCGCCTACAACCACATGCTCGGCATCAACGAGGACGAGTTTCTCGCCGCCTCCCAGGGCACGTTCAAGCTGGGCATCGAGTTCGTCGACTGGGGCGCCGTCGGCGAGCGCTACTTCCACCAGTTCGGCGAGCACGGCCAGTCGATCCGCACCGTCCCCTTCCACCAGCTCTACCTGCGCGAGCGCAAGCGCCGCGCGCTCGACGACGTCTCGGCCTGGTCGATGAGCGCCGCCGCCGCAGGGCTGGGGCGCTTCGCCCGCCCCGGTCCCGACGCCCGCCTGCCCCTGTCGCAGCTCGCCTACGCGTTCCACTTCGACGCCGGCCGCTACGCGCGCTTCCTCCGCGCCCTCGCCGAAAGGAATGGCGTGCGCCGCCTTGAGGGGAAGATCGTCGACGTCTCGCTCGATGGCGAGAACGGCCACGTTCGCTCCGTCGCGATGGCGGACGGAACCGCGATCGCCGGCGACCTCTTCATCGACTGCTCGGGCTTTCGCGGGCTGCTGATCGAGGAGAAGCTCGGCACCGGCTACAAGGACTGGACCCATTGGCTGCCCTGCGATCGCGCCGTAGCCGTGCCGAGCCTTTATTCGGGCCAGCCCGATCCGTTCACCCGCTCCACCGCCCGCTCCGCCGGCTGGCAGTGGCGCATCCCGCTGCAGCAGCGGATGGGCAACGGCCTCGTCTATTCGAGCGCGCATCTCGCCGATGCGGAGGCGGAGGCGCTGCTGCTCGCCAATCTCGAGGGCGAGCCCCTCGCCCAGCCCCGTCGGCTCTCCTTCACCGCCGGCCGCCGCCGCCTCGCCTGGAACCGCAACGTCGTGGCCATGGGGCTGTCGAGCGGTTTCATCGAACCGCTCGAATCCACCAGCATCCATTTCGTCCAGAGCGGCATCGCGAAGCTGCTCGCCCTCTTCCCGGACCGGCGTTTCAACCCGGTCGAGCGGGACGAATATAACCGCCAGATGCAGGACGTGTTCGAGGACGTTCGCGACTTCATCGTTCTCCACTACAAAGCAACGCGGCGCGACGATTCCGATTTCTGGAACTACTGCCGGACGATGGACGTCCCGGACAGCCTTTCGGTCAAGCTCGACCTGTGGCGGGCGAAGGGGCGGCTCTTCCGCGAAGGACGCGAGCTGTTCGGCACCGCCAGCTGGGTCGCCGTCCTCCTCGGCCAGGGGATCGTGCCGGAGGAGCACGAGCCGGCCGCCGACGCGCTCGAGGAGGCCATGGTCACAGACGCGCTCGACAAGATGCGGACGAGCTATCGCCGCATGGCCGAGCACATGCCGCGGCACGGCGATTTCATCGCCCGCTCATGCGCGGCGACCAAGGGGAATCCGGCGGGATCGGTAGCGGGCGCGCAGGTCCGGTAAGGCCCTCCTCCGCCCCTCATGCTCGCGCAGGCGGCCCCGAGTGTCGGGCGCGCGAAAGGCGCTGCGGGTTCGTCGCACGGGCGCCGTCTTAGGTAGCAATGCTTATGCAGCCGCGCGGCGCCACCCGTTACGGCTGCGCAAACGGGAGGCGCGCTATGGCGAGTGGGAAGGCTGGATTGCGGGACAGGCGCGTCAGGATTGCCGTCGTCACGCTGACGCTCGTCCTCTCACTCATCGCCTCCCAGAATCTCGGCGCGGCCATGGCCGCCGAAGGCGCGGCGGCGCAGGTATCGGTCCGCTGAGGATCCCAGCTGCCCTCCGTCTCAATCCGTATTTGGAGAACGGCCCCCAAGGCCGAGCTTGGGAGCATGAACTGGAAAGCCATCCGACTCGAGCTCGCCCGCACCCGGGAGTTTCCGCAGGGACCGCCGAGCCGCGCTGAACGAGAGGATCCGCCCCCGCGCGTCGATCAAGATCATCGCGTCGGGGATCGTCTCCAGCATTGAGCGCAGGTTCGCCTCGCGCGCTATTTCCGACGTCGTCGCGGGACTTGCGGCGGGATCCTCGGGCGCGGCCCTGACAGGTGCTTAGGACGCGTGCCTTGGCGATGGAAAGGAATGGATGCCCGACGTGGATTCGAACCACGATTGACGGAGTCAGAGTCCGTAGTCTTACCATTAGACGATCGGGCAACGATCGCGGGCCGCGAGATAGGCCGGGGCCATGGGCGGGTCAAGGCCGTCCCCGTCCGGGAAAGCCCGCGCCTTGCCGAAGCCGGCCCGGCCATGTAACCAGAAGCCAAGTCAGGGGGATGGCTTTCGGCCTCCCCCGCAATGAGAACATAAGAGCGAACAGGGTATGGTTGAGCAGGCCGCTTCGGCTCCGCTCCCGCCGGTAATGGGCCCGGCGCAGGCGGCGACTGCCCCCTTCGAGAGGCGGGCCGCGCCCCGTCACATCTACGGCGCGCTCGATCTCGGCACCAACAATTGCCGCCTGCTCATCGCCCGGCCCTCCGAGGACGGCTTCGTGGTGGTGGACGCCTTCTCCCGGGTCGTTCGCCTCGGCGAAGGGCTGGCGGCCAGCGGCAGAATCAGCGACGAGGCGCAGGATCGGGCCGTCGCCGCACTCGCCATCTGCGGCGAGAAGCTGCGCCGCCGCCGCGTCACGCTCGCCCGCTCGGTCGCGACCGAAGCCTGCCGCCGCGCCGCCAACGGCCGCCACTTCGTCGAGCGGGTGCGCCAGGAGACCGGCATCTGCCTCGACATCATCTCCCCGGAGGAGGAAGCGCGCCTGGCGATGCTCGGCTGCCACCGGCTACTGGAGGAGGGCGACGGCCCTGCCCTCATCTTCGACATCGGCGGCGGCTCGACGGAGCTGATCCTGATCGACACCGACGGCGGCGACGTGCCGCGGATCAAATGCTGGTGGAGCGCGCCCTGGGGCGTCGTTTCGCTGACCGAGAGCGAGGGTCGCGACTTCGCCGGCCCCGATGAGCGGATCGCCGCCTTTCAGAGGATGAAGGAGCGGGTCCGCCACGCCTTCCGCCGCTTCTCGGAGCTCCTCCCCGCCACCCGCACCAACATCCGTCTCCTCGGCACCAGCGGCACCGTCACCACGCTCGCCAGCGTCCACCTGGCGCTGCCAAGCTACGACCGCCGCGCCGTCGACGGCCTCAAGGTGCCGACCGAGTCGATGCGGGCGGTCAACACGATGCTCTCGCGCATGTCGCTGGCCGAGCGCTCGGAGCTCCCCTGCATCGGCGCCGAACGGGCCGATTTGGTCGTCGCCGGCTGCGCGATCCTGGAGGCGATCCTCGACATCTGGCCCGCCCAGACCCTCGGCGTCGCCGACCGTGGCATCCGCGAAGGCATACTTCGGGCCCTCATGGCCCGCGACGGACACAAGTTGTGAGGAAACTCCTCCCGATCCTCCCCCGGATTTCCGGGGGAGGGGGACCATGCAAAGCATGGTGGAGGGGCCGAGCGAAGCGAGGAAACGTGCTCCGGCTTCGCCTCCGCCGCCCCTCCACCGCGCCGCGCGCGGTCCCCCTCCCCTGCAAAGGCAGGGGAGGATTGCGTTGAAGCGCGTCCGCACCGCCAAGGGGCGCAAAATCAGCTCGACCAAATGGCTCGAGCGCCAGCTCAATGACCCGTACGTCAAGCGCGCCAAGGCGGAGGGCTTCCGCTCGCGCGCCGCCTACAAGCTCGCCGAACTCGACGACCGCTTCGCTTTCCTGAAGGGTGCCGAGCGGGTGGTCGACCTCGGCGTCGCGCCAGGCGGGTGGACCCAGATCGTGCGGCAGCGGGTGCCCCGGGCCGCGGTGGTCGGCATCGACCTCCTTCCCTCCGATCCGATCGACGGCGCGACCCTGCTCCAGATGGACTTCCTCGATGCCGAGGCACCCGACCGACTGCGCGAGGCGCTCGGCGGGCCGGCCGACCTCGTCCTCTCCGACATGGCGGCCAACACGGTCGGCCACCCGCAGACCGACCACCTGCGCACCATGGCCCTGGTCGAGGCCGCGCTCGAATTCGCAGGGGAAGTGCTGAAGCCCGGCGGCGCCTTCGTCGCCAAGGTCCTCGCCGGCGGCGCGGACAACAACCTCGTCGCCGAGCTCAAGCGCCGCTTCACGACCGTCAAGCACGCCAAGCCGCCCGCCAGCCGCAAGGGCTCGTCCGAATGGTACGTGGTCGCGCAGGGTTTCAAGGGCTAAGGCCCGCCGGATGAACCTCGCCGAGCTCTACGAATCGATCATAGTGTGGATCGGCGACGGCACCGGGGCGTCGGACAGCCTGCTCCACGTCCACGCCGGCCTCGCCGTCCTGTTCATCGCCCGCATCGTCACCCGCCGCTCGCTGGCGAGCTGGGTTCCGTTCAGCATCGTCTGCGCGGCCGAGGCGGCGAACGAGATCATGGACCGCATCGCCTGGGGCGGGTGGCGGATGCCGGACACGCTCTACGACGTCATCAACACCCTCTTCTGGCCCTTCGTGCTGATGGTCGGCCTGCGCCTCCGCCGCGCGCGGGAAGCCGCGGCTGGCCCGCCCGAGGAGCCCTAGGCTTCGGCGCGGGCCGCGGCGATCGCTTCCTTGAGCGGGCCGTAGCCGACCGCGCCCTGCAGCACCTGGTTGCCCACGACGAAGGTCGGCGTTCCGCTCGCGCCGATCGCCTGGGCGAGGGCATGGTTCTTGCCGAGCTCTTGCCGCGCCGTTTCCGATGCCCGCATCGCCGCGACCGCCTCGGGGGTGAGGCCGGCCGCCCGCTGTGCCCGCGCCAGCGCGCCCGGAGTGGGCCGGCCGGACGCGAAGAGGGTGTCGTAGAATTCCCTGTACCGACCCGCCTGGGCGGCGGCGAGGCTGGCGACCGCCGCCAGCTCGCTGTCGACGCCGAGCACCGGCAGGTCGCGCCAGACGACCTTCAGCTTCGGGTCCTCGCGCAGCAACCGCTCCACGTCGGCATTGCTCTTGTGGCAATAGGGGCAGGCGTAGTCGAAGAACTCGACCAGCACGACGTCCGCATCGGCGGCGCCCGCCCAGGCGCCGGCGAACGGCGTTTCGAACGCGGCGCGGTTGCGGCCGACGATGTCGGCGGCTTCGCGCTCGCGAAGGCGCGTCATCGCCTCGGGGATGAGCTCCGGATTCTCAAGCAGGGCCCTGCGCACCAGGTAGCCGCTCGACAGCGCCACGGCGCCGCCGCCGATCGCGATTCCGAGTAGCCCGGCCACCAGCATGCCGGTCCAGCCGCTCCCCCTCGGCCTCCCCGTCGTCGCGCCACCCGGCGCGGCCTCACTTGCGGGCATGATGGCCCTTCTCCCGCTCGACTTCCGTGCGCGACACCATTGCGATGTCCTGCGCCCGGATCCAGTCCGGCGTGCCCGTCGGGATCTGCGAGAGCGCCTGCTCCGCATTGGCGAGCGCGAGCCGCGGCTGCCCTTCGAGGTTGTAGCGCTCCGCCGTCGCCAGAGCGGCGCGGGCATGGTCGCCCTCCCGGTCGTAGACGATGCCGAGCTGGTACCAGGCGAAGGGATTCTCGTTGTCGCGGGCGATCGCGGAGCGAAGCACCCGCTTAGCCTCGCTGAAATTGTCCGGCTTCTCCGTCGAGATGAGGGCGTGGCCGAAGAGCGAGGCGATCAGCGGCTCGTCGGGCGCCTGCGTGACCGCCTTGCGCAGCGATTCCAGCGCCTCCGCCGGGCGGCCGGATTCGAGCAGCACCTGGCCCTTGAGCTCGAGGAAGAAGGGGTCCTCCGGCGCCGTGGCGAGCAGGGCGTCCGCCTCCTGAAGCGCCTCGTCGGGATGCGCGCTCTTGTGCCAGGCATAAGCGCGGGCGTAGCGGGCTGGGACGGTCTTGTTGCTCTCCGGATAGACGGCGAAGGTCCGCTTCGGCTCCTCGACATAGCCGAGCAGCTTCGCTTTGACGCGCTGGAAGCGCGCCTCGAGGGCGGGGTCGGTCTTCGCCTCCCACGAGGGCGCCGCCTTGTAGATAGTCTCCAGCGCGGAGAGGCGCTCGCTGCTCAGTGGGTGGGTGCGCGCATAGGCGTCCTCCTGCGGGATGGCGTAGCGGAACTCCTGCTGCTGGATCTTCTTGAAGAAGCTCAACGAGCCCTTGCCGCTGATCCCGGACTTGGTGAGGAAGCCCGCGCCGGCCTGGTCGGCGCTGGATTCCTGGGTGCGGCTGTAGGCGAGGAACTTGCTCACCGCCGCCTGCTGCCCGGCCGCTATGATGCCGGCCCCGGCCTCGCCAGCGCCCGCCGCCATCGCCGCGGCGCCGAGCACCATCGACAGGAGCATGATCCCGGTCGCGACCTTGGCGCCTTCCTGGATCCGAATGACATGGCCGCCGGTGATGTGGCCGAGCTCGTGCGCGATCACGCCCTGCACCTCGTTGGCGTTGTCCGCTGCGGCGATCAGGCCGGAATGGATGTAGACTGCCTGCCCGCCCGCGACGAAGGCGTTAATCGAGCGGTCGTGGATGAGGACGATGTCGACATTCTCCGGCCGCAGCCCGGCCGCCTCGACCAGCGGCCGCGACATGTCCCGGAACAGCTTCTCGGTCTCGGCGTCGCGCAGGATCGACTGCGCCAGCGCCGGCCGCGCGGCGAAGGCGAAGCTGAGCACGAGCAGCATCAGCAGGCGCACCGCGAAGGCGCGCCGGAACCGGACCGCTCGGGAAGCTTCAGCCATGAGCCACCGTCTCGCTTCGCATGCCTGAACCTCGCATGAGCACGCCTGGCGAGGCAAGGCGGCTCACGCGATGAGAGGGGTCAGGCGCCGAAGGTGCGCTGCCACCAGCCGCGCCGCGGCGGCCCGGTGTCGGCGGGCTGCTCGGCCTCGGGAGCGGGAGCGGCTTCTCCGGCCTCGGCCACGTCGGCGTCGTTCGCCGCCTGCGGCGCGGGCGCCTCGGCGGCGGGGGCCGGGGAAGCCTCGCTCGGCGCGGCGTCGGCGGCGGCGGCCGTGCGGCGGCGGCGCTTCGGCTTGGCCTCGGCCTCCGGCACCGCCTCTGCGGCGGGCTGCGGCTCCGGCTCGGCCGGCGCAGGCGCGGCTTCGGCCGGTGTCGCGGCCTCGACCAGGGCGGGAGCAGCCTCGTCCTTCTTGCGGGCGCGCGGCCGGCGGCGGGACTTGGGGGCAGGTTCCGGCTCCGGCTCCGCCTCGGCGGTGACCGGTTCGGCCGGCGCTTCAGCCGTTTCGGCGTCCGCAGTCGGCTCCTGTTCGGGCGCTTCGGCCTCGGCGGTGCCGTGTTCGTCGCGGCTCTGCTCCTCGCCTTCCTCGCCGGTCCGGCGGCGGCCGCCGCGGCGGCCGCGGCGGCGGCGGCGCTTGCGGCCGCGGTCGCCTTCGTCGCGGGCCTCGGCACGCTCCGGTCGGGGCGCACGCTCGCGCTGCTCCTCCGGCTGCTCGCGCTCCTCTTCCTCTTCCTCGATCTCCTCCTCGTCGGCGTCGTCGAGCAGGTCTTCCTCCTCGTCGACCGCCGGCTCGGCGACCGCCTCCACCCGCGGCCGGGCGACCGGCGGCGGGCCGAAGGATTCGACCGCCATCCTCGCGCCTTCGAAGCTCTCCTCGATTAGCACCTCGACGAGGACGCCGTAGCGCGCCTCGATCTCGGCGATCTCGGAGCGCTTCTTGTTGAGCACGAACACCGCCGCCTCGCGGCCGGCGCGCAGCACGATGCGGCTGCCGCGGCCGCGCGCGGCCTCGTCCTCGAGCATGCGCAGCGCCGATAGGCCCGACGACGAGGCCGTGCGCATCAGCCCGGTGCCCTCGCAATGCGGGCAGGGCTTGGTCGACGCTTCGAGCACGCCGGTGCGCAGTCGCTGCCGGCTCATCTCCATCAGCCCGAAGGAGGAGATGCGGCCGACCTGGATGCGGGCGCGGTCGTTCTTCAGCGCCTCCTTCATCGCCTTTTCGACTTTGCGGATGTGGCCGTTCGACTCCATGTCGATGAAGTCGATCACCACCAGGCCCGCCATGTCGCGCAGCCGCAGCTGCCGCGCGATCTCGGCCGCCGCCTCGAGGTTGGTCGCGTAGGCGGTCTGCTCGATATTGTGCTCCCGGGTCGAGCGGCCCGAGTTGATGTCGATTGAGACCAGCGCCTCGGTCGGGTTGATGACGAGATAGCCGCCCGATTTCAGCTGGACGACCGGCTGGTACATCGCGGCCAGCTGGTCCTCGGCGCCGTACCGCTGGAAGAGCGGCACCGGATCGACATATTGCCGCACCCGCCGGACGTGGCTCGGCATCAAGAGCTTCATGAAGTTGCGGGCGGCCTTGTAGCCCTCGTCGCCCTCCACGATGACTTCGTCGATGTCGCGGTTGTAGATGTCGCGGATCGCCCGCTTGATGAGATCGCTGTCGCCGTAGATGAGCGCCGGGGCCGAGCTCTTGAGCGTCCTGTCCCGGATCTCGTCCCAGAGCCGGGCGAGATAGTCGAAGTCCCGCTTGATCTCGGTCTTGGTCCGGGAAAGGCCCGCCGTCCTGACGATGCAGCTCATGCTGTTCGGCAGGTTCAAGTCGGCCATGATCTGCTTCAGGCGCTTCCGGTCGGCGCCGTTCGAGATCTTCCGGCTGATGCCGCCGCCGTGAGCGGTGTTGGGCATCAGCACGCAATAGCGGCCGGCGAGGCTCAGATAGGTGGTGAGGGCAGCGCCCTTGTTGCCGCGCTCTTCCTTGACGACCTGGACGAGCAGCACCTGACGGCGCCGGATCACGTCCTGGATCTTGTAGCGGCGCCTCAGATTCTGGCGCTTGCGCCTGAGCTCGTCGGCGGCGTTCTCCTCGGGCGCGCTCTCGGCGGCCTCGGGCGCGGCGGGGGCGTCCTCGTCGCCGTGCTCGGCCTCGTCGCCTTCGTCCTCATAGGACGCCAGCTCGGTGTCGTCGTGCTCGTCCTCGTCGTCGCGGTCGCCGTAGCGCGCCTCGTCGGCGGCGCGTAGGCGCTCCTCCTCCGCGGCATGCTCCGCTTCCTCGCGCAGCAGTGCCTCGCGATCCTCCTTCGGGATCTGGTAATAATCCGGGTGGATCTCCGAGAAAGCCAGGAAGCCGTGCCGGTTGCCGCCGTAGTCGACGAATGCCGCCTGCAGCGACGGTTCGACCCGCGTGACCTTGGCTAGATAGATATTCCCCTTGAGCTGCTTGTGCTCGGCGGATTCGAAGTCAAATTCCTCGATCCGGTTTCCCTTGACGACCGCGACCCGGGTCTCCTCCTGGTGGCGCGCGTCGATCAGCATGCGCATCGTCATTAAGTCTGCTCCATGCGCGCGCCTTCGCTCCGCCCTCCCGGAAAAGACCATGTGTAGGTGTCTTTGGGGGGTGGCCGAGGCGGTGCGCGCGCTCGAATGTGGACCGGGGCGCGGCCGTCGCGGCGCGCGCCTCATATGTCCGGGTTGAAAGGAAATTCGTCGCTTCTGCCGCAATCGGCTGGCCGGCGATGAGCGCCGGCCGCAAAGTCCCCGTCGCCACGCCCATCCGGAAGTCGGGGCGTTGCCAGTCGGGGAAAGAAAGCCTCATGCAGCGTCAACCTTCGAGGCCGGCGGACGCCGGCCGAAATCCCGGCGCGGAATGAGAAGGATGGACCTCCGTCAGCGTGCCGATGCCTGCTGCTAGCACCGGGGCGGCGATGCGGCAACCGCAATCGGGCGCGAAACGAGCCTTTCCGGCTGGACCGCCGCGGCGTCGCATGCGCAGATAGGCGCGTGGGATTTCTGCTCGCCCTACTCTCGCTGATCGCCGGCCTGGCCGGGCCGCGAGCCGACTCGCCGGACGGCGGCGTCACTGTCGAGGTCGCCGAGGCTTCGGCCGCCGCGGCCGCCGACCTGCCGCGCATCTACGGCTCGCGGGACCCCTCCCGCCCGCTCGTCGTCATCGATCCGGGTCACGGAGGGCACGATCCCGGTGCGGCCTCCCCGTTCCGCGAACGGCGTGAGAAGGACGTCACCCTCGCCATCGCGAAAGCGATCCGCGACGCCCTCGCCGCCTCGGGGCGGGTCCGCGTCGCCCTCACCCGCGAGGACGACCGCTTCCTCGTCCTCCAGGACCGCTACGGCATCGCCCGGCGGATGGGTGCCGACCTGTTCATCTCCGTCCATGCCGACGCCGCCCCGCATAACGACAATGCCCGCGGCGCCACGATCTACACCCTCTCCGAAGTCGCTTCGGACCGGGAAGCCGCCCTGCTCGCGGCGCGGGAAAATGAGGCAGGGAGCCTGCGCGGCGCGCAGCTGAGCGGCGACGAGGGGGTCAACCGCATCCTGATCGACCTCGCCCAGCGCGAGAGCATGGATGTCTCCGCCCAATTCGCCGCCCTCCTGCAGCGCGAGGCCTCGAGCTACTTCCCCTTCCGTACAGACTATCACCGCTTCGCCTCACTCGTGGTCCTCAAGGCGCCGGACGTGCCCTCGATCCTGTTCGAAACCGGCTACCTGACCAACGCCGCGGACGCGGCCTATATCGACTCGCCCGCAGGCCAGAAGCAGATCGCGCTCGGTATGAAGAACGCGATCGAGACCCACTTCGCCCGGCGCATCGTGCGCATCGCATCGCGCTGAGCCGCTTCACCTCCCCGCCATCCTCGGCTAGACCGCCCTCGAATGAACGCCGACAACCCGACCTCCACCCGTCTGACGCTGTACCGGGGCGCCGGCAGCCGCTTCGGCGCGGTCCTGCGCAACGCCTGGTCGCGCCGCTGGGTGCGGATCCTCGCCATCCTGGCGATGATGCCCGTGATCGCTTATTGCCTCCTGTGGCTGATCTTCGCCCGGAACCTGCCCTCGGCCGAATCGCTCCTGACCTACCAGCCGCCGCTGCCGACCAACGTGCGCGACATCAACGGCGACCCGGTCCAGACGTTCGCCCGCGAGCGCCGGGTGGAATTGAGCTTCGCGGAATTCCCGACGCAGCTGGTCGACGCCTTCACCTCGGCCGAGGACAAGACCTTCTTCAAGCACGGCGGCATCGACTGGCCCGGCCTGGTCGGCGCGATGGGGGACTATGTCCGCAAGGCGGGCTCCGGCGAGCGCGCTCGCGGCGCCTCCACCATCACCCAGCAGGTCGCCAAGAACCTCCTCGTCGGCAACGAATATTCGGTGACTCGCAAGATCCGGGAGGCGTTCCTCGCCCGCCGCATCGAACGGGTGCTCACCAAGCCGCAGATCCTGGAGTTGTACCTCAACCAGATCTTCCTCGGCCGAAACGCCTATGGCGTGCAGGCGGCCGCGCGCGCCTATTTCGACAAGGACGTCGACCAGCTGACCCTGCCGGAGGTTGCCTACCTCGCCATCCTCCCCAAGGCGCCGAGCAATTATGATCCCGCGCGGCAGACGAAGCGCGCGCTCGCGCGGCGCAACTGGGTCCTCTCCGAGATGGAGCGGAACGGCAAGATCAGCGCCGACCAGCGCATGGCGGCGCAGGCCGCACCGCTCGGCGTGGTGCGGGGGACGAGCAACAGCGTCCGCAACATCGGCGGCTATTTCATGGAAGAGGTCCGGCGCCAGCTGATGGAGCGCTACGGCGAGCAGACGGAGAAAGGCCCGAACGGCGTCTACACCGGCGGCCTGTGGGTCCGAACGTCGATCGACCTCACCAAGCAGAAAGCGGCGGAGACCGCGCTGCGCGACGCCCTCGTCCGCTACGACCGCGGCCGCGGCTGGCGCGATCCGGGCCTCTCGATCGACGTAAACGGCGACTGGCGCGGCCAACTCGCGCGCGCGCCGTTCGGCGTCGGCTATGCGGACTGGCGCGCCGCGGTCGTGCTGAGCAAGTCCGCCGGCGCGGCGGCGATCGGCTTCGTCGACGGCAGCACCGGCACCCTCCCCGCCTCCCTGGCATCGATGCCGAAGCGCGGCACCGGCACCGCCGCCTTCAGCGCGCTCCGCCCCGGCGCCATCGTAGCGGTGAAGCCCGAAGGCTCGGCGTGGGCGCTCCGCTCGATCCCGGAAGTGTCGGGCGGCTTCGTCGCGGAAGAAGTCGGCACCGGCCGCGTCCTCGCCATGCAGGGCGGCTTCGACATCAAGGGCGACGACTTCAATCGCGCTACCCAAGCTTATCGGCAGCCTGGATCGACCTTCAAGCCGGTCGTCTATTCGGCCGCGCTCGACAACGGCATGACGCCCGCTTCGATCATCGTGGACGGCCCCTTCTGCGTCTACCAGGGCGCTGCGCTCGGCCAGAAATGCTTCCGCAACTTCTCCGGCGGCAATGCCGGCCCGCAGACTATGCGCTGGGGCATCGAGCAGTCGCGCAACCTGATGACCGTCCGCGCCGCCAACCAGACCGGCATGGACAAGGTGACCCGCCTCGCCACCCGCCTCGGCCTCAGCGGCTCCGACGGCAAGCCCTATCCCAATTACCTCGCCATCGCGCTCGGCGCCGGCGACGCGACCGTGCTCAGGATGACCAACGCCTTTGCGATCATCGCCAACCAAGGGCGGGAGCTGAAGCCGACACTCATCGACTATATCCAGGACCGCAACGGCAAGATCATCTACCGCGCCGACCGCCGGCCCTGCGAGGGCTGCAACGCACCGGACTGGAACGGCAAACCGATGCCCCGCCCGCCGCTGCGCACCAAGCAGGTGCTCGATCCGATGACTGCCTACCAGATGGTCCACATTCTCGAAGGCGTCGTCCAGCGCGGCACCGCCCAGGTGCTCCGCGATTTGAAGCGGCCGCTGTTCGGCAAGACCGGCACATCGAGCGGCCCGACCAACGTGTGGTTCATCGGCGGCACGCCCGACGTTGTGGCGGGCGTCTATATCGGCTTCGACCACCCCCGCTCGCTCGGCGGCTGGGCCCAGGGGGGGACGGTGGCGGCGCCGATTTTCAAGCAATTCGCCCAAATCGCTTTCAAGGACCTGCCGCCGGTGCCGTTCCGCGCCGCGCCCGGCATCCGCATGGTCCGGATCGACCGCCGCTCGGGCCGCAAGGTGTTCGGCGCCTGGCCGACCGACGAGCCGAAGGCGGCGGTGATCTGGGAGGCGTTCAAGCCGGAGAGCGAGCCGAGGCGCTCGATCCGGCGCGAGCTGCCGGTCGCGACGGCGGTACGCAAGGCGCCGCCCAAGGCCCGCGCCGCCCGGCGGGCGAGCAGCGCGGACAGCGACTTCTTGCAAAATCAGGGCGGGATTTACTAGGTCCGCACCGCAAGGGGCGGACCGTCATCCCGGCGGAGGCCGCGATCTCGTCTCGCCCTTGGTGTCTTCTTGTCCCGAGACCCCGGCCTGCGCCGGGGCGACGGCCTCTAAGGATTAGAAATGCGCGCCGAAGCGCAAGCCTTTGCCGACCAGATCAACGCCGCCGTCGCGCTGCTGCGCCGCTTCCTCGACTGGGACCGGGCGCTGCGCCGGCTCGACGAGCTCAACGCGCGCGTCGAGGACCAGGCGCTGTGGAACGACCCGAAGCAGGCGCAGGAGGTGATGCGCGAGCGACGCCGTCTCGACGAGGCGATCGCCGCCACCCGCAAGATCCAGCAGGAGCTCGACGACACCATCGAGCTGATCGAGATGGCCGAGGCGGAAGGCGACGAGCCCCTCGTCGACGACGCGGTGAAATCGCTCGCCGAGCTCGCCGAACGCGCCGAGCAGGACAAGGTGAAGGCGCTTCTCGCCGGCGAGGCCGACGCCAACGACACCTATGTTGAAATCAACGCCGGCGCAGGCGGCACCGAAAGCAACGACTGGGCCGGCATGCTCGAGCGCATGTACACGCGCTGGGCCGAACGCCACGGCATGAGAGTCGAGGTGGTCGACAAGCATGGGGGTGAGCAGGCCGGCATCAAATCGGCGACCCTGCTGGTCAAGGGCGAGAACGCCTACGGCTATGCGAAGACGGAGAGCGGCGTCCACCGCCTCGTCCGCATCAGCCCCTATGACAGCTCGGCCCGGCGGCACACCAGCTTCGCCTCGGTCTGGGTCTATCCGGTGATCGACGACAATATCGACGTCGAGATCAACGAGAGCGAGCTGCGCATCGACACCTACCGCGCCTCGGGCGCCGGCGGACAGCATATCAACACGACCGATTCCGCAGTCAGGATCACCCACCTGCCGACGGGGATCGTCGTCCAGTGCCAGAACCAGCGCTCGCAGCACAAGAACAAGGCAGAGGCCTACAACCAGCTGCGGGCCAAGCTCTACGAGGCCGAACTCCAGAAGCGCGAGGCGGAGGCGAACGCGACCGCGGCCGCCAAGACCGACATCGGCTGGGGCCACCAGATCCGCTCCTACGTCCTCCAGCCCTACCAGCTGGTGAAGGATCTTCGCACCGGCGTCACCTCGACGGCGCCGTCCGACGTGCTCGACGGCGATCTCGACCGCTTCATGGCCGCCGCGCTCTCCCAGCGCGTAACCGGGGAAAAGGTGGAAGTGGACGATGTGGACTAGGAGCGCCCTTCTGGCCCTTGCGGTCCTTTCCGCCTGCAAGAAGCAGGAGGAGGCCTCCGTCTTTCCGCAGCCCAAAAGGCCGGTCTCGCCGATCGTCTCGTCGCGCTACTCGAACGAGGACGCCCGCGACAGTCTCGGCGAGGCGGAGACGGTGATGAAGCTCGCCGACATCCACGAGGGCATGTACGTCGCCGACATCGGTGCCGGCGAAGGCTATTATACGGTCCGCCTCGCGCCGCTGGTCGGCAAGCGCGGCCGCGTCCTGGCGCAGGACATCGTCCCCAACACGGTCTCCGAGCTGGCCCAGCGCGTCCACCGCGAGAATCTGGAGAATGTCGCGGTTAAGCTCGGTCAGCCCAACGATCCGCTGCTTCCCGATGTGTCGTTCGACCGGATCCTGATGATCCACATGTATCATGAGATCGCGAGCCCGAGCGAGTTCCTCTGGCACCTGCGGGACGACGTGAAGCACGGCGGACGAATCGTCGTCGTCGACGCCGACCGCCCGACCGACCGCCACGGCACCCCGCCGCGGCTCCTCATCTGCGAATTCGCCGCCGTCGGCTACCAGCTCACCCGATTCGAGCGGCTCGCCGATACCGAAAGCTATTTCGCCCAGTTCGAGCCCAAGGACCCGCGCCCCGAGCCGCGGCAAATCCCGGCCTGCCCGCTGCCCTGAGGCGTCAGAGAAGGCCGAGCGCCCGCAGGCTACGGCACTCCGCGCGCGCGAAGATCAGATGATCGTGAAGGAGGATGCCGAGCCGCTCTCCCGTCTCCGCGAGAATCCGCGTCGCCCGCCGGTCGCTCTCGCTCGGGCCGGCGTCGCCGCTGGGATGGTTGTGCGCGACCACCAGCCCCTCGGCCCCGAGCCGCAGCGCCTCGCCGAACAGCAGCCGCGCCGGCAGCTCGACCGCGTCGAAGCCTCCCTCGAACTCGCCGACGCCGAGCAGGCGCCGCTCGCCATCGAGGTGGAGAACGCCGATCCTCTCAACCTCCGCGCCGTCGAACACGGGCGCGAGCAGGCGCCGCGCATCCTCGGCGGTGCGGACAAACAGTGATTGCTGGCCGGCTGGGTCCACGTGCGTCTCTCAGCCGCACGCATTTGCCACTCCCCGCCGATCGCCGCGCCAGACTTCGAATCCGTTCCGAGGGCGATTCACTCCATTCCGGAGACACCGTCCGCGGCCGCTTGGAATGCGCCCCGCCAGCCGCCATAGAAGCGCTATGCAGCCCTACCTCCAGCTTCTGCGGCGAACCCTCGACGAGGGGGTTTCGCAACAGGACCGCACCGGCACCGGCACCCTCTCGGTCTTCGGCCACCAGATGCGTTTCGATCTTGCCGAAGGCTTCCCGCTGCTGACCACCAAGAAGCTCCACCTGCGCTCGATCATCATCGAGCTGCTGTGGTTCCTGCGGGGCGAGACCAATGTCGCCTGGCTGAAGGAGAACCGGGTCAGCATCTGGGACGAATGGGCCGACGAGAATGGCGAACTCGGCCCCGTTTACGGCAAGCAGTGGCGCGACTGGGAGGGGCCGGACGGCCGCCACGTCGACCAGATCGCCAATCTCGTCGCGCTGATCAACCGCGACCCCGCCTCCCGGCGCCAGATCGTCTCGGCCTGGAACCCGGCCGAGCTGGACAAGATGGCGCTCGCCCCCTGCCATTGCCTGTTCCAGACCCAGGTCGCGAACGGCCGGCTCAACCTCCAGCTCTACCAGCGCAGCGCCGACGTCTTCCTGGGCGTGCCCTTCAACATCGCCAGCTACGCCCTCCTCACCCACATGCTGGCGCAGCAGGCGGGGCTGGAGCCGGGGGTGTTCGTCTGGACGGGCGGCGACTGCCACCTCTATTCGAACCACCTCGACCAGGCGCGCCTCCAGCTCACCCGCGAGCCCCGCCCCCTCCCGCGCCTGACGATCAAGCGCCGCCCCGAGGCGATCGACGGCTACGCCTACGAGGACTTCGAGATCAGCGGCTACG
>DASVVY010000170.1:0-18771 GCA_036386335.1 Allosphingosinicella sp. | reverse complement strand
ATGCTGGTCTTCCGCCGGACGCCGGGCGCGCCGCAACTGGTCGGCTCGGTCGGCTTCGGCCGCCGGCCGGACGGCGAGATCGAATTCGGCTACTGGATCGCCCGCCGCGCATGGGGCCTCGGCTATGCGACCGAGGCCGGCCGCGCCGCGCTGGCGCTGGCACGGGACGGCCTCAGGATGCGGCGGATCGGCGCCGGCCATTTCGTCGACAATCCCGCCTCCGGACGGGTGCTGGAGAAGCTCGGCTTCCGGCCGACGGGGATCGTCACCCAGCGCTACAGCGCCGGCCGGGGCGAGGCGGCGCCGTGCCGCCTGTTCGAGCTGGACCTGACGGAAGCGGACGCGGAGACCGACGCAGTCGCGATGGCCGCTTAGCGCATGATCAGCTTCCACTACACCGCTCATCCTGAGTAGCCGCTGAGCAACGTCGAAGCGGCGTATCGAAGGACGGTCCTTCGATACGGGCCTTCGCCAAGCTCAGTCCCTACTCAGGATGAGCGGTTCAGTAAGAGGTGATCAGGCTCCAGTTCAAGCGCCCGCGCGCGCCTCGAGCTGCCGCTCGGCCTGGGCGATGAGCGGACGGTCGTCGTGGTTCCATGGGTGGAAGCCGGGGCGGAAGAAGCTCGCCCAGGCGCCGAACACCTTGCGCATCATCCCGGGCCGGCCGAACGCGAACCAGAAGAGGCGCGCCCAAGCCCTGGGCCCGGTGATCCCGTCCTGGCAGAGGAGCTCGAGCGAGCCCGCCGTGCGATCGACGAGGAAGTTGCGGGTGACGAGCAGCATCACCTTGGACTTGACCCGCCAGCGTTTGAAGCGCGGCCAGCCGCGGGTGGCGTGGAGCCAGGTGTCGTAGGCGACGCCCTTATGCTCGATCTCCTCGATCGCGTGCCAGCGCCACAAAGCCGCCGTCTCGGCATCGGCCCCGGCGAGGTGGCGCGGGTCACGCAAGAGCTCGTGCGCGAACATCGCCGTGAAATGCTCGAGGGCCATGGTCGCGGCGAGGTTCACGACCGGGTGGCGATCCCGGACCACGGCAAGGCGATCGTCCACCCGCTGCTCGAGGCTGGAGAGGTCGTAGCCCGCCTCGAGCGCGCGGCGGTTGAAGGCGACATGCTCGCGGCTGTGCATCACCTCCTGGGTGGTGAAGGCCTTGATCTCGGCGGCGAGCTTCGAATCGGCGCCGTCGCGGAAGGCGCGGACGCTCTCGACGAAATAGGCCTCGCCCTTCGGGAAGGTCGCTGAGAGCGCGTTGTACAAAGCGGTGCCGTAGGGATCGCCGCCGAGCCACCAGCGTTCGGTGCGCGCACCGCGGCCGAAACGCCGGTCGCGCGGCGTGATCGTCAGATCCAAGGGTGTCGCAGCGCTCGCCATGCTGTATCTCCGGGACTGAAGTGGCCTTTACTGACATCCATGTCAATAGCTCGTGAACGCCTGACTCCGGAGGAAAGCCGCTCCGCCGCCGTCGAGGCGGCGCGGGCGCTGCTGCTCGAGTCGGGCCCGCAGGCCGTCACCTTGAAAGCGGTCGCGGCGCGGGTCGGCAAGACCCACGCCAACCTCCTCCACCATTTCGGATCCGCGCAGGGACTGCAGGCGGCGCTCGCGCGCCATATCGGAGAGAGGGTTGTCTCCGGAATCGCCGAAGCCGTCGCGCGCGCCCGCCACGGCGAGGCCGATCCGCGCGAGATCGTCGACCGCACCTTCGACGCCTTCGGCCGCGAGGGCGGCGGCGCGCTGGCGGCGTGGATGATACTCTCCGGCAATCGCGACGCGCTCGACCCGATCATGGCCGCGATTCACGGCCTGGTGCAAAGGCTCGGCGAAGGCCACGAGGACCGTCCGGTGCCGGAGACGACGCTCTGGCTGGTGCTGACCGCGATCGGCGATTCGCTGCTCGGCGGACCGCTGGGCGCGGCGCTGGGCCTCCCGCCGGACGCAGCCCGCGAGATGGCGCGCGGCCATCTGCTGCGCCTCTACGGCCTCGACCCCCGGCAATCGCCACAGGAGGAACGTCCATGAACCATGCCGCCCTTGCCGCGACCCTCGCCGCCCTGCTCGCCGCCGCACCCGCCGCGGCGCAGCCGGTCGATCGATCGGGCAGGAATTTCATCCCGACCCGCACCTTTTCGGCCGAGGACGACCAGCGCATCCTGAAGGCTTTCGACGGCCTGCGGGTTGCGGACGTCACCGACGGCATGGACTTCGCCGGCCTCCAGAATGTCGGGCTGATGGACCCGGAGATCCACGCGCTGTGGAAGGACCCGAAGAAATTCACCCACCGCTTCGTCGGCATCGCCGTCACCGCCCGCTACGTGCCGACGCAGCGCCCCGCGGCAGGCGGAGGCCGCTCTTACGAGGACTTCCGCGGCTGGGAGGGGCGCTGGTACAACGAGCTCTCCTCCGAGCCGTTCGCGGCGCTGATCCGCAAGGGCACCGCGATCGTCATCGACGAGGCGCCGGATGCCGACGTCGGCTCGATCGGCTCGAACAACATCATGGGCTGGAAGCTGGCCGGCGCCGTCGGCGTGATCACCGACGCGACCGCGCGCGACACCGACGAGATCATCACCGAGGAGATCCCGCTCTACTTCCGCAGGCCCGGCCGCGGCATTCGTCCGGGGCGCAACGAGATCGAGTCGGTGAACCGGCCGGTGGTGGTCGGCGGCGTCCTCGTCAATCCTGGCGACGTGATCGTCGCCGACGGCGACGGCGTGGTGGTGGTGCCGCGCGACGTCGCGCTGCGCGTGGCCGAGTTCGCGCACAAGATCATCGAGGGCGACAAGGCGGGGCGGCGCGAGCTCTACAAGAAGCTCGGCCTGCCGCCCGATGCGTCGGTGAAATAGCCGCCGCGGCACGGGCGGCGGTTTGCTTTCCCGGCGCTTGTCCCTAGATCGCGGCCATGCATTTCCTCGACCAGGCCAAGATCTTCATCCGCTCGGGCGCCGGCGGCCCTGGCGCGGTGAGCTTCCGGCGCGAGAAGTATATCGAATATGGCGGACCGGACGGCGGCGATGGCGGCAAGGGCGGCGACATCGTCTTCGAGGCGGTGGACGGCCTCAACACGCTGATTGATTTCCGTTACACCCAGCATTTCAAGGCGCCCCGCGGCACCGGCGGATCGGGTCAGAACCGGACCGGCGCGGGCGGCAGGGACCTCCTCATCAAGGTCCCCGTGGGCACGCAGATCCTCTCCGACGACAAGGAGCATGTCCTGGCCGACCTCGCCGAGGCGGGACAGCGGGTGGCGCTGCTCAAGGGCGGCGACGGCGGCCGCGGCAATGCCAGCTTCAAGACCTCGACCAACCGCGCGCCCCGCCAGCACGGCACCGGCTGGCCGGGCGAGGAGATGTGGGTCTGGCTGCGGCTGAAGCTGCTCGCCGACGTCGGCCTTGTCGGCCTTCCCAACGCGGGCAAGTCCACCTTCCTCAACGCGGTGACCAACGCCAACGCGAAGGTCGGCGCCTATCCGTTCACGACTTTGCACCCCAAGCTCGGCGTGGTGCGCCACCGCGACCGCGAATTCGTCATGGCCGACATCCCCGGCCTGATCGAGGGCGCCGCCGAAGGGGCGGGCATCGGCGACCGCTTCCTCGGCCATATCGAGCGCACGCGCGTCCTCCTCCACCTGGTCGATGCCAATATCGAGGACGTGGCCCTCGCCTACCGTACCGTCCGCGACGAGCTCGAAGCCTATGGCGAAGGCCTCGCCGACAAGCCCGAGGTGCTCGCCCTAAACAAGGCCGACACGCTCGACGACGAATTGCTCGACGCCCTCTCGGACGAGCTGGAGGCCGAGGCGGGCGTGCG
Source organism: Allosphingosinicella sp. (assembly GCA_036386335.1). Taxonomy (GTDB): domain Bacteria; phylum Pseudomonadota; class Alphaproteobacteria; order Sphingomonadales; family Sphingomonadaceae; genus Allosphingosinicella. The sequence continues at coordinate 14,967 of DASVVY010000170.1, read as the reverse complement.
GCCGTTCCGCCTGTCCGGGGTAACCGGCGCGGGCGCCGAGGCGGTGCTCGACGCGCTGATCCGGCACCTTGGGACCGACCGGAAGGCGGAGGAGGCGCCGCAGGGCGACTGGTCGCCCCTGTGAGAACCGGTTCCCGATGACGAGATCCCACAGCAAGATCCGCACCCTCGCCGTCACCGGCGGGACCGGGTTCGTGGGCCAGCACCTGCTGCGCCTCGCGCTCGCCGAGGGCTATGACGTGCGGGCGCTCACCCGCGGCTGGAAGCCGCCGGAGGACGAGATCGCCTGGGTCGACGGGACGCTCGACCGGCCCGAGACCCTCGTCAAGCTGTGCAGCGGCGCCGACGCCGTCATTCACATCGCCGGACTGATCAACGCGTCGCGCGCCGAGTTCGAGACGGTGAACGTCGGCGGGACCGCCAACATGATCGACGCCGCTCGAAAGGCCGGGGTGCGCCGCTTCATCCACATCTCCTCGCTCGCCGCGCGGGAGCCGGAGCTCTCCGCCTACGGCTGGTCGAAGGCGCGCTCCGAACGGCTGGTCGCCGCCTCCGGCCTCGAATGGACGATCGTCAGGCCGCCGGCGGTCTACGGACCGGGCGACCGCGAGACGCTGGAGCTGTTCAGGATGGCCCGCCGCGGGATCGTCGCCCTCCCGCCCAAGGGCCGTTTCTCGCTGATCCACGTCGAGGACCTGTGCCGTCTGGTCCTGCGCGTGCTCGACGACCCCGACAGCTGGGCCGAGACCTACGAGCCCGACGACGGGCGCGAGGGCGGCTGGGACCACCGCCACTTCGCCCGCACCCTGGGTCGGCTCTACGGTAGGCGCGCCCTCACGCTGTCCATGCCGAAGCCCGCGCTCCGCGTCGCCTCCGCGCTGGACCGGCTCGTCCGCCGCAAGCGCGCCAAGCTCACCGCCGACCGCGTCGGCTACTTTTGCCACCCGGACTGGACGGTCGCCGCCGAGCGCCGCCCCCCTCCCCGCCTTTGGCAAGCGGAGATCCGCACCCCGGCGGGGCTCCAGGCAACCGCGGACTGGTATCGGGAGGCGGGCTGGCTCGGCTGACCCGCCGCCCGGCGCGCAGGCGCCACCGTGCCGCCCAATTTCCTTGGCACAGGCACCCGCGGACCATAAGGACGCGGGCATGACCGACAGAGACGAGACCTTCGCCAAGGTGACAGAGCTGATCCAGCCCTTCAACAAGAAGGGCGTCGAGCTGAGCGACGCCACCACCTTCGCCGGCGATCTCGAGTGGGACAGCCTCACCGTCATGGATTTCGTCGCCGCGATCGAGGACGAGTTCGACATCCTCATCACGATGAACATGCAGGCGGAGATCGAGACGGTCGGTCAACTCGTCGACGCGGTCGAGCGACTGAGGAACGAGGGGTGAGGCGGGACATGACACCAATCCTCCCCCGGATTTCCGGGGGAGGGGGACCGCGCGTAGCGCGGTGGAGGGGCCGAGCGACGCGAGGTTCACAGCTCCGGCTACGCCTCCGCTGCCCCTCCACCGCCTTCGGCGGTCCCCCTCCCCTGCAACCGCAGGGGAGGATTTCGGCATGACCGAAGCCGCACGCACGCCGATGGATCCTGCCGACGAGACGGCGGTCGCCCCCTCCCACGGGCGCGACCTGTTCTCGAAGTTCGATGCGCTCATCGAGGAGCGCGAGCAGCTGCTCGCCACCGGCGTGCGCGATCCGTTCGGGCTGGTCATGGAGAAGGTCCTCTCCCCCACCCGGGCGATCATCCGCGGCAGGGAGACGATCCTGCTCGGCACCTACAATTACATGGGGATGACCTTCGACCCCGACGTCGTCCAGGCGGGCAAGGATGCGCTCGACGCCTACGGATCCGGCACCACCGGCAGCCGCGTCCTCAACGGAACCTATCAGGGCCACCGGGAGGTCGAGGAGGCGCTGAAGGAATTTTACGGGACGGCCCACGCGATGGTCTTCTCGACCGGCTACCAGGCCAATCTCGGGCTGATGTCGACGATCGCCGGCAAGGAGGATTACATCATCCTCGACGCCGACAGCCACGCCTCGATCTACGACGGCTGCAAGCTCGGCGACGCCCAGATCGTGCGCTTCCGCCACAACAGCGTCGAGGATCTGGAGAAGCGCCTGCGCCGCCTGCCGGCGGAAGGCGGGCGCTTGGTGGTGCTCGAGGGCGTCTACTCGATGCTCGGCGACATCGCGCCGCTGAAGGAGATGGTCGCCGTGTCCAAGGCGGCCGGCGCGATGGTCGTGGTCGACGAGGCGCACGGCATGGGCTTCTTCGGTGCGAACGGCCGCGGCGTCTTCGAGGAGGCCGGAGTCGAGGATCAGGTCGATTTCGTGGTCGGTACCTTCTCCAAATCGGTCGGCACGGTCGGCGGCTTCGTCGTATCGAACCACCCGAAATTCGAGGTGCTGCGCCTCGTCTGCCGCCCCTACGTCTTCACGGCCTCGCTGCCGCCGTCGGTGGTTGCGACCGCCGCCACGTCGATCCGCAAGCTCATGTATGCGGGCAACAAGCGGCAGCACCTGTGGGAGAACAGCCGCCGCCTCCACCGCGGCCTGCGCGAGCTCGGCTTCGATCTGGCGACGCCGGAGGCGCAGTCGGCGATCATCGCGGTGCTGCTGCCCGACCAGGACACGACGGTGCGGATGTGGCAGGCCCTCCTCGAGGCGGGCGTCTACGTCAACATGGCCCGCCCCCCGGCGACACCGGCCGGCATGTACCTGCTGCGCTGCTCGCTCTGCGCCGACCATTCCGACGAGCAGGTCGGCGACATCTTGGGGATGTTCGCAGCCGCGGGCCGGGCGATCGGCTACCTCGCCTGAGCCGGGATTTCCGCGCCGAAGCGAATCGCTGGGCGCGGTGAACCGCCTTTCCACGCTCTTGCGCTTCCATTAGGCTCCCTCCCATGGCGGGCGAGGAATCCGACGCCCTGGCCGAAGAGCGGCCGCGGGGCGCCTGGCGGGGAGCCGTGGCCAGCGCCGGTGCGGTGCTGGCGGCGATGCTGCTCATCGCGCTGATGGTGATGGTCACCGCCTCGAACCGCGCGCGCGACGAGGCGATCGCACTCGAACGGCACAGCTACGACGTGATGCTGCTCACCCGCACGGTGGACGCGACCATCGCCCGCTCCGAAGCCGCGCTCGGCCGCTACGTGCTCGACGAGGTGCCGCAGACGGGCGCCCTCTATTATGCCGAGTGGCGGCGAGCCGCGCGCCAGATCGACGAGCTGCAGCGGCTGGTCCGCGGCAGCGGGGAGCAGCTCGCCCGGGTCGGTGAGCTGCGGGAGATGTTCGGGAAGCGCGGCGGCGAGCTGGTTGGGGCAGCGGCTGCGGCGCGGGCGAAGCGCGGCAGCGGCGGCCTCTCCCTCTTCTATCAGGCGGGGCAGACCGAGACCGGGCCAGCGATACGCACGAAGCTGGGCGAGATCGCGGGCGCCGAGCGGCAGGACCTGCGCGCCCGCATGGCCGCGACGCGGGTGTCGGGCTACCGCGCCGACGAGCTCACGAAGTGGCTGGGCTGGCTGGCGGTGCTGATCGGCGTCGGTGCCATCGTCCTCGGCACCCTCGCCTACCGAGCGGTGAACGAGCGCCTGCAGGCGTTGCGCGAGGCCGATAGCGAGGCGAGCCGCGCCCAGAGGCTGGAAGAGGCGGTGCGGGAACGGACCCGCGAGCTCACGGACGCCAATGAGCGCTTGCAGACCGAGGCGGCGGAGCGTGCGGCCGCCGAAGCGCAGCTCCGCCAGGTCCAGAAGATGGAGGCGGTGGGGCAACTGACCGGCGGCATCGCGCACGACTTCAACAACATGCTCGCGGTCATCGTCGGCGGGCTGGATTTGGCCAAGCGCAAGCTGCGCGGACCGAAGCGCGAGGTCGAATTCCACCTCGATAATGCGATGGAGGGCGCCACCCGCGCCGCCGCCCTCACCCGCCGCCTGCTCGCCTTCGCCCGCGCCGAGCCGCTGCTGCCGGTGTCTATCGCGGTCGATTCGCTGATCGACGGCATGCTCGACCTGCTCGACCGCTCGCTCGGCGAACGGATCACCGTCGCCACCCGCTTCCCGTCCGACGCTTGGCATGTGCGGGTCGACACGAACCAGCTCGAGAATGCGATCCTCAACATGGCGGTCAATGCCCGCGACGCGATGGACGGCCAGGGCCGGCTGGAGATCGCGGTGGACAACGTCACCATTCCGCCTGCCCAGCCGGGGGAGCTGGCGCCCGGCGACTATGTCCGGATCAGCCTCTTCGATACCGGCGCCGGTATGCCGCCGGAGGTGATGGAGCGGGTGTTCGAGCCCTTCTTCACCACCAAGCCGGTCGGCAAGGGAACCGGCCTCGGCCTCAGCCAGATCTTCGGCTTCGCGCGCCAGTCGGGCGGCGACGTCACGCTCGAGTCTATTGTGGGCACCGGCACCACCGTGTCGCTCTATTTGCCCCGCGCCGCCGAGGGCGCACAGGCCGGCGAAGCGGGCGCGATCGACCCGCGGCTCGACGCAGGGGTGGAGAGCGCGCCGCAGGGGACCAGCATCCTCGTCGTCGAGGACGACCCGCGGGTGAGCCGGGCGACGATGGGCGCTCTCGAGGAGCTCGGCTACCGCCCGATCGCCTGCGCGAGCGGCGCCGAGGCGCTGGCGGTGCTGGAGCGGGGCGAGCCGATCGAATTGATCATCACCGATGTGATGATGCCGGAGATGACCGGGCCGGAGCTGGTCCGCGAGGCAGCGCGGCGCTGGCCGTGGATCGCGGTGCTGTTCGTCACCGGCTATGTCGGCGAGGCCGGCGATGCCGACGACCTCAGCGGCTACGACATTTTAAGGAAGCCCTTCACCGTCTCCGGCCTTTCCGACGCCGTGGCGACGGCGCTGTCGCGGCGCGCTAGCGAATGGCCCCCCGCTTCAGCAGCCGCGGCAGCAGGGTAAGGGCGGCGACCAGCGGCCAGCGCCGCTGCCACGGGCGGATCTCGATCCTCGTGCCGGCGTGGCGGTTGATCTTCCAGGCGAGATAGTCGATTCCCCCGGCATAGGTGCCGCTCGCCTTGACGAGGCGGAGCACGGTGAGCGCCTTTCCGGCCCTGCGCCGCTTCGCCCAGCGGCGGCGGGCCTGCCGCCGCTCCGACTCCGGAACCGGCCGCGACAGGTCGAAACCGGTCGCCTGCAACGCCGGCTCGGTGAAACGGCGATAGCGGTCCAGGTCGGCCTCGACGACCGAGGACGCCCTCCCCTGCCGCTCGGCGCGAAGCTCGGCGGCGTAGGTGAGCGAGAAGGCGAAGCGCCAGAGGTCGAGCGGATCGCCTCCGCTCCACAGCGGCCGCGCTTCGGACAGGAGCGTGGGGGCCGCTCCCGCCACCGCCTCCACGGCACGCTCCGCGGCCTCGGCTCCCGCGCTCCACACCAGGCGCGAGGGCTGCGCGAAGCGCGCCCAGACGGAGACCGAGAGAGTGTCCCGTCCGTTGAGCCGCAGGAAATCCGCCTCGCTCAGCACCGCATATTTGGCGGCGAGCCCCTCATGCTCGAACGGGAACACGTTGGGCGGGATAAGCCGGTTCGCAGTCGACAGCCACCTCTTCCCGTACGCCTCCCGGTAATCGGAGACGATCAGGTAGAAATCGAGCATCAGCCCTTCGAACTCGCGCTGCCTCAGGCACGATCCATAGAACAGCACCGCCCGCGCCGCACTCGCGTAGCGGGCGGCCAGCGCTGCGGCCATCGCGCCGACCCGCGGGTCGACCGGCTCGGCCAGTTCCGCGGCGACGAGGTCCCTGAGCGAGGGGGGGCTGGTCATCGACGCGCTCTTAGCGCATTGGCCCGAAATGACGATCTGGAAACGCTCCGCCCTGATGGCTTCGGCGGCCGCCGCCGTCGCCCTCTCCCCCACCCTCGCCGCCGCCCAGCCGGCCCCCGCGGCCTCCGCCGCGGTCTCCGCCCGCGCCGACGGGGTCGAAGTCCGGAGCGGTGAGTTCGTCACCCGGGTCACAGCGCTCACCGACCAGATCCTGCGCGTCCGCGTCGCCCGAGACGGGCGCTTTCCCGAGGATGCGAGCTGGGCGGTGCCGGAGAAGGTGCGGGCGCAGGCGCTCCGGGTCTCTCCATCCGCCGACGGCTTCTCAACCGCCGCGTTGCGGGTCCGCGTCGATCCGGCGACCGGCGGTCTCTCGGTCGAGGACCTGCAGGGGCGCGTCATCGCCGCCGACGCCGCCGAGCCGCTGAGCGTGGACGGAAGCGCCTTCACCCTTCGCAAGCGGCTGCCGCAGGCGGCGCACATCTTCGGCCTCGGCGACAAGACCGGCGGCCTGGACCGGCGCGAGCACAGCTATGTCGACTGGAACACCGACGCTTACGGCTTCTCGAGCAGCACCGACCCGATCTACAAGTCGATCCCCTTCTTCATCGCCGCCGGCGGCGAAGGCGGCAGCTACGGCCTGCTCCTCGACAACACCTGGCGGACCTGGTTCGACTTCGGCCACCGGGACGCGGAGACGATCGCCTTCGGCGGCCCCGACGGGCCCATCGACTATTACCTGATCGCCGGCCCTTCCACCCGCGAGGTGGTGCGCCGCTACACCGACCTCACCGGCAAGGCACCGCTCAGCCCGCTCTGGGGCCTCGGGTACCAGCAGTCGCGCTACAGCTACATGAATGCGCAGGAGGTGCGGGAGATCGCGGGTCGCCTGCGCAGCGACAGGATCCCCGCCGACGTCCTCTGGCTCGACATCGACTTCCAGGACCGCAACCGCCCCTTCACCGTCGACACCAGGGCATTTCCGGACTTCCGCGGCCTGGTGCGCGAGCTGAAGCGGGACGGCCTCAACCTCGTCACCATCACCGACCTCCACATCGCCGCGGCCCCAAACCAGGGCTACACGCCCTACGATACCGGCCTCGCCGGCAACCACTTCGTCCACAATCCGGACGGCTCCGTCTTTATCGGCCCGGTCTGGCCCGGACCGTCCGCCTTTCCGGAGTTCACCACCGAGCGCAGCCGCCGCTGGTGGGGCGGGCTCTACAAAGGGTTCGTCGAGGACGGTGTCGCCGGCTTCTGGAACGACATGAACGAGCCGGCGCTGTTCGAGACTCCGACGAAGACGATGCCGCTGGGCACGGTGCACCGGATCGAAGGCGACGGCTTCGCCAGCCGCAACGCCTCCCATCCCGAAGTCCACAACGTCTACGGCATGCTCAACACCCGCGCGACCTACGAGGGCCTGAGGCGGCTGCGGCCGGACGAGCGGCCGTTCGTCATGACCCGCGCCAGCTACGCGGGGGGTCACCGCTATTCGGTCACCTGGACCGGCGACAACAATGCCAGCTGGGACCATCTGCGCCTTTCGGTGCACCAGCTCATCAACCTCGGCCTCTCCGGCTTCTCCTACGCCGGGGCCGACATCGGCGGCTTCACCGGTGGGCCGAGCCCGGAGCTGCTCACCCGCTGGTACCAGGTCGGCGCCTTCACGCCCGTCTTCCGCAATCACGCCGCCAAGAACACGCCGCGCGCCGAGCCGTGGGTGGACGGGCCCGAGCACCTCACCGTCCGCCGCCGCTACATCGAGGAGCGCTACCGCCTCCTCCCCTATCTCTACGCCGTCGCTGACCAGAATGCACGGACCGGCGATCCGATCATGCGCCCACTCTTCTACGATTACCCGGCTGCGCTCAGCGCACCATGCGACCAGAGCATGACGTTCACCGTCGGCAGCTCCCTGCTGGTCGCAGCATCGCCGAAGCCGGAATCGCCGCAGAGCTACGACGTCTGCCTCCCCGCCGGCGGCTGGTACGAATATTGGACGGGCCTTCCCGTCCGCAGTTCGGGCGACCAGCGCGAGCAGACGATCCAGTCCGCCTCGCAGGCCGCCGTCGCCCAGCCCCGCTCCGGCTTCGACGTCGTCACGCTGACGCCGCGGCTCGACACGCTTCCGGTCTACGTGCGCGCCGGCACCATCCTGCCGCGCCAGCCGCTGGTCCAGAGCACGGCCGAGACGCCGAAGGGCCCGCTGTCCCTCGACGTCTATCCCGGCGCCGAGTGCAGCGGAACCATCTACACCGACGACGGCCGTTCGATGGGATACGAGCGTGGCCAGTTTGCCCGCCAGACCGTCCGCTGCACGACGACACCGCAAGGCCTCTCGATCGACTTCTCGCCGCGCGAGGGGCGCTTCAAGCCGTGGTGGCGCGAGATCGCCGTGACGGTGCACGGATGGGAGGGCCCGGCACGGGTGACGCTCGGGAAACGGACGCAGACGGTCCGCACCGACGCCGCCGCAGCGACCTTGCGCTTCACCGTGCCGGACCAGGCCCGGGCGGCGCGGATTACGATTCTCAGGTAAGAGCGCCGCTCAGACGGCGAGGCGCAGGAACGGCACCGGCCGGGTCGGGGTGAGGACGATCGGCCGCCCCTCCGCCGCCTCGAACAGCTCGCCGTCGAGGATGACGTTCGACCGCTCGCCCTCGATCCGGATCTCGTCGCCCCGCTCGAGGTGGACGCCGTTCAGATGGCTGCGGCCCAACCTTCCCCGCAGGGCGGCGATGAACGCGCCGAGCAGCGCCCGGAGGCTGCGCTCGATGATCAGCAGCTGCATCGCCCCGGTGCGCTGCCCTGCGCCCGGCATCGCCCCGTGGAACAGCAGCTTCTGCAGCGTCGTCACCATCAAAAAGGCGAAACGGCCATGCAGCTCGCCCCGGCGCAGCACCGAGACCTTGAGCTGGCCCGGCCGCGGCGGCAGGAAGCTCGCGGTGAGGCCGATGCCCATCGTCACCAGCCCGAGCAGCAGCGCCAGCACGTGCGCGACCCCGTTCGGGAGGCCGAGCGGGTAAAGCTTGTGCCGGCAATAGAGCATCGTGTCGGCGAGGCCCGCGCCGCCCAGGAACATGCCGAGCACCGGCTTGCCGTTCGGACTGCCGCCGGACAATGCGATCAGCTCGCGGTTGACGATGTGCGTGTCCAGGTCGGACCGGGCGATCTCCAGCACCCGCTCCAGCGCCGCGATCGGATCGCCGTTCGCGCCGAGATCGTGGGCAATGAGGTTGGTCTTGCCGTTCGGCAGCACCGCCACCGGCGGCGGCTGGTTGCCGAAATGCTCGCCATTGTAAATTTCGGTCAGTGCCGCCTGCACGGTGCCGTCGCCGCCGTTGATGACGAGCACCTTGGGCTTCACCCGCGCGATCGTCCGCAGCGCGGTGCCGATCTGGTCGACCCGCTCGACCTCGTAGTGGAAGATGTCCGAATGCTGCGCGCAGAAGCTCCTCACCCGCGGCAGGATGGCGCGGTTGCCGGTCGATCGCGGGTTGGAGAGGAGGGCGACCCGCGGCATCTGCGTCAGTTGCTCGCGATCGGGCCGATGGTGAGGCCCCGCCGGTAATTGAGGACTACGCGCACCGGCTTCACCCCGTTGCCGACCGGAAATGCGACTTCGCGCAGGCTCGGCTTGAGGTCGAGCAGCGTGATCTTCGGATTGTTCGAAAAGCCGCCGCCGTCGTTCCATCCGGACTTGCCGTTAGCGTCGGCGTCGTGGCGGACCGCGATCGCATATACGCCCGGCCGCGGCACCGCGACGCAGACGTTCATCGCGCCCCCCGGCGTCACCGGGACGTCAATCCGGCGCAGCTTCTTGCCGGTGGCGAGGAAATCCGCCGGATTGTTGCCGTAAAGCTGAACGCGCAGCCGGCCGACGCGGTTCTTGAATCCGGTCACGCTGACCAGCACTGCAGGACGCCTGGACCCGGCCGTGCACAGCGGCGCGTCCGGCCCGAGCGCCGCCGCAGCGGGCGCCGCCGGCAGGGCGAGAGCCGCCGCGGCGGCGGTAAGGATGGAAAGGTGAATTCTCGACATCAAAGCTCTACTCCGCGAAGCCGCGGGCAGTGAGACGCAGCTTCCTCTTGTCACCAACCCCCATGCCGCCACCCTCGCAAAAGCTTACGGCCAAAATGTGGTCGCGGAAGGTCTAAAAGGTGGGTTTGCGCAGCGGGTCCGTGCCGGCCGCCTAAACCCTTTGTGAACCCTGGCGCGGCTAGGCTCGCCCAGCGGCAGTGCCGCACGGGAGTCGCCGATGAACATGCTCCGAAGACTGGCGGCCGATGCCAGAGGCGCGACGGCAATCGAATATGCGCTGCTCGCGGCGCTGATCGCGGTCGCGGCGATGGGCGGCTACATGGCCCTCGGTAACAGCGTCGAGAACACGTTCAACACGGTGTCGGACAAGGTCCATGGCTGAGCCGCGGCGCTCCTGGAGGCCGCCATGCGGATAGCGGCGGAGATCGGCTTCGACGAAGCCCGCCACCCGCGCGGCGCCGAGCGATTCCCGGCGGCGCTCGGGGCGAGCCTGCGCGAGCAGGGCCGCAACTGGTTCACCACCTGGGTTGTCAACATCTCGACCCACGGTTGCCGGATCGAAGGCTGCGGCCGGATTCCGGACGGAACGGTGGTGTGGCTGAAGCTCCCCGGCATCGAATCGTGGCAGGGACGCATCGCCTGGGCCGGCAGCGATGCCGCGGGCGTCGAGTTCGAGCGGCCGCTTTATCCGGCGGTCCTGCAGCGCATCCTGCAGACCCCGCTGCGCCGCGGCTTCTGATCCCTTCCTAAAGCGAGAACGGATCGGCGATCTCCGCAAGGTAGTGCCGCATCCGATCGGCCGCGGCCTCGGTGAGGGCGATGCGCAGCCGCCTCCGGTGGAGCGGGTCGGATCCGCGCACGATAAGGCCCGCTTCGACGAGCAGGTCGAGCCAGCGCAGCGCCGCCCCCGGTGCCACGCCCGACGCCTGATAGAGCGCCGCCGGCTCGAGCCCGGTGCCGTCGAGGTAGGCGGCATAGAGGGCAAGGAGGATGTCCCAACCCGGATCGGTGAACAGCCCCTCGCTGAACAGGCGGTCGCGGAGGCGGCGCGCCGCGAGCATCGCCGCGACCACCTCAGGCCCGATCGCGTGCGTCGGCGGGCCTCCCGTCATCCCCTGAGCGACGCTGGACAGCCGCGCTGCGATGGCGCGCAGCTCCTCTGCCGCCGCCGACTCCTGCTTCTCCCTTGGCGATACGGAGTCCTGCCCGGTGCCGGGCACCGCGCGCATCATCTTCAACATGCCGACGAGTCCCACCTTCGATCAGCGACAAACGCAAGTTGTGCGCCAACATTCTTCATTTTCAATGAATGCGCCGCCGCTTTGATAAGGCCAAACGGGCGAGACAAGGCCGTAACGACGCGCTAGCAACGCGGGATGAGTGAGCTCACCATCCGGCCGGTCGAGGACGCCGCCGACCGCAAGGCCTTCGTCGACGTCGCTTACGCCCTCAATTGCGACGATCCGAACTGGGTCCCGCCGCTCAAGACCGAAGTCCACGGCCTGATCGACTCGCGCACCAATCCCTGGTTCGAACATGCCGAGGCGCGCCTGTTCCTTGCGGAGCGCGGCGGCGAGCCCGTCGGGCGGATCTCGGGCCAAGTCGACAAGCTCGTGCAGCAGCATATGGGCGCAGGCATCGGCCAGTGGGGGATGTTCGAGGCCGTCGACGCGGACGTCGCCGCGGCACTCATCCACCGGGCCGAGGCGTGGCTGAGGGGGCGGGAAATGACCCGCGCGATGGGCCCGTTCAGCCTGTCGATCTGGGACGAGCCGGGCCTGCTCATCAAGGGCCACGACCATCCGCCCATGGTGATGATGGGTCATAACCGGCCCGAATACGAAGGCTGGATCGAGGCCGCCGGCTACGCGAAGGCGAAGGACCTGTTCACCTACGACCTCAACGTCACCGGCCCCTTCCCCCCGCTGGTCCAGCGCATCGTCGAGATGGGCGAAAAGAACCCGCGCATCCGCATCCGCAAGACCGACAAGAGCCGCTTCGAAGCCGAGGCGGCGCTGCTGCTCGGCATCCTGAACGACGCCTGGTCCGACAATTGGGGCTTCATCCCGCTCACCCAGAGCGAGAAAGCCTTTGCCGGCAAGAAGCTGAAGCCGATCGTGCTCGAGGACATGATCCTCGTCGCCGAATATGACGGCGAGCCGGTCGCCTTCATGATGGCGCTTCCCGACATCAACGAGTTCCTCCGCGACCTGCGCGGCAGCCTCTTCCCGTTCGGCTGGGCTAGGCTGCTGTGGCGGCTGCGGCGGATGCGCCCGTCGGCGGGGCGCGTGCCGCTGATGGGGGTGGTGAAGCGGCTCCACGGGACACGGCTGGCGAGCCAGCTCGCTTTCATGATGATCGAATATATCCGCCGCGCCGGCACCGGCCATTACGGCATCTCGCGCGCCGAGGTCGGCTGGATCCTCGAGGATAACGGCCCGATGATCTCCATCGCCGAAGCCATCGAGAGCAACGTGAACCGCGTCTACCGCATCTACGAAAAGGCGCTGTGACCATGCTCGCGCTCGACCGCCGCCATTTCCTGCTCGCATCCGGGGCGGCCGGCGCGTTCGCTCTGTCCGGCTGCGCCACCGCGCCCGCGGGCGTCGGCAGCGAGGCCGCGGCAGCGCGCGCGCTCTACGACCGCATCTTCGAGGCGATGCTGCAGGCGTCGCCGGAGCTCGCGACCAATCTCGGCCTCGACACCGGCACCCGCGCCGGGCTGCGGCGGCGGCTCAACGATTCCTCGCCAAACGGGCGGCTCGGCCTCTACCGCCCGCTCATCGAGGCGCTGCCGCAGCTCGCCGCCGTCGACGAGACCCGGCTCTCCCCGCAGGATCGCGCGCGGCTGGCGACGGTGGAATGGATCGGCGAGCGGATCCGCGACGCCTCCGCTTTCCCCTATGGCGGGATCGCCGGCTACAATTATCCTGTTCCCTATGTGCTGAGCCAGCTCACCGGCTCCTACCAGGATGTGCCCGACTTCCTCGACAGCCAGCACAAGGTGGAGGGCGCGGGGGACGCCGAAGCCTATCTCTCGCGGCTGAGCCAGTTCGCCACCAACATCGGCTATGAATGCGAGCGGGCGGAGGCGGACGCCGGGCGCGGCGTGGTGCCGCCGCGCGTCATCCTGGAGAAGGCGCTCGCACAAACCCGCACGCTACGCGGCGAGCGCGGGGAAGAGGCCGGGCTGGTCCAGTCGCTGGTCCGGCGGACGCGCGAGAAGGGCATTGCGGGCGATTGGGGCCGGCAGGCGGCGGCGATCGTGGACGGGCCCGTCGCCGCCGCGCTCGACCGGCAGATCGCGCTGCTGGAGCGGCTCCGGTCGCGTCCCGGGCCGGTCGGCGCCTCGAATCTTCCCGACGGCGAGCGCTTCTACCGCACCTGCCTTCGCTACCACACCAGCACCACCCTCTCGCCGGACGAGGCGCATGCCATCGGCCTGCGCCAGGTCGCGGAGCTCAGCGCCGAAGCCGATCCGCTGCTCCGCGCCGAGGGCCTGACCCAAGGGGGCGTCGGCGCGCGTCTGACGGCGTTCGGGAAGGTCGAGCGCTACCTCTACCCGAACACCGATCCCGGCCGCGCCCAGTTGCTCGCCGACCTTCGGGCGCAGATGGCGGCGGTGCGGGCTCGGATGCCGGACTATTTCAGCACCGTCCCCACCTCGCCCATGGAGGTGAAGCGGGTGCCGCCGGCGATCGAGCTCGGCGCGCCGCGCGGCTATGCGGAAGGGCCGAGCCTCGACGGCTCGCGGCCCGGCGCCTATTACATCAACCTCGTCGATACCCGCATCTGGCCGAAATGGGCGCTGCCGACGCTCACTTACCATGAGAGCATTCCGGGCCACCTCTGGCAGGGCTCGACCGTGCTCGAGGACCCCAACATCCCCCTCCTCCACCGCAGCCTCGGCATCCCCGCCTATGGCGAGGGCTGGGGCCTCTACGCGGAGCAGCTGGCCGACGAGATCGGCATGTACCGGGACTTCCCGGCGGGAAGGATCGGCAGGATCCAGTCCTTTCTCTACCGCGCCTCCCGCATCGTCGTGGACACCGGCATGCACGCCAAGGCCTGGAGCCGCGAGCGGGCGATCGCCTATTTCGCCGAGAATGTCGGGCTGAACCCGATCGCCGCGGAGAGCGAGATTGACCGCTACATCGTCTGGCCCGGCCAGGCGGCGAGCTACAAGATCGGCCATAACGAGATCGTCCGCCTGCGCGAGCAAGCCAAGGCGAAGCTCGGCGACAGGTTCGACATCAAGGGCTTCCACCAGGCCGTGCTCGGCAATGGCGACGTCCCGCTGGAAGTGCTCGCCGCCGTCGTGGCGGAATGGACCGCGCGGCGGGTGCGGGGCTGAGCGGGTGAAGATCGTCAGCTACAACCTCAACGGCATCCGCGCCCGCCTGCCGCGGCTGATCGAATATCTGGAGGAGCAGAAGCCCGACCTTCTTTGCCTCCAGGAGGTGAAATGCGCCGACGACGCCTTCCCGATCGCCGACATACGCGCCGCCGGCTATGACGGCATCTGGCACGGCCAGAAGGGCTTCAACGGCGTCGCCGTCCTGCGGCCGGGCGCCGCGCCGACGCTGCGCCGGATGGGGCTCCCCGGCGATCCGGAGGATACCCACAGCCGCTACATCGAGGCCGAGGCGGACGGGGTGGTGGTCGCCTCCATCTACCTCCCCAACGGCAACCCGGTGGGCACCGAGAAGTTCGAATACAAGCTCGCCTGGATGGAGCGGATGAGGGAGCATGCGCTGGCGCTGCTCGCCGAGGAGCGGCCGGTGGTCCTCGCCGGCGACTGGAACGTGATCCCGACCGACGAGGATGTCTTCTCCCCGCGCGCCATGGCCCATGACGCGCTGATGCAGCCCGAGAGCCGCGCCGCCTTCCGCCGCATCCTCCACCAGGGCTGGACCGACGCGATCCGCGCGCGCCACCCGGAAGGGCCGGTCTGGACCTTCTGGGACTATACGGCCGGCTGCTGGCAGCGCGACGCAGGCTTCCGCATCGACCACCTCCTGCTCAGCCCGATGGCCGCCGACCGCCTGCTCGATGCCGGAGTCGACAAGGACTATCGCGGCCGCGAGAAAGCCTCCGACCACGCTCCGACGTGGGTACGGCTGGAGGATTGAGGGCGC
>DASVVY010000169.1:0-22745 GCA_036386335.1 Allosphingosinicella sp. | reverse complement strand
AAGACGGTGACCAACGAGGTGGTGACCCAGGAGGAGCTGGGCGGCGCCGTCACGCACACCACCAAGTCGGGCGTGGCCGACGTCGCGTTCGAGAACGACATCGAGGCGCTGCTCGCCACCCGGGACTTCTTCGATTTCCTGCCGCTGTCCAACCGCCACGATTTGCCCGAGCGGCCCTGCCACGACCCCTGGGATCGCCGGGAGGACAGCCTCGACACGCTCATCCCCGACAGCGCCGCCAAGCCCTACGACATGCACGAGCTGATCCAGAAGGTGCTCGACGAGGGCGACTTCTTCGAGATCCAGCCGGCGCATGCGGCGAACATCATCACCGGCTTCGGCCGCATCGAGGGCCGCACCGTCGGCATCGTCGCCAACCAGCCGATGGTGCTCGCCGGGGTCCTCGACATCGCCAGCTCGAAGAAGGCCGGCCGCTTCGTGCGCTTCTGCGACGCATTCGACATCCCGATCGTCACCTTCGTCGACGTCCCCGGCTTCCTCCCCGGCGTCGCGCAGGAGCATAACGGCATCATCAAGAACGGCGCGAAACTGCTCTTCGCCTATGCCGAAGCCACAGTACCCAAGATCACGGTCATCACCCGCAAGGCCTACGGCGGCGCCTACGACGTCATGGCCTCCAAGCACCTGCGCGGAGACTTGAACTACGCCTGGCCGACCGCCGAGATCGCGGTGATGGGCGCCAAGGGCGCGGTCGAGATCATCTTTAGGAAGGACATCGGGGATCCCGCGAAGATCGCCGAGCGCACCCGTGAATATGAGGAGCGGTTCGCCAACCCGTTCGTCGCCGCCTCGAAGGGCTTCATCGACGAGGTGATCATGCCCCACTCCACCCGCCGCCGCATCGCGCTCGGCCTCAGGAAGCTGCGCGACAAGCAGCTCGAGAATCCGTGGAAGAAGCATGACAATATCCCGCTGTGACGGACCCCCACTACGGATTGCTGTTCGTTCTCGGAGGGGGATTCTTTGCCATTCATTGTTCGCGAGCCACCTATCGCGAGCTGAAGAGCGGAACTGCGGTCGGCCGGTTAGGCTCATATCGGCGGAGGACGGAGCCGTTTTCATTCTGGTGCGTGATTGCGTGCAACATCGGGGCGGCGATCCTCGGCGCGTGCTTCACAATCGCCGGCATCGCTCTTCTCGCGGGTTGATCGCGTGAGCCCATCGCGTCTTCGGGATTTCAGCCGTTGACCGAGCGGTACGATGCGCTCGAGCGGCTCCAGCGGCTGCGGGAGAGCGGGGCGCTTACCGACCAGGAATTCGAGGCCGAGAAGCGGCGCCTGCTGGACGGCGCTCCCCTCGCCGCCCCTGAAGCACCGAGGCGGGATCGGCGGCGGATTGCGATCTACGCCGGGTCCGCTCTGGCCGGAGTAGCGGTCGCGGCGGGGATCGGAGTCTGGGTCGGCAGGGACGCGCGCGGCGGGTCCGACTCCGTCGAAGCGACCAATCGGGCCGCGCTGCCCGACATCGTCGCCGAGGAGAATCTGATCCAGACGCCGACGCTGCCGGACGTGCTGACCCTGCCGGCGCCCGAGCAGGTGACGCGCGCCTTCGAGGCGGCCTTCGGTCAGCGCGGCGCGGCGATCGCCGAGATCGAGGGAGAGCGGGTCCGGTTCGAGCCGCGGCGCCTGCTGTGGACCCCGTCGCGCGCGGTGCTGATCAGCGAGGGCTCGGCGCCCGACGCGGCGCACGCGAGCCCCGGCCACCTCGCCATCCACTATCTGCGGCCCTCCGCGGACCGGTTCGAGGTCGCGAGAAGCTTCGTCCCGGCGGTGAGCGCCGGCTCGTCCGGCAACCTGGGCGAGTGGACGGTGAGCGGACGCTTCGGCGAACGGCCGGTCATCTCCGTCGCCGGCGGCGGCACGTGGCAGGGCTATACCTGCAGCATCCTGACCCTGACGGAGCTCGGCCCCACCGGCCCGATCGTGCTCGCGAAGATCCCGCTCGTCTACAGCGACGAGGGCGCGCAGGAGAATGAGGCGGACGCGACGCGGATCGAGGGGAGGATCGCCAACGTCGTCAAGGGCCGCTCCTTCGACATCGCCTATTCGGGCTCGGACTCCTTCGTCGAGCGCTACGTGCGCAGCGGCAATCGCTATGTCCGTGAGGCCGGGGGCCAGACGAGGATGCGGACGTGCTGACGACCTCGCCGGAGAACCTGCTGGTCGGCCTCGTCGCGCTCGCCCTCGTTCCGCTCATCGCACTGCGCATCCGTCGCGGCCTGCGCACCGGCCGCCTGCCCGTCTACCGGACCTACCACAGCCGCGAGGCCGGGGGCGGCAAATTCAACTTCCTCCTCGCGCTCCACGTCCTCAGCCTCATCGTCGTCGCCCTGGTCGCGCTCGACCTCCTCTTCAACCTGGGCCTCAGGGAGGCATCATGAAGCTCGGCCGCCTCAACCATGTCGGCGTGGCGACGCCGTCGATCGAGAAGTCGCTCGCCTTCTATCGCGACGTCATGGGCGCGGAGCTGATCCGCGCGCCGTTCGACCTGCCGGCGCAGGGGGTCAAGGTCTGCTTCGTCGACGCGCCCAACGCCCAGATCGAGCTGATCGAGCCGCTGGGCGAGGCGAGCCCGATCCACGGCTTCCTCGCGAAGAACCCGGCGGGGGGGCAACACCACCTCTGCTACGAAGTGCCCGACATCCACGAAGCAAAGGCCTGGTTCGAGGGGAAGGGCGCCAAGGTGCTCGGCGAGCCCCGCATCGGCGCCCACGGCACTCTCATCTTCTTCATCCATCCCAGGGACATGGGCGGCGTGCTGACGGAGATCATGGAGAGCCCGAAGGGGGACCATTGAACCATTCCCCTCTCCCCGTGGGAGAGGGGTTAGGGGTGAGGGGTTCCGCCCTCATCGAAAACGCTCTAACCCCTCACCAACTCCGCCTAAGCGGCAAAGCCGCTAAGGCTCCGTATCCTCTCCGTAAGGAGAGGAGGGATGGTGCCGATGACTGAGCCTGTGAAACCGACCCGCGCCGAGTGGAGCGCCGCCGCCTCGAAGGAGGTGAAGCGGAAGGACATCGTCTGGCACACGCCGGAAGGGATCGAGGTCCACCCCCTCTACAGCGCCGAGGACACGCTGGGGATCGACCCCGGCCTCCCCGGCTTCCCGCCTTTCACCCGCGGCCCGTACGCGTCCATGTACACGGGCCGGCCGTGGACGATCCGCCAATATGCCGGCTTCTCCACGGCCGAGGAGTCCAACGCCTTCTACCGCCGCAACCTCGCCGCGGGGCAGAAGGGCCTTTCGGTCGCCTTCGATCTCGCCACCCACCGCGGCTACGACAGCGACCATCCCCGAGTCACCGGTGACGTCGGCAAGGCCGGCGTCGCCATCGACACGCTCGAGGACATGAAGATCCTGTTCGACGGCATTCCGCTCGACACGATGAGCGTCAGCATGACGATGAACGGCGCCGTCCTCCCCGTCATGGCCTTCTACATCGTCGCCGCAGAGGAGCAGGGGGTGGCGCAGGACCAGCTCACCGGCACGATCCAGAACGACATCCTTAAGGAGTTCGCAGTCCGCAACACCTACATCTACCCGCCCGAGCCGTCGATGCGGATCGTCGCCGACATCATTGCCTATACGAGCGCGCACATGCCGCGCTTCAACTCGATCTCGATCTCGGGCTACCACATGCTCGAGGCCGGGGCGACGGCGGTGCAGGAACTCGCCTTCACCCTCGCCGACGGGATGGAATATGTCCGCGCCGCGCAGGCGAAGGGGCTGGAGGTCGACGCCTTCGCGCCACGGCTCAGCTTCTTCTTCGGCATCGGCATGAACTTCTTCATGGAGATCGCCAAGCTCCGCGCCGCCCGCACCCTCTGGCACCGGATCATGTCCGATTTCGGCGCCAGGAACCCCAAGTCGCTGATGCTGCGCACCCACTGCCAGACCAGCGGCGTGTCGCTGACCGAGCAGGACCCGTGGAACAACATCGTCCGCACCACGATCGAGGCGATGGCGTCCGTGCTGGGCGGCACGCAATCGCTCCACACCAACAGCTTCGACGAGGCGATCGCCCTTCCGACCGAGTTCTCCGCCCGCATCGCCCGCAATACCCAGCTGATCCTCGCCGAGGAGAGCGGCATCACCAACGTTGCGGATCCGCTCGGCGGGTCTTGGTTCATCGAGAGCCTGACGAAGGAGCTCACCGACAAGGCCTGGGATTTGATCCAGGAAGTCGAGGCGATGGGCGGGATGACCGCCGCGGTGCGAGAAGGCATGCCCAAGCGCCGCATCGAGGAAGCCTCGGCCGAGCGGGCGGCGAAGATCGACCGAGGCGAGACGGTGATCGTGGGCGTCAACCGCTACCGCCTCGCCGACGAGCAGCCGATCGACATCCTCGAGGTCGACAACGACAAGGTCCGCACCGGCCAGATCGCGCGGATCGAACGCACCCGGCGGGAGCGGGACGAGGCGCGATGCCGCGCCGCCCTGCAGGCGCTGACGAAAGCCGCGCGCAACGCTCCTCCCCGGAACGGGGAGGGGGACCGCGAAGCGGCGGAGGGGGCCGACGTCTCCGCCGCATCGGGGTCCGGGCCCCCTCCACCAGGCTCCGCCTGGTCCCCCTCCCCGTCCCAGGGAGGATTGCAGTCCAACCTCCTCGCCCTCGCCGTCGAAGCGGCACGCGCCCGCGCGACGCTCGGGGAGATCAGCGCCGCGCTGGAGGAGGCGTGGGGCCGCTACGACACCGTTCCCGAGCCGGTGAAGGGCATTTACGGCGGCGCCTATCAAGGTGATCCCGCCTGGGAACGGGCCGAGGCGGGCGTAGAGGCGGTGGGAAACCGCCTCGGCCGCAAGCCGCGCCTGCTCGTCGCCAAGATGGGCCAGGACGGCCACGACCGCGGCGCGAACCTCGTCGCCTCCGCCTTTGCCGACCTCGGCTTCGACGTCGTTCCCGGGCCCCTCTTCCAAACACCGGAGGAAAGCGCCCGCCTCGCCGTCCAGCGCGATGTCGATGTGGTCGGCGCCTCAAGCCTCGCCGCGGGCCACAAGACGCTCGTCCCCGAGCTGATCGGCCAGCTCCGCGAGCTCGGCCGCCCCGACATCAAGGTCGTCGTCGGCGGCGTGATCCCGGCGCAGGACTACGACATGCTACGAGAAGCCGGCGTCCAGGCGATCTTCGGCCCAGGCACCAACTTGGTCGACGCCGCCGGCGAAGTGCTGAAGCTCCTCGGCCACAACATGCCGCCGCTCGAGGAGGCGGCGGAGTGAGCAAGCTCTGGTTCTTGGCTGCTCGGCAAGCAGTTTTACCAAAGCTGTTCATCTGGTGCTTTATCGGAGGCGGCGTTTATTTGCGGACCGGCAATTTGCACATGCTTGGCAGCCTGGTAGCCGCCGTCGGCACATATTTCTTTATGGTGGCCATGTGCCGTTGGGACCTGCAACGCCAGCGCCGCGCGAGGTGAGTTAGTGTTCAAGAAGATCCTGATCGCAAACCGGGGCGAGATCGCCTGCCGCGTCATCCGGACCGCGCGGAAGATGGGCATCGCCACAGTCGCGGTTTACTCCGACGCCGACGCGCGGGCGCCGCATGTGCGGATGGCGGACGAGGCGGTGCGTCTGGGACCGCCCCCCGCGTCTGAGAGCTATCTCAATGCCGAGCTGATCCTCGACGCCTGCCGCGCAACCGGCGCCGAGGCTGTCCACCCCGGCTACGGCTTCCTTTCCGAACGCGAGAGCTTCGCCCGCGCGCTCGACGCGGCGGGCATCGCCTTCATCGGGCCGCCGCCGGGCGCGATCGCGGCGATGGGGGACAAGATCGAATCGAAGAAGATCGCGAAGGAAGCGGGGGTGAACGTCGTCCCCGGCTTTCTCGGCGACATCGCGACCACCGAGGACGCCGTCCGGATCGCCGCCGAGATCGGCTACCCGGTGATGATGAAGGCCTCGGCGGGCGGCGGCGGCAAGGGCATGCGCCTCGCCTGGTCGGAGAAGGACGTGCGCGAAGGCTTCGAGGCGACCAAGCGCGAGGGCCTTTCCAGCTTCGGCGATGACCGCGTCTTCATCGAGAAGTTCATCGAGAGCCCACGCCACATTGAGATCCAGCTGATCGGGGACCAGCACGGCAACATCCTCTACCTCGGCGAGCGGGAATGCTCGATCCAGCGCCGTCACCAGAAGGTGGTCGAGGAGGCGCCCTCCCCCTTCGTCACGCCGGAGATGCGCCGCGCCATGGGCGAGCAGGCCGTCGCCCTCGCCCGCGCCGTCGGCTATTACAGCGCCGGTACGGTGGAGCTCATCGTCTCCGGCGCTGATCCCACCGGCAAGAGCTTCTACTTCCTCGAGATGAACACCCGGCTCCAGGTCGAGCATCCGGTCACCGAGGAGGTGACCGGCCTCGATCTCGTCGAGCTGATGATCCGGGTCGCGGCGGGGGAGGCCCTGCCGCTGAAGCAGGAGGACGTGCGGCTCGACGGCTGGGCAGTCGAGAACCGGGTTTATGCGGAGGACCCGTATCGCGGGTTCCTTCCCTCGACCGGCCGCCTGATCCGCTACCATCCCCCCGCCGCCGCGCGCGATGAGGCGGGCGTCACGAGGGTCGACGACGGCGTCTTCGAAGGCGGCGAAGTTTCGATGTTCTACGATCCGATGATCGCCAAGCTGGTCACCTGGTCGCCGACCCGCGAGGGCGCCGTCGACCGTCAGATCGAGGCGCTCGACGACTTCGTCATCGAGGGCATCGGCCACAATGTCGATTTCCTCTCCGCCCTGATGCAGCACCCGCGGTTCCGCGCCGGCGCGATCACCACCGGCTTCATCGCCGAGGAATATCCCGAGGGCTTCGCCGGCGCCCCGGCCGACGATCAGCTGATCCGCGACCTCGCGGTCGTCGCCGCGTTCGCCGCCCGGGAGACGGACGCCCGCGCCTGCTCCATCAGCGGCCAGCTCTCCGAGCCGGTGCGGCCGCCGCCGGAGCGGATCGTCCGCCTCGCCGGGCGGGAGCACCGCGTGCGGTTCGAAAGCTACGAGGGGGGTCAGCTCGCCTCGGTCGGCGGCGGCGAGCCGCACGAGCTGATCGGCCGCTGGCAGCCCGGGCAGCGTCGGTTCAAAGCGACGATCGACGGCCGCAGCCGCACCGTCCAGATCGCCCGCCGCGGCCGCCAGTGGCGGCTCACCGCCCGCGGCGCGTCCCACGTGGCGGACGTCCTTCCCGCCCACATCGCCGAGCTCAGCCGGCACATGATCGAGAAGGTGCCGCCCGACCTCTCCAAATTCTTGATCTGCCCGATGCCCGGCCTGCTCACCGCCCTTCACGTCAAGGAGGGGGACCGGGTCGAAGGCGGCCAGCCCCTCGCCGTCGTCGAGGCGATGAAGATGGAGAACATCCTGCGGGCGGAGAAAACCGGCATTGTGAAGGCGGTGGCGGCGAAGCCCGGCGAGAGCCTCGCCGTCGATGCGATCATCCTCGAGTTCGAATAGCCGGCAGCGAGATTTCGAACAGTGCCCCTGCTTCGGCGGTGCGGCTTTCGATCGTGCCGCCGACCGACGCCAGCAGCGAGCGGGCAATGGACAGCCCCAGCCCCGATCCACCTTGGCTCCGCCGGCCGGTGTGGAACGGTTCGAAGATCCGCTCCCGGTCCGCCTCCGGAATCCCGGGCCCGTCATCGGCGATGCTGAGACGCACGGCGGCACCGTCCGTCTCGCCCGTCACCCGCACGCAGGATGCCCCGGCCTGACGGCTGTTCTCGACCAGAGTCTCCAGCACCGCCTCGATCATCTCGGCGGGCGCCGCAACGGAGGGGAGGCCCTCGAGCTTCGTCTCGACCCGAAACCGGTCGCTGCGGTGCGCATCGGCGACGGCGGCCGCCGGCCCGGCGAGGTCGGTCGTCGCGTCCTCCGGAGCCGTGGCCATATCGGCGCGGGCGAGGTCGAGGAGCCGTCGCAGCAGGTGCGACAGCCGGTCGGCGTCGGCCCGCGCGTTGCCGAGGAAGAGGGCGCGTTCCTCTCCGGTCATCTCCGGATGCTCGTCGATCAGCTCGAGCGCACCCTTGATGCCGGCGATCGGCGTCTTGAGCTCGTGGCTGACCGAGGCGGCGAAGTCGCGAAGGTAGCGGGAGCGCCGCTCGATCCGATCGGCCATCGCCGCGAAGTTGACGTAGAGGCTCCGGATCTCGAGCGCGGCCGTCGGCGGCGGATCGGGGACGGCGATGCGCCCGCGCGCGACGCCGCGGGTCGCCTCCCCCAGCGCCTCGATGGGCCGGGAGATGCCGCGCGAGAGCAGCCCGGCGAGGATGACGAGGGTGAGAAAGATCAGGACCACGCCGAGCGCGATCTTGCCTCGGTCCTGGTAGATGCCGAGGAAGAGCCCGCGCGGAGAACGGCTCAGCATGACGATGCCGACGACCTGCCCCCCCGCCAGCACCGGACGGGCGTGGTGGACGCGGATGTCCGAGGCACGGCTCAGCCATTCCAGCGGATAGCGCGCGCGGTAGTCGCCCCGGCGGCGGAGGACGGTGCGGGTCTCCCCCCGCGCGGCCGCGGCGACTTCCGGCAGGTGCGCGTAGCTGCGGCCGAGATCGCGGCGACCGAGCGTGACGGTGCCGGAGGCGTCCAGCAGGCGGATTGCGGCCAGAGTCGAGTGGGCGGTGTCGACGATGACCGGCTGGAGCAAGCCCGCGACGTGGGCGGCGCGGCGATCGGCGCTCCGCCGCGGGGGCAGCGCGTCCGGCTGCGCGGCGAGCACCGGCAGCGTCCTGAGATCGATGCTCGGCCGCTCCGGCCGTAGTGGGCCCGGCGGCGGCTCCGCGGCGGGTTCGGGCCAGGCGGCGCGGTAGGCGGCGGCGATCACCGCGCCCTGCGCGATCAGCTCCGCCTCGGTCTGCTGGACGAGGGTGTTCTCGTACACGCGCAGGAACACGGCGCCGAAGCCCGGCAGCGCCGCGGCGAAGAGGAAGGTCAGGAGGAGGATGGTGCGCAGCCGCAGCGAAGGCCAGTGCCGCTTGGCGAACGCCTTGAACCTGCGGATCAAGCCGCCTCGCCGAGGCAGCGGCCGATCCGGTAACCGACTCCGGGACGGGTTTCGATCAGGTCCTCGCCTCCGACCGCTCCGAACTTCGCGCGCAGGTTGCGGATGTGGCTGTCGATCGTGCGGTCGGTGATCGCAAAACCGGGCCCGTGCAGCCGGTCGATGATCGCGTCGCGGGTGAAGACCTTCGAAGGCAGGCTGGCGAGCAGCAGGAGCAGCTGGAATTCGGTGACGGTGACCGGCACCTCCTCGGCGTCCCACCGCGCCTCCCACGCTTCGGGGTCGAGGCGCAGCCGGTTGTGGCTGAGCGGCGCCCGCGTTCCCGCGGCGGCCAGTGCCCGCCCGCCGCGCTTCAGGATGGCGCTGACCCGCGCCACCACTTCCCGGGGGCTGAAGGGCTTCACCACATAATCGTCGCCGCCGAGCTCCAGCCCCAGCACCCGGTCGATCTCGTCGTCGCGCGAGGAGAGAAAGAGGATCGGGAGGTCCCCCTCGGCCCGCAGCCGGCGGCAGACTTCAAGGCCGTCCATACGGGGCATGTTGATGTCGAGGACGAGGAGGTCCGGCCGCTCGCGCGCGACTTCCCGCAGCGCAGCCTCGCCGTCGGCCGCCTCGCTGGTCTTCATCCCCGCCTTTGCGAGGGCGAAGGCGAGCACCTGCCGGATATGGGCATCGTCGTCGACGACGAGGATCTTGTGGCTCATCGCGTACATCTCACATGTCGCCGGAGCGGCTGTCCAGAGCGGCGGTAGGGACCGCGACCGGCCTGCCGTCGCAGCTGCGCTCGTCCAGCGGCAGCCGGGGCAGCCGCCGCGCGGCGGCGAGCCGCTGCGCCTCGCCGAGCCGGCGATGGTTGCGGAACGTCCAGCCGTGCCAGTCGCTCTGGCTGCGCTCGAGCTCCTGCAGGGCGGCACTGCGGACCCACGCGATCCGCGCGCCAAGGTCGGCCGGCAGCCGCCGCCCCTCCAGCTCGATCAGGGGTAGCAGAGCGGAGGGGCCGAGCTGGCGCAAGTAGCAGACGTCGAGGTGAGTGCCGGCGCCGCCGGCCTCACGCGCGTGGCGCACGTTCCACTGGGCGGCGACCGCGCCGAGGTCGACGAAGGCGCAGCCGGTGAGGGCCAGGGCGGCGGCGGCGAAATTGGCGTTGATCAGCCAGCCCGCGCCCCGCGCGCGCCACACTCGATAGCAGATCAGCACGAGGCCGATCGCGACCAGCGCCATCCAGACCAGCGCCGCGATGCGCAGGCGAGTGAGGGAATAAGCTTCGATGTAATCGACCGTCCGCAGCATCGTCGAGGCCACGAGGAGGACGTTCTGCCCGATCCATAGATAGACGAGGCGCCGGATGAGCGGGCTCTCCGCCGTCGCGGAGCCGGGCTGCAGCGTCACCAGCACGAACAAGGCGGCCAGCAGCGCGGTGGCGATCAGCGGGTAGGCGCCGCGATGGGCATATTCCGCCAGCGTCAGCTCCCCCGGCAACGGCGCGCCGCTCCACAGGAAGGTTATGTCGAGCCCGTTTTGGAGGGCGAAGATGGCATTGAAGGCGAGGAGCGAGATGGCGATCGACGCGGGGGCGAGCGACGGGGCGGCAAGTCCCCCGTCACGCGGCGCGGCGCTGGGGACCAGATATCGGGGTGCGCGCAGCAGGCCCCATACGAGGATGGCGAGGAGGAGCCAGAAGATCAGCCGGGGCGGCGCCAGTCCGGCGACCACGACGCCCAAATCGATGCGCGCGAAGGCTCGGCCGATCAGCGGGTTGGCGGCGCTGAACAAGGCCAGGAAGACCGCGCTGCCGACCGCGGGGATGATGAGGAGCCGCGCCGCGCGGGACAGGCCGAACGGCCCCCTTCGCACCCGCGCCCGCCGGAGCACGCGCCAGTCCCGCACCGGACCGAAGGCCGAGAGGAGGGCGTGGAGGAGGAGGCGGAGCACCCAGCGCCAGCCATCGTCGAAGCGCGCCACCCTCGGCAATAGCACGGCGAGCGATGCGGCCGCCCAGAACAAGCCCCACGCCAGCAGCGAGGGATCGTCGCCGAGCGCCGCCGCGTAGAGCAGGGCCGCGCCCGCGGCGGCGAGGGCGGCGCGGCTTCGCCGGACTGCGGGCAGCGCGGAGAGCGCCGAAAGCAGCAGCGCGAGCGCGTACAGGCCGACGGTCGAGCCGAGGTGCTGCCGGAAGAACAACCGGTCGCCGAGCGCGATCAGCAGGATGGCGAGGACGAGCTTCTGGACGAAGCTAAAGCGCCGTGCGCGGGCTGACGCGAGTGCGGGTAAGGCGGCTTCCATCTTGCTCCCC
Source organism: Allosphingosinicella sp. (assembly GCA_036386335.1). Lineage (GTDB taxonomy): Bacteria > Pseudomonadota > Alphaproteobacteria > Sphingomonadales > Sphingomonadaceae > Allosphingosinicella. Next base: position 11,460 of record DASVVY010000169.1, on the reverse strand, counting down.
TTGCTGGAGGTCGGGAGCAGGATGGGCGGTAGGGGTGGAGGCGTGATGCCGCGGCCGTGCGATTGCAGCGCGAAGGGTGTGCAGATCCTGTGCAGGCCCGCTTATTCGGGGGCGAGCACCGTATCGATGCTGTGGATGACGCCGTTGGACTGCAGCATGTCCGGCCGCGTGATCCGCGCCTCGCCCTTCCCGTCGGCGATCAGCAGGGTGTCGCCGGAGCGGGTGAAGGTGAGCGTGGTCCCGCCCACCGTCGCCAGCTGCGCATTGCCCTTGCCGCGCTCGACGGCGCGGGAGAGATCCTGAGTCGTCACCGTGCCCGGCACGATGTGCGGCGTCAGCAGGCCTACAAGCCGCCCCTTGGCGTCGGGCGCGAGCATCGCGCTCACCGTCCCCGGCGGCAGCTTGTCGAAGGCGGCGTTGGTGGGCGCGAACAATGTGTAGGGCTGCGACCCGGACAGCGTCTCGGTCAGCCCCGCCGCCTTGATCGCGTTGGCGAGCGTCGCGTGTTCCTCCGACTGCGAGAGGGTCTGCAAGATCGACTGCTGCGGCTGCCCGCCCTGCTTGCCCGCCTGCGCCGCGGCGGCGGTGTTCGCGCCCGGCGCGGCCGGAGCGGCGGCGTTGTTGCCGTTCCCGCCGCCCGGGCCGCAGGCCGCTGCGAGGACGCACAGAGCGGCCGGGATCGTCTTCCTGAGCATTGTCTTGCCTCCGGCGGAACTACGCACGAGCAGCCGTTCCGGTTGCGACACGATTTTCCTCAGACCAGCATCTCCACGATGGCCTGGATGATCTGCGTCTGCGGATCGACCTGGTAGATGGCGCCATCGCCGTAGCGGTACAGCGACTCGTCGGTGTCGTAATATTCGTCCCGGTAGGGATAGGGCACGTTGTAGACGTCGTACCCGTCCGGCAGCGGCTGCCCAACCGCAAGGTCGCCCGTCAGCAGGCTGACGATGCTGTCGACCACCCCCGAGCCGGCATTGACCCGGTAGATCGCGTCGTCGCCGTAGCGGTAATAATAATCGTCGGTGTCGGCAAAGGTGTCCCGATACTGCCACGGCACGTTGTAGATGTCGTAGCCCATGGGCAACGGTTGGCCGACGGCGAAGCCGCCGCCGAACAGCGGGATGATGCCGCTGATCAGGTCCTGCTGGGCATCGATCCGGTAGATGTAGCCGCTGTCGTCGTAGCGGAAGAGATAGTCCGGCGTGTCCTGATAGAAGGTCCGGTAGGTCTGCGGCACGTTGTAGTTGCTGAACCAGCTCCGCTCGATCCGCTCTCCGACCGCGAGGCGCTCCTTGGCATGGCCCGGCGGCTGGCAGCCATTATGCTTCTTGGCGAGACCCGGCGGGCAGTCGCCGCCGTAGGAGGCGACCCTGCGCTCGCCCTCGCGGAAGCGCTGCGGCTCGAACCGGTCGCGCCGCTCCTCGAATCGCTCGCGCGCATAGGCCCGCTCCGGCGCCCTGCGCTCCATCCGCCGTTCGGCTTTGCGGCCGCGGTCCTGCTTCGCCCAGTCTTGGCGCTTCGCCATCTTCTCGCGCTTGGGACCCTCGCCCCGGAAGCCGCCGCCGTGGCCGTTGCCGCCGGAAAAGGCGCGCCTCTCCGCCTTCTGCGGGCGCTGCGCCTTGGCGAACTGGCCGCCGCCCTGGCCGCCGTGCGCCTTCTGGGCCTTTTGAGCCTTCTGGCCGCCACCCTGCCGGGCCTGCTTGCCGCCGCCCCCGCCGCCGCCGTGCGATTGCTGCGCGTGCGGCTTGCCGCCGCCGCCATGGCCGCCGCCCTTGCCGCCCTTGTCGGCGAGCGCGGGCGAAGCGAAGGCCAGCGCCGCGGCGCCGGCGAGAAGAAACATCCTGGTCACGACCGATACTCCTCAGTCAGTTCGCCTCACCAACGGGTGGGGGCGAGTGGACGTTCCGGCGCGGGAACGTCGCCCTGCCGCTGCGAGGGGCCGCCCCGTCCCCCGAAGCTGAACGTCAGATTTCGGCGGCTGAACCCCCGGTTAAGGGGCTGCCGGCCCCCCGCGCCGGCCGCTGCTTAGGAGAGCCTTAACCCGCCTTCGTCAGAAGGGGCGCCGCCTGCGCTGGGAGGGGTGACTTCGCGGGCCGTGGGAGGCGGAACGGGAGTGCAGGCGAATGGCTGCGGCCGCATCGGCACGGAATGACCTGTTGACGGGCGCCGTCGCGCTCACCTCGATCGTCCTCCTCATCCAGAACGGGAGCCGCGGCCTCAAATCCGCCGCGGCCGCCCTCCTCCAGGCCGGCGGCGGCAGCGAGCCCATTGCCCTGACCGCCCTGTTCCTCAACGTTGCCCTGATCCTCTTCGCCTGGCGTCGCTTCCGCGACTTGAGGAGCGAGCGCGAGAACCGAGTCGCCGCCGAGGAGCATGCCCGCACCGTCGCCGCCTGCGACCAGCTGACCGGCCTGCTCGTCCGCCATGCGCTGGCCGAGCGCGCGCCCAGGGCGCTGGAGCAGACCCGCCGCTCGGGCGGCGCCGCGGCCGTGCTCGTCGTCAACGTCGACCGTTTCAAACACGTGAACGACGTCCACGGCCATGCCGAGGGCGACCGGGTGCTGCGAACGGTCGCCGCCGCCGTCGCGGAGGCGGCCCCGCGCGGCGGCCTTTGCGCGCGCCTCGGCGGCGACGAATTCTGCCTGCTCCTGCCCGGCGGCATCCGCCTCCGCCAGGAGGCCACCGAGGTCGCCTCGGCGATCGTCAGCCGCTTGGCCGAGCCGCTCGAAGGCGAGAGCGGCGCCATCCACGTCAGCGCCTCGGTGGGCCTCGCCGCCGCCGGAGCCGATTGCTCGGACTTCGACGGGCTGCTCCGCCGCGCCGACATCGCCATGCACGCCGCCAAGGAGCAGGGCCGGAGCCGCCTCGTCTGGTTCGACGACAGCATGGAAGAGGCGTTGAAGGGGCGGAGCGACGTCGAGATCGGCCTTCGGCGCGGCATTCCGCTCGGCGAGTTCGTGCCGCACTACCAGCCGCAGGTCGACCTCGCTGACGGGCGGCTGCGCGGCTTCGAGGTGCTGGCGCGCTGGTACCCGCCGGAGGGCGGCATCGTGGGCCCCGACACCTTCATCCCGGTCGCGGAGGAGATCGGCCTCATCGGCGAGCTGTTCGAGCGGCTGCTCCACCAGGCGCTGTCCGACGCCAAGGCCTGGCCGCAGGACATCACCCTCTCGGTCAATATTTCGCCTACGCAGCTGCTGGACGCGTGGCTCCCGCACAAAATCCTCAAGATCGTCACTGAAACCGGATTTCCCGCGGACCGCCTCGAAGTCGAAATTACCGAGAGTTCGCTGCTCGCCGACCTCCCGCTGGCGCGGGCGAGCGTCACCAGCCTCAAGAACCAGGGCGTCAAGCTGGCGCTCGACGATTTCGGCACCGGCTACGCCTCGCTCGCCAACCTTCGCGCCCTCCCGTTCGACCGCATCAAGATCGACCGCAGCTTCGTCCAGACGATGGAGAAGGTGCCGGAAAGCCTCGCGATCGTCACCGCCATCGCCAGGATCGGGGAGAGCCTCGGCGTCCCGGTCACCGCCGAAGGCGTCGAGACGGCCGCGCTCGCGGAGCGCCTCGCGGCGCTCGGCTGCGGGCAGGGCCAGGGGTGGCAGTTCGGGCGGGCGGTCAACCGGATGGAGGCGGAGCGGATGCTCGCCCAAGGGCCGCAGGACGACGCTCAGGCGGCCTGAGCCGGAACGGCGGGAACGGCGGCGGTGAGGCGGCAGACGACGCCCGCGGGCTCGAACTCGATCCGCGCCTCGCCGCCGAGCTCCGCCGCCAGCGCCCGCTCGATCATCCGGGTCCCGAAGCCGCGATGCGCGGGAGGCGACACGGCCGGCCCGTCCCGCTCCTCCCAGATGAGATCGAGCCGGCCGCCGTCGCTGGTCCAGGCGACCCGCACCCGCCCGTCCGGAGCCGAGAGCGCGCCGTATTTGGCGGCGTTGGTCGCGAGCTCGTGCAGCGCCAGCGCGAGCGAAACGGCGGTCTTCGACGGCAGCCTCATGTCCGGGCCGTCGGCGGACACGCGGGCGCTCTGGTACGGGCCGAGCGCGTCGGCGACGATCTGGCCGATCGAGGCGGCCTCCCAATTCTCCCGCGTCAGGATGTTGTGCGCGGCGGAAAGCGCCGCCAGCCGCCCTTCGAACGCCTCCCGCGCCGCACCGGAGAGGTCGCCGCCCTTGAACGACTGGTGCGCGATCCCCTGGATGATGGCGAGCGTGTTCTTCACCCGGTGGTTGAGCTCGTTGACCAGCAGCCGCTGCCGCTCCTCGGCGTGGCGGCGCTCGGTCACGTCGATATTGGTGCCGACCATCTTCAGCGGCGTCCCGTCCTCGGCGTAGAGGATGCGGCCGGAGCCTTCGATCCAGCGCAGCTCGCCGGTGTCGCCGCGGCGGATGCGGAAGTCGAAGTCGAGCACGTCCCGCCGCTCGGCCATGGCCTGGCGCATCAGCGCGTTCATCCGCTCCGCCTCCTCGGGAGGGAGGCTCTCGGCCCAGTTGCTGATGTGCCCGCCGAACGCGCCGGGCGGCAGGCCGAACAATTCCTCCTCCTGGCCGGTCCAGACGACCGCGCCGGTCTGCACGTCCCAGTCGAAGATGCCGATGCCGTGGGCGGTGACGGCAAGATCCAGGCGGCGGGCATTGTCGCGCAGCGCCTCCTCCGCGGCGCGCAGCTCGGTGACGTCCCTGAAGGTGCCGACCACCCGAACCGCGCGGCCGGGAGCCTCCCGCTCGACGGTCCCGAGCACTTCGAGGCGGCGAACCTCGCCGTCGGGGCGGATGATCCGATACTCGATCTCGTAGGCCCGCGACGAGTCCGCCAGCACCACGGTAAAGGCTTCCTCCGCGGCCGGGAGGTCGTCGGGGTGAAGCATTGCGCGCCACTCTTCATAGCTCGCGGTCCGCACCTCCGGATCGAGGCCGAGCATCGCCGCCGCGGTGGCCGAGAAGCGACCCTCCATCCCCGCCACGTCGAACCACCAGGAGCCGAGCCGCCCCGCCTCCAAGGCAACGCGCAGCCGCGCCTCGCTCTCGCGGATCGCCGCCTCCGCCTCCTTGCGGGCGGTGGTGTCGAGGACGGTGCCGATCGAGCGGGGGCCCTCCGGCCCCGGCAGCATCCGGCCGTAGGCGCTGAGCCAGCGAGTCTCACCGGTATCGGCGCGGCGGATCCTGAACTCGACCCGCAAGTCGCCGGTGCTCTCGGCGCGGACATGCTCGGCGAGGACGAACTCGGCATCGTCCGGGTGGAGGCGGTCGCGCCACATCTGCCAACTGGCGCGCCCGTCCGCGGGCGGCTCGTAGCCGAGCATGCGGAAGGCGCTGTCGGACCAGAAGCCTTCGCCCTTGGCAAGGTCGAGGTCGTAAATGCCGACGCCCGTCCCCTCGATGGCGAGCTGGAGCCGCTCCTCGCTCTTGCGATGAGCGGCCTCGGCCTCGCGCTGGGCGGTGACGTCGCGCTGGACGCAGAGGAAGTGGGGCCGGCCGTCCAGATCGACGGCGGTGATGCGCGAGGCGGTGTGGAAGCGGCTGCCGTCCTTGCGGCGGTTGTGCCAAACGCCCTCCCAGCGCCCCTCGCTCGTGAGGGTCTCGATCACCTGGGCGACGCGCTCCGCATTCTCTTCGGGCGGGTAAGCGTTCTGTTCGGAGACGTGACGGCCGACCAACTCGCCCGGCGCGTAGCCGAACATCGCGTCCTCGGCGGCGTTGGTGTAGACGATAATCCCGTCTTCGGTGGAGAGGCTGACCCCTTCGGTCATGCTCTCGACGATCAGCGCGTAGCGCTTCAGCGCCTCCGCGTCGGAGCCGCTGCCGTCCCAGCCTCTCGCCGCGCTCGAATCGCCCTCGGCCACCCGCACCTCTTTCTCGCCCGAGGGGGGAGCGTAAGGGGCTACAAGGGCGCTGAATAGTCCTCGCAGGGCTCAGGCGGCGAGACGGCGAGCGGAAGCCTGCAGACGCGCCGCAGCCGGGGCACCAAGCGTGGCTCCCTCCGGCAAGCGAGCGGTGGTGAAGCGTGGAAATGACATGGCCGATGCGTGGCGCGGCATCTGGAGGGGAGAATATCGCGCCCCGCAGAGGGGCGGAGGCCGCTAACACGAGCGCGCAGGTTGACTTTCGGCCCGTTTTGCCCCACATGCGCCTCCAGCGAAGCACCATGCAGCGTGAACAGGCGCACCAAGGCGCCCCGGCTCTGCTTCGTAACTTCCCAGTCTTCCCTTTTCACGCGGGTTGGCCAACGGGTTCCCGCAAAAGGACTACTTTTGCGGGGTCCCAACACCCGCCGCGTTTCCGCGCGCCTCTACGGCATGCGCGGGAGCGCCGCACATGAATGTGAGCAATAAACAAAATGTCTTTCGATAATCTCGGGCTCTCGCAGCCCCTCCTCCAGGCGCTTGCGCTGAAGGAATACAGCCAGTCGACCCCGATCCAGGAGCAGGCGATTCCGCTGCTGCTCGAGGGGCGCGACCTGCTCGGCATCGCGCAGACCGGCACCGGCAAGACGGCGGCGTTCATGCTGCCCTCGATCCAGCGCCTCGCCGCCGCCGGCAAGCGCCCGCAGCCGCGCTCGTGCCGGATGCTGGTCCTCGCCCCGACCCGCGAGCTGGCCTCGCAGATCGCTGAGAGCGCGAAGGCCTACGGCCGCTTCTCGCACGTGACTGTGGCGACCGTCTTCGGCGGAACCTCGCTCAACAAGAACCGCCAGGACGTCGCCCGTGGCGTCGACGTGCTGGTGGCGACCCCCGGCCGCCTGATCGACCTCGTCGAGCAGGGCGCGCTGACGCTGCGCCAGGTCGAGATCCTCGTCCTCGACGAGGCCGACCAGATGCTCGACCTCGGCTTCATCCACGCGCTGAAGGCGATCGTCCGCATGCTGCCCGAGAAGCGCCAGACGCTGTTCTTCTCGGCGACCATGCCGAAGACGATCAAGGAGCTCGCCGACCGCTACCTGACCAACCCGGCGCAGGTCTCGGTCGCCCCCGCGGCGACCACCGCCGAGCGGGTCGACCAGTACGTCACCTTCGTCCAGCAGGCCGAGAAGCAGGCGCTCCTCACCATGATGCTGCGCGCCGGCTTCTCCGAGCGCGGCAACATGGACCGCGTCCTGATCTTCACCCGCACCAAGCACGGCGCCGACCGGGTGGTGAAGCTGCTCGCCGGCAACGGCATCGCCTCGAACGCGATCCACGGCAACAAGAGCCAGCCGCAGCGCGAGCGCGCCCTCGCCGAATTCAAGGGCGGCAAGGTGAAGATCCTGGTCGCGACCGACATCGCGGCGCGCGGCATCGACGTCTCCGGCGTCAGCCACGTGATCAACTTCGAGCTGCCCAACGTCGCCGAGCAGTATGTCCACCGCATCGGCCGCACCGCGCGTGCGGGCGCCGCGGGCGTCGCGGTCGCCTATTGCGCCGAGGACGAGCGGGCCTACCTCAAGGACATCGAGAAGCTGACCAAGCAGCGGATCGAAGTCGCGCCGCTGCCGCAGAATTTCGTCGCCGAAGCCGGCCGCATCAAGGCGACCCGCACCGGCCCGCCGGTGGTCGAGCGCGCCGAGCGGAGCGGCGAAGACCGCAACCGCGTCCGCCGCCCGAAGAGCCGCCGCCCGAATTTCGGGGCTGCGGGGGCGCCGAAGACCAACCGCGCCCGCAGACGCGCTTCGGGAAGGTGAGATCCCCTCTCCCAGAGGGATGAGGTGCCGCTGAGGTTCGGTCCGGGGGACGGAGCCAGGCACCTCATGGGTAGGAGTGATGGGGTACGGCCCTTGAGGTAATTCTCGGACGCCCGACGCTCGCTGAACGCTTCGCTCCCCCTCACCCTACCCTCTCCCCGCCGGGGAGAGGGACTCTGCGTGCCGGCACGGCCTCTCCGAATTTTCCTCGAAATCTGAACACCCTCACCCTACCCTCTCCCTGAGGGAGAGGGTATCGCTGCGCGCGTGCCCCGCTTCCTCCTCCTCGCCTTCGCCCTCCTCGCCACTCCTGCCCTCGCGCAGGAGGAGGAGATCGTCGTCACCGGGCGCGGCCTCGGCGCCGCGGCGGGCGAGGTGGTGCTCGACACCGTCACCGTCCCTCGCGAGCGGCTGGAGGAAACGGCGCGGCTGGAGGACGTGCTTCGCGACGTGCCGGGCTTCCAGCTCTTCCGCCGCTCCGACGCGCGGACCGCGAATCCCACAAGCCAGGGGGCGACCCTGCGCGCGCTCGGCGGCAATGCCTCCAGCCGCGCGCTCCTGATCCTGGACGGCGTGCCGCAGACCGACCCGTTCGGCGGGTGGGTGAGCTGGCCCGCCTACGATCCGCGCCGCCTCGGCGAGGTGCGGGTGACGCGCGGGGGCGGCAGCGGCGCCTGGGGCCCTGGCGCGCTTGCCGGCACGATCGAGCTCGAGAGCGCTGGCGCCGCGGAGTTGCGCGGGGCGAGCGGCAGCCTCCTCTACGGCAGCCGCGACAGCCTCGACGCGCACGCCGCCCTCGGCACCGACGTGGGCGGCGGCTTCGTCACCGTCTCCGGCAGCTGGGCGCGCGGGGACGGCTTCGTGCCCATCGTCGAGGAGCAGCGCGGCCCCGTCGACCGCCCCTCCCCCTACGATCAGCGCAGCCTCGCCGCGCGTGCGGTGGCGCCGCTCGGCCGCGGCGTCGAACTCCAGGCCAACGGCCTCGTCTTCGACGACCGGCGCGAGCGCGGTACCGAATTCAGCGACATCCGCACCCGAGGCGCCGACGCATCGCTGCGGCTGGTCGGCGACCGCTGGAGCGCCCTCGCCTATGTCCAGACGCGCGATTTCTACAACAGCTTCGCCGGCGTCGGGGCCGGCCGCGCCACCGTGACGCGCACCTCGGAGCAGTACAGCGTCCCCTCGACCGGGCTCGGCGCCCGCGCCGAATGGCGGCCGCGGCTCGGGGCCATCGAGCTGCGCCTCGGCGGCGACTGGCGCGACACCGAAGGCGCGACGCACGAGCTCTATTCCTTCGTCGCAGGAGCCGCGACGCGCGGCCGGGTTGCGGGCGGACGGACGCGGACGCTCGGGGGATTCGGCGAGGCGAGCTGGACTCAAGGCCCGCTCACCCTCACCGCAGCCGGCCGCGCCGACCGCTGGCTGATCCGCGGCGGCTTCCTCCACGAGCGGCTGCTCGCCAGCGCGACGACCCTCACCGACACCGCCCACCCCGACCGCTCCGGCTGGGAGCCGACCGGCCGCGCCGGCTTCGCATGGCGGGCCGCCGCCGGCCTGCGCCTGCGCGGCGCCGCCTATCTGGGCTGGCGCCTCCCCACGCTCAACGAGCTCTACCGCCCCTTCCGGGTCGGCCCCGACGCGACCGCCGCCAACCCCGCCCACGCGCCTGAGCGCCTGAAGGGGTTCGAGGCGGGAATAGACTGGCAGCCGCTGTCGGGGCTGGAGCTGCGCGCGACCGCCTTCGACAACCGCCTCACCGGAGCCATCGCCAACGTGACCCTCGGCCGCGGTCCGGGCGTCTTCCCCGGCGTCGGCTTCGTAGGCGCCGGCGGGGAATATCGGATGCGGCAGAATCTGGACGCGATCGACGCGCGAGGCCTTGAGCTCGACGCGCGGCTCGGCCTCGGCGCCTGGTCGCTGTCCGCCGGCTGGTCGTGGGTCGATGCCGAAGTCGAGGCGAGCGGCGCCGCGCTGCCGCTGAACGGCCTCAGGCCCGCCCAGACGCCCCGGCACAGCCTCTCGTCCACCGTGGCATGGCACGACCCGAACGGCGCCCGCGCCTCCGCAACCGCACGCTACGCCGGCAGCCAGTATGAGGATGACCTCAATCGCCAGCGCATTCCCTCGGCCTTCACTTTCGACGCGGCGGCGTCATGGCCCGTCGGCCGCGGCATCGCGCTCGAAGCGCGCGTGGAGAATCTCGGGAACGAGCGCGTCGTCGCCGCCATCAGCGGCCAAGGCGTCCTCGAGCGGGCGACGCCGCGGACGCTCTGGATCGGACTTCGTTTCGGCGGCTGAACAAAGTGGATGACGCGCCACGGCCGAGCGATTATTGGTAGCGAAACGAAACTCAGCGGGAGAAATGGAGTAATGATCGTCTACGGTTCGTCGCTGTCGCCGTTTGTGCGCAAGGTGCTGGCTTTCGGCGCGGAGAAGGGCGTCGAGCTGGAGCTCAAGCCCTCCGGCCTGGGCGCCCCCGACCCGGAATTCCTCGAGGCGAGCCCGTTCCGCAAGATTCCGGGCTTTCGGGACGGCGACTTCGCCATCTCCGATTCCTCGGCCATCGTCCACTATCTCGAAGCGAAATATCCCGAGCCGCCGCTGATCCCGGCGGAGCCGCGGGCGCGGGCGCGGACGATCTGGTACGAGGAATTCTCCGACACGCTGCTGATGGCCTGCGGATCGAAGATGTTCTTCAACCGCTTCGTGGCGCCGCGCGTGCTCGGCCGGCCCGGCGACGAGGCGGTGGCGGAGAAGGCGGAATGCGAGGAGATGCCGCCGCTGCTCGACTATCTGGAGGGAGTGGTGCCGCAGGAGGGCTTCCTCGTCGGCGACTCCCTCACCCTTGCCGACATCGCCATCGCCAATCCGTTCGGGACGCTCAGCCATATCGGCTGGGCCTGCGGCGCCGAGCGCTACCCGCGCCTCAGCGCCTATGTGGCACGCATCCTCGCCCGCCCCAGCATCGCCCCCTGGATCGAGCGGGAGCGCAGGTTCGTCGAGCGCGCCGCCGCCTGAATCCTGCGCCTTTTCGCGGGGCCCGGCGTTCACTAGATCGGCGCCACGCGACAAGAGGATTCCCGACATGGCCGAGCAGGACAGCGAGACGAAGGCGCCCCCGAGCCTGCCGCTCCCGACGCTGGAGGACATGCAGCACTGGACGTCGGTGATGGGCCGCGCCCAGCAGCTGATGATGGAGCATGTCGCCCGGCAGATGGGCGAAGCCGCGCAAGCCCCGCCCAAGGCGCCGCAATGGCCGTTCATGGCCGCATTCCCCGATCCGGCGAAGCTCGCGCAGCAACAGGTCGATCTGTGGACCGAAGGCATGGCGATCTGGCAGCGCGCCCTGGGGGTCGAGGCGCCGCGGACGGACGTCGCCGAGAAGGCGGACCGCGACAGACGCTTCAACGCTCCGCAATGGCGGAAGAACCCGCTCTTCGACATGATCCGTCAGAGCTACATCCTGGTCTCGGAACGCCTGCTCGGCTCGGTCGACGCGCTCGAGGGGGTGGACGACAAGCAGCGCGAGAAGCTGCGCTTCCTCACCCGCACTTTCGTCGATGCGATGTCGCCGTCCAACTTCGCGATGACCAACCCGCTGGTCCTCGAGCGGGCGCTCGAGACCAAGGGCGAGAGCCTGCTCAAGGGCCTGGAGAACATGCTCCAGGACATATCGAAGGGGCAGCTCACCCATACGACGCCCGACGCTTTCGAAATCGGCCGCAACATCGCGGTGACGCCGGGCAAGGTGGTCAAGCGCACGCCGCTCTACGAGCTCATCCAGTACAGCCCGACCAGCGA
>DASVVY010000168.1:0-7209 GCA_036386335.1 Allosphingosinicella sp. | reverse complement strand
CTAACGCACTGGGCGCTGTTCTTACCGAGGAGGCGATCGAGGCTCTTCGCGCGCCGATCGTCGCGGGCGGCGCCAACAACCAGCTCGCCACGCCCGGGGACGGCCAGCTTATCCACCAGCGCGGTATCCTCTACGCGCCCGATTACGTGATCAACGCCGGCGGCATCATCAACGTCACCTGCGAATATATGGAGCTCGACGACGCGGAAGGGGTCACCCGCCGCGTCGAGCAGATCCCGGACCGCCTCGAGCGCATCTGGTCCGAAAGCGCCGCCACCGGCCGCAACCCCGCCGAAGTCGCCGACGCGATGGCCCGCCGCCTCATCGGCCGGGAGTAACGAGCCCGCCACCCGCTCGCCCAGGCAGGCCGCGCGTTTTGCGTGACTGGCGTGGGCGCTCACTCGCTTCCGCCGGGCCAACGGGAGGGCGAGCTGTTCAGATCCACAATGTCAAAGAGCGAATCGATGGACAGGTACATATAGAGAACAAACCAGCAACTGTCAACCCCCTACACCGCCGGCACCCTCGCCTTCTCGCGCCCTAGCTTGTGCTCTCGGTAGAGGGTGTAGAGGCCGCTCGCGATGATCACGGCTGCGCCGGCCCAGGTGGTGGTCGGCGGCCGGTCGGCGAAGATGAGCCAGCCGAGCAGCACCGCCCACAGCAATTGCGTGTAATCGAACGGCACCACCACCGAGACGGGCGCGTAGCGCAGCGACGCGGTGAGGAGGAGCTGGGCGAGGCCGCCGAACCCGCCGAGCGCGAGCAGCACCAGCCAGACGCGGCCGCTGTGCATCGCCGCGTAGAACGGCATCAGCACCCCCAGCGTCGCCATCGAGAGGAGGCTGAACCACAGCACCGTCGTCTGCGTGCCCTCGGTCCGGCCGATCTGGCGGATGGTGATGGTGACGACGCCGACTCCGAACGCCGACAGCAGCGCAAGGGCAAGCCCGACCGGCGGCAGGTGGCTGCCCTCAGGACGCATCACCACCATGACGCCGACGAACCCCAGAGCGACGGCGCCCCAGCGATGCCGTCCCACCTTCTCGTGCAGGACCAAAGCCGACAGCATGACGGCGAAGAGCGGCGCCGCGAAGCCGATCGTCGTCGCCTCCGCGAGCGGCAGATAGCCGAGCGCGCTGAACGCCACGACCATCGTCGAAAGCCCCACCGCCGCCCGCCACAGATGTGCCTTCGGCCGCTCCGTCCGCCACACGCCCGCATTGCGGCTCCACGCGATCCACAGGAGCAAAGGCGGCAGGCCGAAGAAGAAGCGGTAGAAAGCGAGCTCTACCGTCGACACGCCCGCCTCATGGCCAAGTTTGATCATCGCTGCCATGAAGGCGAAGCAGGTCGTCGCGCCCGTCCTCAGCGCTATGCCGAACAGGCGGTTCTGCTGGGGCCGCTCGATCGCCACGCCGGCTGCCTTGCCCCCGCGGCGTCAAAAGACAAGCCCGGGTAGAGCTACGTGTTTGAGCCGCGCGCGCCGCTCCGCTAGAGACCCGCGCGACCGATGCACATCTTCGCCAATCCCGCACGTTTCCTGCGGCTCGCCCGGCCGCTGACCCCTTGGCTCGGCTGGGGCGGCGCGCTGCTGCTGCTCGCCGGTCTGGGCGCCGGCCTGTTCCTCAGCCCCCGCGACTACCTCCAGGGCGACAGCGTCCGCATCATGTACGTCCACGTCCCCGCCGCCTGGCTCGGCATGGCCGGCTGGGCGGGCATCGCTGTCGCCAGCCTGATGCAGCTCGTCTGGCGCCATCCGCTCGCCGGCGTCGCCGCGCGCGCCATCGCCGTGCCCGGCGCCGTGTTCACCGCCATCTGCCTCGTCACCGGTTCGCTCTGGGGCCGCCCGACCTGGGGCACCTGGTGGGAGTGGGACGGGCGGATGACGTCGATGCTCGTCCTCCTCTTCCTCTACATCGGCTATGTCGCCCTCGCCGAAGCGGAACGCGACAAAGGCGGGGAGGGGCGCCTTGCCGCAATCTACGGCCTCGTCGGCGCCATCAACCTCCCCGTGATCCACTATTCGGTGCTGTGGTGGCGCACGCTCCACCAGGGCCAGAGCATCGGCATCCGCGGCTCCAGCATCGACGGCGCGATGCTCTGGCCCTTGTTCGTCTCCGCTCTGGGCTTCTCGCTGCTGTTCGGCGCAATCGTGCTGATGCGGATGCGCGCGGCGCTCGCCCGGCAGAAGGTCGAGGCACGGCTGCGCAGGATGGCCGCGTGAGCCACTGGGCCTTCATCCTCGGCGCTTACGGCTTCGCCGGCATCGCCACCCTGCTGCTCGTCGCGCACAGCTTCGCCGCGATGCGCCGCGCCGAGGCCGAGGCGGACGCTCTGAGGGGCGACAAGTGAAGGCGAAGAACCAGCGCCTGACGCTCCTCCTCCTCGCCGCCGCCGCCCTGATCGGCGCGGCCCTGCTCGCCATGTCGGCGCTGAAGGATCAGGCCGCCTATTTCTACGCGCCCGCCGATGTCGCCCGCCAGGGCCTGCCGCTTGGCCGCGCCGTCCGCATCGGCGGCATGGTCGAGGCGGGGTCCCTCCAGCGCGCCGCCGACGGCGTCACCATCGCCTTCACCGTCCGCGACGAGACTCCGCACGCCATCCGAGTCCGCTTCCGCGGCATCGCCCCCGACCTGTTCCGCGAGGGCAGCGGCGTCGTCGCGGAAGGGCGCTTCCAGCCCGGCGGCCTGTTCGTCGCCGACGAGATTCTCGCCAGGCACGACGAGAATTACATGCCCCCGCAGCTCGACCGGAGGACGGGCGAGCACAAGACCGGCACGCTCAAATGATCGCCGAGACCGCGCTCGCCGCCCTCTGGCTCGCCGCCGCTTTGTCGCTCCTCCAGCTCGGTGCGGGCGTTGCGGCCTTGCGCTACGGCAGTGCAGGCGGGGAGGGGGAGCGGCCCTCCTCGTCGATCCGCCCGATCGCGGTCGTCCAGGCGCTGCTGGTCGCGCTCGCCTTCCTCCTCCTCATCCTGCTCTTCCTGCGCACGGACCTGTCGGTGAAGCTGGTCGCCGCCAACAGCCATTCGATGAAGCCCTGGCTCTACAAATTCGCGGGCGCCTGGGGGAATCACGAAGGCTCGATGCTGCTCTGGGTGACGGTGCTCGCCGTCGCTGGCGCGGCGGTCGCCCTGTTCGAGCGGCGGCTCGAGGAGCGCACCCTGGTCGCGACCCTGGCGGCGCAGGCGGCGATCGGCCTCGGCTTCTACGCCTTTTTGCTCTTCGCCTCGAACCCCTTCGACCGCCTCGACCCCGCCCCGCCGGAGGGGAACGGCCTCAACCCGCTGCTCCAGGATCCGGGCCTCGCCTTCCACCCGCCGACCCTCTATTTCGGCTATGTCGGCATCTCGGTCGCCTTCTCCTTCGCCGTGGGCGCGCTCGTCACCCGCGACGTCGGCCCCGCCTTCGCCCGCGCGATGCGCCCGTGGGTGCTCGCCGCCTGGATCTTCCTCACCCTCGGCATCACCGCCGGCTCCTACTGGGCCTATTACGAATTGGGCTGGGGCGGCTGGTGGTTCTGGGACCCGGTCGAGAACGCCTCGCTGATGCCGTGGCTGGCGGCGACGGCATTGCTCCATTCCGTCACCGTCCTCGCCACCCGCGACGGCCTCAGGGCCTGGACGGTGATGCTGGCGGTGGTCGCCTTCTCGATGTCGATGGTCGGCACCTTCCTCGTCCGATCCGGCATCCTGACCAGCGTCCACTCCTTCGCGGTCGACCCGCAGCGCGGCACGATCATCCTCCTCCTCCTCGCCCTCTACATCGGCGGGGCGCTGACCCTATTCGGCCTGCGCATCGGGACGGTGAAGGAAGGTTCGACCTTCGAGCCGGTGAGCCGCGAAGGGGCGCTCGTCGCCAACAACCTCCTCCTCTCGGCGATCCTCGGCGTCGTGCTGGTCGGCACCCTCTACCCGCTGATCCTCGAAGCCGCCTCGGGCGAGAAGCTCTCGGTCGGCCCCCCCTACTTCAACACCGCCGCCGGCCCGCTCGCACTCGCGCTCGTCGCGATCATGGCGGCCGGCCCGCTGCTGCGCTGGCGCCGCGACCGGCTGAAGGCGATGGCCCGCCGCATCGCGCTCCCCATCGTCCTCGCCGCAGTCGCACTGGCGGCGGTGCTGCTCCTCGCCCCGCGCATCCGCATCCTGCCCCTGCTCGGCCTGGTCCTCGCCGTCTCCGTCGGCGCGGCGAGCCTCGCGCCGCTCTGGAAGCGCAACCTGCGCCGCACGCCGCTGTTCGTCTGGGGGATGGTGATCTCGCACCTCGGCATCGCCGTCTCGCTGGGCGGCATGGCGTCGGAGAGCGCCTTCAGCCGCGAGACCCTGACCGCCGCCCGCCCCGGCGAGACGGTCAGCGTCGGCCCCTGGTCGATCCGCTTCGAGGCGGTCGAGCCGATCGCCGGCCCGAATTGGACCGCCATCGAAGGCAAGCTCTCCGCCTCGCGCGGCGGCGCTGCCCCGCTCGACATGCGCCCGCAGGCCCGGACGTTCAACGCGCCGCCGATGGAGACCAGCGAGGCCGACATCAGGACGCGCCTCGATGGCCAGCTCTACACCGTCATCGGCAAGTCCGACGGCGAGGGGCGGTGGCAGCTGCGCCTTTGGTGGAAGCCGTTCGTCACCCTGATCTGGCTCGGAGGCGCGCTCGTCGCCTTCGGCGGCCTCCTCGCCCTCATCGGCCGCATCCGCCGCGGCCGCCGCGCCGCCCGCGAGGAGGCGTGGGCATGAAGCGCCTCATCCTCTGGCTGCCGCTCGCGGTCTTCCTCGTCTTCGTGATCGCGGTCGCGGTGGGCCTCAGGCGGCCCGCCGAGCAGACGATCCGCTCGCAGCTGGTCGGCAAGACGATGCCGCAATTCGCGCTCCAGCCCGCGGTGCCGAACCACCCGCCGTTGCGCTCGGCGGACCTGCGCGGCGGCCCGCGCCTCGTCAACGTCTTCGCCAGCTGGTGCGTCCCGTGCAAGGCCGAGGCGCCGCAGCTGATGGCGCTGAAGCGGGCCGGCGTGCCGATCGATGCCATCGCCATTCGCGACCGCCCGGAGGACGTCGCCGCCTTCCTTGCCGAGTGGGGCGACCCGTTCCAGCGCATCGGCGCCGACCCGCAGAGCCGCGTCCAGCTGGCGCTCGGTTCCTCCGGCGTTCCCGAGACCTTCGTCGTCGACGCCCGCGGCACCATCCGCCACCAGCATATCGGCGACATCCGGCCGGAGCATATGGCGGAGATCCTCCAGGCCTGGAGGAGCGCGCGATGAGGGCGGGGCGCCACAACTCCTCCCCGGCACGGGGAGGGGGACCGCACGAAGTGCGGTGGAGGGGGCCCCTCGCCGAGGCGGCGGAGCGGCGAGCCCCCTCCACCATGCTGCGCATGGTCCCCCTCCCCGTCCCGGGGAGGAGCATCATCGTCGCATCCCTCCTCCTCCTCCTCCTCCCCGCCCCCGCGCTCGCGCAATTCGGTCTGCCGCCGTCCCACTACGCCTACCGCCAGCTCGAGGACCCGCGCCAGGAAGCGCGGGCCAAGGCGCTGATGGAGACTTTGCGCTGCCTCGTCTGCCAGGGCCAGTCGATCGCCGACAGCGACGCCGACATGGCCGGCGACATGCGCGCGCTGGTGCGCGAGCGGATCAAGGCGGGGGAGGATCCTGAGGCGGTGCGCCACTGGCTGGTCGAGCGCTACGGCGCCTGGGTCAGCTACAAGCCGCCGGTCGAGCCGCTCACCTGGCCGCTCTGGGCCGCGCCGGTCCTTCTCGTCCTTGCGGGCCTTTGGCTCGCCCGCGGCCGCTTCCGGCGCAAGGCGCGGTGATGGGCTGGATCGTCGCCTTCGCGCTCGCCGCCGCCGCGCTCGCCGCACTGTGGCGCCTCGGCCGCCTCGACAGAGGCGGGCTCCAGCTCGTCGCCGCCGCGCTCCTTCTCGGCCTTGCCGGCTATGCCTGGCAGGGGCGCCCGGCCCTCCGCGGTTCACCCAAAAGCGCCGCCCAGCGCCAGCCGCTCCCGGAAACGGGGTTCATGCTGCTTCGCCGCGAGCTGCTCGGCCGCTTCGACACGGCCGACCGCTGGCTGAGCATATCCGAGGGCTTCCACCGCCGCGGCGACAGCCGCGAGGCGGCGGGGGTGATCCGCTCCGCGATCCGCGCCCACCCACGCAATTACCAGCTGTGGATCGGCTATGGCACCGAGCTCCTCGTCCACGGCCGCGGCATGACGCCCGCTGCCCAGCTCGCCTTCCAGCGCGCCGGCGAGCTCGCGCCCGGGCATCCGGCGCCGCCCTTCTTCTTCGCCGCGGCTTTGGCCGAGACCGGCGACCTCGACACCGCGGAAGCGATCTGGCGCACCTTGCTCGCACGCCCCTCGACCAGCCCCGCCTGGCGGGCCGCGCTCCAGCGCCAGGTCGCGCTCGTCGATCGCGCCCGCGCCATCGCCGCCGCGCAGGCCGAGCAGCAAAGGAGAAGACCATGAATTTCGTCGTCATCGGCAAGGACAAAGGGGAGGGGGAGCTCCGCCGCCGCCACCGTGCCGACCACCTCGCCTATGTCGCCGGCCACCAGGAGAAGATCGTCTATGCCGGTCCGCTGATCGAGGACGGGCGGATGATCGGCAGCGTCTTCGTCTTCGACGTTCCGGACCGTGCCGCGCTGGACGCCTATCTCGCCGACGATCCCTATTTCCGCGAGGGGATCTTCGAGACGGTGGAGACCTACGAAAGCCGCTGGATGGTGCCGGAGCGCGAGCCCGGCTTCCTCGCCGCCGAAGCCGAAAGGGCCCGGGCGAGCGCGTGAGCGCCGCCGCCCGCTACGACGCGATCGTGCTCGGCGCCGGCGGCGCGGGGATGATGTGCGCCGCGGTCGCTGGCCAGCGCGGCCGCCGCATCCTCCTCCTCGACCATGCCGACGCGCCGGGGAAGAAGATCCTGATCTCCGGCGGCGGCCGCTGCAACTTCACCAACATTCATGCGGCGTCGGACCGTTACCTGTCCGCGAACCCGCATTTCGCGACGTCCGCGCTCGCCCGCTACACCCCTGCCGACTTCATCGCGCTGGTCGACGGTTACGGCATAGGCTGGCACGAGAAGACGCTGGGCCAGCTCTTCTGCGACGGCTCGGCGAAGCAGATCGTGGCGATGCTGCTCGCCGAGTGCGCCAAGGGCGGCGTCGACCTGCGGCTCGGCGCGCCGGTCGGGGGCGTCGAGCATGCGGACGGCCGCTTCCGCGTCGCCTTCG
>DASVVY010000167.1:0-6546 GCA_036386335.1 Allosphingosinicella sp. | reverse complement strand
CAGCCGCCGGCTGCCTCCGCGAAGGCAGTGCTCAGCACGGCCGCGGGAGTGCGGGAGAGCCAGCCCTTCCGCCTCAGCGCCTCGAACACCGGCACGCGCCCGGTCTCGATCGCGCGCCGGACGGCGGCCTCGCCGAGCGGCTCGTCCCTCCTCATGCCGAGGCCGCGGACAGGCCTGTCGAGCGGCACGCCCCGCTCGATCAGGTCGACGATCATCGGATCCTCGGCTGTCGCGAACGAGGCGAACAGAAGCTCCCCCGCGGCCCTCGAGCGGAAGTCGAAGCCCTCCGCGGCGAGGGCCTCCACCGTGCTCGCCGTGCCCTTGACCCAGCGGGCGGTGCCCGCCGCCGCGTCGACGGCGTCTTCCAGCGCCCTCACCTCCCGCGGCATGCCCGCCAGCTCGCCGGCATAGTCGACCACGCGCTTGGCGGCGGCGCCGGAGCGGAAGCTTAGCACGTAGCTCGGAAAGTCGGTGATCGGCGCCTGGTACTCGTCGGCGAGGGCGAAGAACCGCGCTTCCCGGAACCGCTCGACGAGCGCGTCGAGCTCGGCCTTGCCGATGCGGGTGCGGTGCGTGCCGGGGAGGAGCACGCCGGTGCCGTTATAGGCGCGGTGGACCGCGCCGGCCGGGGTGGCGGGACCGCCGCGGGTCGAGAAGAGGACAAGGCCGTCGCCGCCGATCTCGACCCGATAATCCGGACACGCGCCGAAGCAGGCGGTGCGTTCGAGGGTGATGTGGAGATTTCCGCGGTCGATCTCCGGGAAGGACACGGGGGTCTCCCCCCAGCGGCCGGGGGAGCGGTAGTGGACCTCCACGCTCCCCACCGCCACCACTGGCTGTCCATCGAACGTGAAGGGACGAAAGCGCCACGCGCGTACCGCCGCGAGCGCGGCGGCGGCGTCGCTCCGCACGGCCCCCGGCCGCGGTTCTTCGGCCGCCGCAGTGACCGCGCCGTCCACCCCGACCTCGACCTTCACCCGGACCGGGTCGGCGGCGTCCACGTCGCCCCCGGCGGGGACCTCGTCTGTGCCGGCGATCCGCTGCTCGAGCATCAACTCCGCGGGCACGCCGAGGCGCATCGGCCGCGTCCCGTCCGCGCGGGCGGAACCCGCTGTCGACCCGGCCACGAACAGCGCCAGCGCAATCCGACCGCGCACAGCTACACCTCCCTTGCCTGCCCGCGAGATTGACAGCACCGGCGGCGCGCGACAACCCGACCTTCCGGCAGCAGGGTTGGGCAACAAGGTGAGGAATCGGTGAACCTGGGCGTCCCCTTCGCGATTGAACGGCGCCTGCTGCAGGGGGCGATCGCCGTCGGCTGCCTTGTGCCGCTGCTAGCCGGTGGCGCCGGGGTGCTTGTCGGTCCCGGCATGCTTCACGGGGTGCCGGACGCGGCGCCGGCAGACCTCGACAGCCACTTCCGCTACCTCTCCGGCCTGCTCCTCGGCATCGGCGCGGCCTTCCTCAGCTGCATTCCGGGCGTGGAGCGAAAGACGGGCCGATTCCGCTTGCTCACGCTCATCGTCGTCGCCGGCGGCCTCGGCCGGCTCGCCGCGCTGCTCGACCGCGGCGCGCCCGGCGCGGAGCATCTGTTCGGGCTGGCGATGGAGCTGGCGGTGGTGCCGGCGCTCGCTATCTGGCAGACCCGGATCGCGGGCGGCAAGGAGCGCGGGCGGTGATCTGGTTCGAGGATCTGGAGCTCGGGAGCGAGACCTATTTCGGCAGCTACGAAGTGACGCGCGAGGAAGTGCTCGAATTCGCCCGAAAATACGATCCCCAGCCCTTCCACCTGTCGGACGAGGCGGCGGCGAAGACCCATTTCGGGCGGCTCGCCGCCAGCGGCTGGCACACCTGCGCGATGACGATGGCGGTGATCGCCCGCAAGGTGGTTGAGGGGGAGCAGGCGGGCCTCGGGTCGCCCGGCATCGACGAGCTGAGGTGGCTGAAGCCGGTTTATCCCGGCGACACCCTCCACGTCCACGGCAAGATCATAGAGCTGAGGCCGTCGCGCAGCCGTCCGGACATCGGCTCGTTCCGCACCGTCACCACCGTGCTCAACCAGGACCGCGTGCCGGTGATGACCTTCACCTCGATCGTGCTGATGCGGCGGCGGCCGGCGGACGGCTGAGGCTCAGCCGCCCGCCGTCACGCATCAATCCTTCGGGCGGCGCCAGCCGCGGCCTTCCGAGCGGCTCTGGCTGCGGGCGGAGCCGCGCGATTCCATCCGCTCCTGCCGGCGCTCCATGCGCTGCTCGACGCGGGGTTCGGGGCGCGGCTGCGCCTGCTGCGGGGGCGGGGCCATGTTGCCGTTGCTCCGGCCGCGCCAGTTGCCGCGATTCTCGTTCCAGTCGCGGCGCTGCGAATTGTCCCCGCGGCGGCCGCCCCAGGCCTCGCCGACACGGCCGCGGAAGTTGCGGTCGTTGTCGCGGTAGCCCTGCCAGCGCTCCCAGCGGCGATCGTCCCAGTTGCGGTCGCCCCAGCGCTCGCGGCGGTGCTCCCAATAGCGGCGCAGGTCGTCGTTCCACCGGTAGCGGCGGCCGCCGCGATCGAACACGTAGAAGCCCGTGCCCGGATAATAATAATTGTTGTACCAGCCGTACCAAGGGTCGTAGCCGCCATAGCCCTGACCGTAGGCGTAGGCGTCGCCGTAGCAATCGTCCCAATAGGGATCGCAGTAACCGCCGCTGCCGTAGCCGACGGACATGCCGCCATAGCCGTAGCCGTAGCCGTCGGAATAGGCGCAGCCCCCCAGGGTTGCGGCGGCGAATGCAGCGATGGCTGCGGAACGAAGGCGGGACATAGCGACTCTCCCGAAAACAGGTGGCACGCCGGCAAGGTTCGTCCCCGCGGCGTGAATGAAGGATGAACTCCGTAACCCGCTGGAAACGTTTGCACTTCGCGCAAGTTCCGGTGCCGCAACAAGCGGGCGCTCAATCGCCTTCGAAATCGATGAGCGCGTGGACGGGGACTCCTTCGGCGCGCAGCCGCTCGGCGCCGCCGAGGTCGGGGAGGTCGATCAGGAACGAGGCGGCCACCGGCACCGCCCCTGCGCGGCGCAGGAGCCGCACGGCCGCGAGCGCGGTACCGCCGGTCGCAATGAGATCGTCGGCGAGCCACACCCGCGCCCCGGGCGCGCAGGCGTCGACATGCATGGCGAGGCGGTCGGTGCCGTATTCGAGAGCATATTCCTCCGCGATAGTGGCGCCGGGGAGCTTGCCGTGCTTGCGGATGAGGAGGAGGCCGGTGCCCAGGCGCTGGGCGAGCGCGGCGGCGACGACGAAGCCGCGGGCCTCGATCCCGGCGACGAGGTCCGGTTTCTCCCCGATGTGGAAGGCAAGCCGCTCGATCGCGGCGGCGAACCCGGGGCCGTCGAGCAGCAGGGTGGTGACGTCTCGGAACTGGATCCCCGGCTTGGGGAAGTCCGGAATGGTGCGGACCAGCGCCTTCAGGTCGTCATTGTCGCCGAGCATCGCCCCCACCCGTCACCCCGGCGAAAGCCGGGACCCATGAACACCGCGCAAGCCGATCGAGGCCGGCATTCCGGGCTCGCGGGCGAGCCCGGGGGTGACGCTTCGTGCTACCGGTTGACCCCCGCCTCGTCGCTCGCGGCGTCGCGCTTGGCCATGTTGTCCGGCTCGAGCGGCCCGGTCACCCGCACCCGGCGGCTCGCTCCGCCGTGCCAGATATTCTGGTAGGCGAGATAGGCGAGCACGGTTGCGAAGATCAGGAAGGCGAGCGTCGCCAGGCCCGCGCGGTGGCGGTTCTCGAGCCGCGGCTCGGCGGTCCAGGCGAGGAAGGCGGAAATGTCCTTCGCCATCTGGTCGACGGTCGGCGCGGGATTGCCCTCGGCGTAGGTGACCTGGCCGTCCGACTGGAGAGGCGGCGGCATGGCGAGGTTGAGGTTCGGGAAATAGGGGTTGAAGTGGAGGTTCGGCCCGGGCCGCACGTCCGCGGGGACCGCCTTGCCCTCCTCGTTCTTGTAGGTCGCCGGATCGCGATAGCCGGTGAGCAGCGAATAGACGTAGGCCGGCCCGCCCTCGCGCGCCTTGGCGATGAGCGACAGATCGGGCGGCATCGCGTTGTTGTTTGCGGCGCGCGCGGCGACCTCGTTTGGGTAGGGGCTCGGGAAGTGGTCGGCGGGGATCGCCTTGCGGGTCGAGGCCTCCCCGGTCTTCGGATCGACGTCGGGGACTTCGATCTGCCACTGGTCGGCGATCGCCTTCACCTCCGGCTCGCCGTAGCCGAGCTCCTCGAGGTTGCGGAACGCGACCAGGCTCAGCGCGTGGCAGGAGGAGCAGACCTCCTTGTAGACCTGCAAGCCGCGCTGGAGCTGCTGGCGGTCGTACTCGCCGAACGGCCCCTCGAACGAGAAGGAAACGTTGCGCGGCGCGACGTGGAATTCGTGGGTGAGGTTCTCCTCGCGCGGCTGGGTGGCGTAGGCGTAGAGGCCCCAGCCCAGCGACCAGGCGGCGACGCCGACGAAGACCAGGCCGACGAGGAAGCCGAAAAAGCGAACCATGAGCGGTCTATCCCCTTATTCCGCGGCGGCGGGGCTGATCCCGCCGACGTTGAGCGGCCTCGATTCCCGCTCCTCCCCGTGCAGCACGCTCTCCGAAATCGAATTGGGCAGCGGCAACGTCCGTTCGAGGGCGGAGAGGGTGGGGAGGATGATCAGGAAGTGCGCGAAATAGTACATGGTCGCGACCTGGCTGAGCATCACATAGGGCTCCTCGGCCGGGCGGCCGCCGCAGAAGCCGAGCACGACGAGGTCGCCGATCAGGATCCAGAAGAAGATGCGGAACGTCGGCCGGTAATGGCCCGAGCGCACCGGCGAGCGGTCCAGCCAGGGCAGGAAGAAGAGCAGGATGATCGCCATGAACATGGCGAGCACGCCCCACAGCTTGGCCGGCAGGATGAAATCGACGGTGAAGGCCCGCAGGATCGCGTAGAACGGCCAGAAATACCATTCCGGCACGATGTGCGCGGGCGTCGAGAGCGGGTTGGCCGGGATGTAATTGTCCGCGTGGCCGAGATAATTGGGCGCGTAGAACGTCACCAGCGCGAACAGGGTCAGGCAGAGCGCCGCGAACCACCCGTCCTTCGACGTGTAATAGGGGTGGAAGGGCAATGTATCCTGCGCGCTCTTCACCTCGACCCCGGTCGGATTGGACGAGCCGGGAATGTGCAGCGCCCAGATGTGGAGGATGACCACGCCCGCGATCACGAACGGCAGCAGGTAATGGAGCGAGAAGAAGCGGTTGAGCGTCGCCTGGTCCGGCGCGTAGCCGCCCAGCAGCCACTGCTGCACCGGCTCGCCGACCAGCGGAATCGCCCCGAACAGCCCGGTGATCACCTTCGCGCCCCAGAAGCTCATCTGCCCCCAGGGGAGGACGTAACCCATGAAGGCCGTCGCCATCATCAGCAGCAGGATGACCAGCCCGAGCATCCACACCACCTCGCGCGGCGCCTTGTAGGAGCCGAAATAGAGGCCGCGGAAGATGTGGATATAGGTCACGATGAAGAAGAAGCTGGCGCCGTTGGCGTGGGCGTAGCGCAAGAGCCAGCCCTGGTTGACGTCGCGCATGATGTGCTCGACCGACTGGAACGCCTGCGTGCCCGACGGCACGTAGTGCATGGCGAGCACGATGCCGGTGACGATCTGGATGGTGAGGGCGAGCCCGGCGAGCACGCCGAAATTCCACCACATGTTGAGGTTGCGCGGCACCGGATAGCCGCCGCCGACCGCGCCGTAGACCAGCCGCGGCAGCGGCAGGCGCTGGTCGATCCAGCGCATCAGCCCGCTCTTCGGCTCGTAGGGTTCAGCCCAGGGGAAGCTCATCTTATGCCACCTCGCCGACGGTGATGACGGTGTCCGACTTGAAGCCGTATTCGGGCACTTCCAAATTCTTCGGCGCCGGCCCTTTGCGCACCCGCGCCGCGGTATCGTAGTGGGAGCCGTGGCACGGGCAGAAATAGCCGCCGAACGCGCCCCTGTTCTCCCCTTCCGCCGCGCCGAGGGGGACGCAGCCCAGATGCGTGCAGACGCCCATCGTCACCAGCCACATCGCCTTGCCCGGCTTGGTGCGCTCGGCGAGGGTCTGGGGGTCGCGCAGCGAGCCGATGTCGACGGCGTTCGCCTGCTGGATCTCCCGCGGCGTGAGGTGGCGGACAAAGAGGGGCTGCTTGCGGAACACGGTCTTGATCGCCTGGCCCGGCTGGATGGCCGAGATGTCGACCTCGATCGAGGCGAGGGCGAGCACGTCCGCCGACGGGTTCATCTGGTTGACCAGCGGATACAGGACGGCAAGGCCGGCGACTCCGGCCGCGCTCACCGCCGCGATGTTGATGAAGTCCCGCCGCCGCACGCCCTCGTCGGGGTGTCGGGCCAGCGTGGTGTCGCTCTGTTCAACCGTCGCCATACGATCCTTCAGCGATACGAAAGTCGATGTGCCGAAAGCCCGCCGCGGCCGGAAAGCCGGGGAGCAACGCCCACACAGCGCCGCGCCGAGAGGCCCCCGAGCGGCTGGCGCGCCTGATAGACGGGAG
>DASVVY010000166.1:0-27888 GCA_036386335.1 Allosphingosinicella sp. | reverse complement strand
GGGAGAATCGCCATGACCCGCCAGATGTTTCCGGCCCTCCTCGCTTTCCTGCTGGCGGTTGCCGCCTTCGCCGCCGCGGCGGGCCCGGCCTTCGCCGCCTCGCCGCATTACCGCGCGGAGCCGGTGACGGCGTCGGCCGCCGAGCGCCTCGTCGTACGCGACCTGATGTGGCACTGCTCGGGCGGCGCCTGCGTGGCCGGGCGGAACCACAGCCGCCCCGCGATCATCTGCGCCGCGCTCGTCCGTGAGGTCGGCCCGCTGCGCAGCTTCTCCGTAGCCGGGTCGCCGCTTGCCGCCGGCGAGCTCGAAAAGTGCAACGCGCGCGCGCGGTGAACGGCTTTCGCCATTGCAACAAAGCGGCACCGCACCCAATGTCGGTGCGGTGCTGCGGCAATATGAACTTGTAGAGAAGGTCCGGTCCTACGATCCGGACGCGGACGAGGCGATGCTCAACCGCGCCTATGTCTTCTCGATGAAGGCCCACGGCAGCCAGAAGCGCGCCTCGGGCGACCCCTATTACAGCCACCCGATCGAGGTGGCGGGCATCCTCACCGACCTCCACCTCGACGACGAGACGATCGTCACCGCCATCCTCCACGACACGATCGAGGACACGGTCGCGACGCAGGAGGAGATCGAGAAGCTGTTCGGCCCCAGCGTCGGGCGGTTGGTCGACGGCGTCACCAAGCTGTCCAAGATCGAGGCGCAGAGCGAGAGCCAGCGCGCGGCGGAGAATCTGCGCAAGTTCCTCCTCGCCATGTCGGGGGACATCCGGGTGCTGCTGGTGAAGCTCGCCGACCGGCTCCACAACATGCGCACGCTCCACTTCATCTCCAACCCGGACAAGCGGAAGCGCATCGCCCGCGAGACGATGGACATCTACGCCCCGCTCGCCGAGCGGATCGGCATGTACGAGTTCATGACCGAGATGCAGACGCTCGCATTTCGGGAGCTGGAGCCGGACGCTTACGAGTCGATCTCCAAGAGGCTTGAGCAGCTCCACAAGGGGGAGGGCGACCTGATCGAGCGGATCGCCCGGGGCATCCGGGCGCACCTCGAGGCGAACGGGATCGAGGCCCAGGTCCAGGGGCGGGAGAAGCATCCCTATTCGATCTGGCGCAAGATGGCGGAGCGCCACGTCAGCTTCGAGCAGCTCTCGGACGTGATGGCGTTCCGCGCGGTGGTCGATAGCGTCGAGGATTGCTACCGCACGCTGGGCCTCATCCACCGCCGCTGGCCGATGGTGCCGGGACGTTTCAAGGACTTCATCTCGACGCCGAAGCGCAACGGCTACCGCTCGATCCACACCACCGTGATCCACGACGAGCAGATGCGGATCGAGATCCAGATCCGCACCCGCGAGATGCACACGCAGGCCGAGCACGGCCTCGCCGCCCACTGGGCCTACAAGGAAGGCAAGGCGGCGGCGCGCTCGCAGCACCCCTGGATCAGCGATCTGATCGAGATCCTCGAGCACGCGGCCACCGCCGAGGAGCTGCTCGAGCATACCCGGATGGCGATGTACCAGGACCGGATCTTCGCGTTCACGCCGAAGGGCGAGCTGATCCAGCTGCCCAAGGGCGCGACCCCGGTCGACTTCGCCTACGCGGTCCACACCGATCTCGGCGACCAGACCGTCGGGGCGAAGATCAACGGCCGCGTGATGCCGCTCAGGACCGCCCTTGAAAACGGCGACCAGGTCGAGATCCTCGTCTCCAAGGCCCAGCATCCGCAGCCGGGCTGGCTGAGCTTCGTCGTCACCGGCAAGGCGCGGGCCAACATCCGCCGCTTCGTCAAGTCGAAGGAGCGCGAGGAGACGGTCGCGCTCGGCCGCAAGATTTACGACGAAATCGTCCAGCGCCTGCCCCAGCCGCTCGGCTGGGAGGCGATGACCGAGGCCCTGAAGCGGCTCCACTTCCACGACGATTCGGCGCTGATGGAGGCGATCGCGCTGAAGCGCGTATCCGACGTCGCGGTCATGGAAGCGTTGATGCCGGGCTCGACCGCTACGGGCGTGAAGCCGCCGCCGCAGCGCACCGCCATCTCGATCAAGGGCCTGACGCCGGGCGTCGCCTTCCAGCTCGCCGACTGCTGCCATCCGATCCCGGGCGACCGCATCGTCGGGCTGCGGCGCGAGGGCGCCGAGATCGAGGTCCACGTCATCGGCTGCGAGCGCCTGGCCGACGGGATCGACGCCGATTGGGTCGATCTCGCCTGGGGGGACGAATCGGACGGCGGCACCGCGCGGCTGTGCATCGTCATGAAGAACGAGCCGGGCGCGCTCGCTGTGGTGGCCGGCGTTCTTGGCAGCCACGGGGCCAATATCGTCAGCATGGAGCAGGTGAGCCGTGACGGCAGCTTCCACACCTTCCACCTCGACATCGAGGTTCACGACGTGCAGCATCTGATGCGCATCCTGGCGGCCCTGCGCGCGACCGACACGGTCTCGAGCGCCGAGCGCCTCTGAGGGGAAGGACCATGGACAAGCTCGACCGCCGCCTGGCGCTGGGACTGATCGGGGGCGCCGCGGCCGCGGCCGTCCTGCCGCGCAGCGCAACGGCCGGACCCGGCGATTACATCGCGTGGCGCGACCCGGGCTGCGGCTGCTGCACGCAGTGGGCGAAGCGGGTCGAGACGGCGTTCGGCAAGCCGCTGCCGGTGATCGACAGCCCGGACATGGCCGCCGTCAAGCGCGCGCGCGGCGTCCCGGCGGCGCTCCAGTCCTGCCACACCGCGCTCATCGGCGGCTACGTCATCGAAGGACACGTGCCGCCTGCCGACATCAAGCACCTGATCGCGAGCCGCAACGGGAAGGTGAAGGGCCTGGCGGTTGCGGGAATGCCGGCTGGATCGCCGGGGATGGACATGGGCCACAACAACAAGCAGCCGTTCGACGTGATCGCCTTTGGGAGCGACGGCGGGCAGTCGGTCTTCTCCAGCCACAACAAAGGGTGACCGACACCCCCGCCTCGATGACGTATGGCGATTATCTCGCCCTGGACGGCGTCCTCGGCGCCCAGCACCCGCTTTCGCCGTACCATGACGAGCTGCTGTTCATCATCATCCACCAGACCAAGGAGCTGTGGCTCAAGCAGACCATCCGCGAGCTTCACATCGCCAAGGAGCTGGTCCGCGCCGGCGCGCTCGTCGAGGTCCACAAGGCGCTGTCGCGCGTCTCCCGCATCCAGGCGGTGATGACGCTCAGCTGGGACGTGCTGACGACGATGACGCCCGCCGATTATACCAGCTTTCGCGACGTGCTCGGCTCGAGCTCCGGCTTTCAGTCGGCCCAGTTCCGTCAGTTCGAATATCATATCGGGCTCAAGGACGGCGGGCACCTGCGGTTCCAGGCGGAGGGGACGCAGGCCTATGCGGACCTCCTCGACGCACTCCACGCCCGGAGCCTCTGGGACGAGGCCACCGCCGCCCTCGCCAGAGAGGGGTTCGATATCCCTGCCGAGGTGCTGGAGCGGGACTGGAGCCTTCCCTATGCGCCGAGCGCCGCCGTGGAAGCCGCCTGGACACAGGTCTATTGCGACCCGGAGCGGTGGTGGCCATTCTATCAGCTCGCCGAGAAGCTGGTGGATATCGATGACGCCCTCGCCGTCTGGCGGCACAAGCATGTGGTGACGGTCGAGCGGATCATCGGCGCCAAGCGGGGCACAGGCGGAACAGCCGGCGTCGCCTACCTGCAGTCGACGGTAGGGAAGCGCGCGTTCCCGGAACTCTGGTCGCTACGCACGTCCCTGTGAGGGGACCGCCTACCGGCCGGACGTCGGGCGCGGGCGCGGCAGGGCGTCGATGGCCTCGCGCGTGATCCTTTCGCGCACCGGTAGGCTCGGGTGGGTCCGGAACACCTGCGGCAGCGCGTCATATTTTCCGAGGAAACGACGCCAGAAGGGGATCGCCGCCTCGACGTTGTAGCCAGCGCGCCACATCAGCCCGATCGCGAAGCGGTCCGCCTCCTCCTCCGTCTTCCAGACCCGCGCGGCGTTCTTGCCGAAGGCACGAAAGAAGCCGCTCTTGGGCACGCCCTGCTCATCGAGGCGGTCCGGATGGTGAAGGATGTTGTGGGACAGCTCGTGCGCGAGGACGACGGCCAGCTCATCCTCGCTCCGCAGGAACCCGAGCAGGCGCGTCGTCATGATCACCGTGGTTCCGGTCGCGAAGGCGTTCATCTGGTCCGACCGGGCGAGGCGCACGCGACCGAGACAACCGGGAACGGAATCGAGCCTCAGGTCGGACTCACGGCCCTCCCGTACAATTCGCACCGTCGCCGGTCCCTGTTTCAGCGCCGCTTCCAGCTGCCCCTCGGCACCTTCCGCGAGCTTGCGCCAATCCTTGGACCGCAGGAATGCCGCGCCCGCGGGCAGCGGGGCGCCATTGACGGCGAGCAGGACGTCGCCCGCCCGGAGCCCCGCGCGCGCCGCGGGGCTGCCGTCGAGCACGGTGAGCACGCCCGGCCCCCGGTCGAGTCGGTAGCGCTGGATCATCAGCGGCCGGTCTCCGGGCCGGTATTCCGCCAGATGGTGGAAGAGCATGCCGGTCACCGGATGGCGCTCCGGGCAGAGCGGGGCACCGGCGACGGCAATCCGGTATGCGGCGGCGGCCACCCCGCGGTCCGCCTCGCGAAGAGTCGATCCGGGTGCAGCCACGGCCGGAGGTGGGGCGGTGTGCGCCGAAGCGAGGGTCGCGGCGGCGCCGGCGGACCAGCAGGCGATCACCCACCGTGGAAGCCGCTTCATCTCGTCGCCCCCTCCACCCTGCAAAATGAGAAAGGGCCGGGCGAAGAAGCTTCACCCGACCCTAAACTCTAAGACCCGACGTGAAGTCGCGCTCAGCTCACGGGCTGTGCGGCAGATCGTCGTCGTCGCCGCCGCAAATCTCGGTCGCGGCGCAGATGCCGAGAATGATCGCGATGAGGGCGATCAGCGGAATGATGAAGCCGCCCTTAAGCTGGCTGCCCTCGGTGACGGTCTCGCTCGCAGGAGCGACCTCGGTCGCCGCGCGCGTTGTCGCCGCCGTGGATTGAGCCACCGCCACAGTGGGCGACGCAATCAGCGCAACCGCAGTGGTCGCAGCGATAAGTCCCTTGAAACGCACGTCAGCTTCTCCCTTCGTACCGAGTCTATTGCTCTCAGTTTCGCGGCTCTACGTATCCGAGGCGCCCATGGCTGTCTACCCCGAAATAAGTCGCTGGGAAAACTGAGTGCTTGCCCCGTTAACCAACGATGGTTGACGAAAGCTGAAGCTCAACGTGACGGCAAGGGCAAAGCTCCGCTCCACCCGAAACTTGCGCCGACTGTTGCGCCTGCGCCACACACGCGGGCGGCAAGCCGTTGCATCCGCTGAGTTTTTGCGCCAGATGACACCCTCGCAGGATGGAGGAGGGCGAGGGTGATCGCAGGGACGCGTCTGTCGCGCCGACTCGCCGGGCTCGTCTGCATGCTGCTGCTCTTCTTTGGCGCCGCGGCTGCCGAAGCCGCCGTCCAGGTGACTTTCTACTCGAAGGAGCTCGGGGATTCCTTCCCCCACGCCTTTGTCATCCTGGAGGGCGCGCTGGACCGTGGCGGCCCCCGAGTCGATGAGGATTACGGCTTCACCGCGAAGGCGATCTCGCCGGCGATCCTCTGGGGAAAGGTCGGCGGCAAGGTCATCTCCGACCACGGCCCGGCCTATGTGAAGGGCAGCGACAAGCACTTCACTCTCACCCTCACCGACGCGCAATATGACAGCCTGATGGCGGCGGTCGAGCGGTGGCGGAAGCTGAAGCAGCCGTCCTACGACCTCAACCGCAGCAATTGCGTCCACTTCGTCGCCGATCTCGCTGCCGCGGTCGGACTGCGGATCGATGTCCGCAAGGGCCTCATCAAGAAGCCGCGCTCGTTCTTGGAGGCGCTGACGGACCTCAATCGCGACTGGCTGACCGGGCACGGCGCTCTACTCTACAGACGTCCCCCTACCCCCGCGCCCGCGGCGGCCACGCCCTAGGCGCCCTGCTTGACAATGACGGGGCCGTCGCATTTAGCGCTGCCCCGGGGCGACTTTCCAAACACCTTCCGGATCCATGGGGCTGAATGACTTCCTCCAGCAGTGATGAAATCGTCGTGATCGGCCTCGGCTATGTCGGGCTGCCGCTCGCAGTGGCGCTCGCCCGCAGCTTCACGGTGACCGGCTTCGACATCGACGTGCGGCGGGTCGAGGAGCTACGCAGCGGTCACGACCGGACCCGCGAGGTCGAGCCGGAGATGCTCGCCGGCTCCTCGCTCCGCCTGACCAGCGACCCAGCCGACTGCGCCGGCAAGGACGTCTACATCGTCACCGTTCCCACACCCGTGGATGCGGACAACCAGCCCGATCTCCGCCCGGTGATCGGCGCGACCCGTTCGGTCGCGGCAATGCTCGATCCGGCCCGGCGGCCGGTGATCGTCTACGAAAGCACCGTCTATCCGGGGGTCACCGACGATATTTGCGGCCCGCTGATCGAGGAGGTGTCGGGGCTGCGCCGCGGCCAGGATTTCCACCTCGGCTACTCGCCCGAGCGCATCAATCCGGGCGACCGCGAGCATACGGTCGAGCGCATCGTAAAGGTCATCGCCGGCGAAAACGAGGAGGTCACCGATCGCCTCGCAGCCATCTACGGCAGCGTCACCTCGGCCGGCGTGTTCCGCGCCGCCTCGATCCGCGCCGCGGAGGCCGCCAAGGTGATCGAGAACGCCCAGCGCGACATCAACATCGCCTTCATGAACGAGATCACCCAGATCTTCGCCAAGCTCGACATCTCGATCTGGGACGTGCTCGCCGCGGCGGGGACGAAGTGGAACTTCCTGCCCTTCCAGCCGGGCCTCGTCGGCGGCCACTGCATCGGCGTCGACCCCTATTACCTCAGCTACCGCGCCCAGCAGCTGGGGCTCGATCCGAACGTCATCCTCGCCGGCCGCTCGATCAACGACGGCATGGGAAGCTGGGTGGCGGAGCGCCTCCACGAGCGCCGCGGCGGCCGCGCCGGGTCCGCCCTGGTCCTCGGCCTCTCGTTCAAGGAGAACGTGCCGGATCTCCGCAACAGCCGGGTCATCGACCTCATCCGCCGGCTCGAGGCGCTGGGGCACGAGGTGACGGTCCACGATCCCCTCGCCGACCCGGGCGAGGCGCGGCACGAATACGGCCTCGATCTCGCGGGCGAAGCGCTCGACGGGCAGTATGAGCTGGTCGTCGTCGCCGTGCCGCACGCCGCCTACGCGGCGCTCGGCAACGACCATCTCGGCCGCCTCGTCGCCAGCGGCGGCCTGCTCGCCGACCTCAAGAACCTCTACGGCGGCCGCCCGCTGCCGGACGGGGTGGAGCGCTGGACGCTCTAGCCCTCAGACGCCGTGATAGGCGCGGTACCACTGGACGAAGCGAGGGATGCCGACGTCGATCGGCGTCGTCGGCTCGAAGCCGAGGTCGCCCTGGATCGCGCTGACGTCGGCATAGGTGTCGCGCACGTCCCCCGGCTGCATCGGCAGCAGGCGACGCTCGGCCTTGCGGCCGCACGCCTCCTCGATGATCTCGATCATCCGGCCGAGCTCTTCGGACCGGTTGTTGCCGATATTGTAGAGCCGGTGCGGATTGGTGCTGCCGCCCGCTTTCTCCTGGCCGTCGTCGGGCGGGGGATTGTCGAGCGCGGCGACCACCCCCGTGACGATGTCGTCGATATAGGTGAAGTCGCGCCGCATATTGCCCTCGCCGAAGACGTCGATCGGCTGCCCGGCGAGGATCGCCTTGGTGAACAGCCACATCGCCATATCGGGCCGGCCCCAGGGGCCGTAGACGGTGAAGAACCTGAGGCCCGTCTGCGGCAGCCGGTAGAGGCTGGCGTAGGTCTCGCTCATCAGCTCGTCGGCCTTCTTGGTCGCCGCATAGAGGGAGAGCGGGTGGTCGACGCGGTCCTCGACCCGGAACGGCAGCGTCTTGTTGCCGCCGTAGACCGAGGAAGAGGAGGCGTAGACGAGGTGCGAGGAGCCGCGGTGGCGGGCGAGCTCGAGGAGGTTGACGTGCCCGACCAGGTTCGACTGGACATAGGCGTGCGGGTTCTCGATCGAGTAGCGGACCCCGGCCTGCGCGCCCAGGTGGACGATGCGGTCGAAATCCTCGCCGCCGAGCGCTGCGTTCAGGCCGGCATTGTCGGCGAAGTCGGCCTCGACGAAGCGGTAGGCGCCGCCGTGGCGCCGGCCGAGCTCCGCGATCCGGTCCCGCTTCAGCTGGGGAGAATAATAATCGTTGACGTTGTCGATGCCGATCACCGTCTCGCCGCGCTCGAGCAGGCGCGCGGCCACATGGAAGCCGATGAAGCCGGCGCCGCCGGTCACCAATGTCGTCATCTCTTCTCTTCCCTCGGAGCTGGTCTGGGCCGGACGGCCGTCCGCTGCCCCTTATCGGCGGAGCGCGCCGCTGCCAAGCCGGAGGGCCGGGGGCGCTGTCCCGCTCCGGGCGGCGGGTCAGGCCGCCGCCGCCTCCTCGGCGCGCGCCTCGATGAACCACCGGTCGGTACCCTCGAGGCCGATGGCGGTGAGGACGCCGGAGCGGTAGGCCCCCGTGTCGACGGCGATACGATTGGGATGCTCTTCGGGGCGATCGACGATGGTATGGCCGTGGACGACGATCACCCCATGGTCCCTGCGGTCGTCGAGGAAGCCCTCGCGGATCCAGCGCAGGTCCTTGCTCGCCTGCTTATCGAGGTCCACGCCCGGGCGGATGCCGGCATGGACGAACAGATAGTCGCCGAAGCGGAAGCTGTCGGCGAGGGCGTGGACGAAGCGCACATGCTCGGCCGGCACCTGGGCGATCAGCCGCTCCATTATTCCCGTGGGGGACGCATTCAGCATCCACCCGCTGCTGAGGCCGTAGCTCTCGCAGCATTCGGTGCCGCCATAAGCCAGCCAATGCTGGACGATGCTGTCGTCCCCCTGGAGGACGCCGAGGAAGAATTCCTCGTGATTGCCCTTGAGGAAGATGTTGCGCGCGAAGGTGGGCGGCCTGTTGAGGAGACGCTCGATCACGCCGCGCGAGTCGGGGCCCCGGTCGACCATGTCGCCGAGGAAGATGAGGTAGGTCTTGGCGGGCCCGCGGCGAGCATTGTCGGCTTCGATTCGCGCCAGCAAGACGTCCAGCAGGTCGGCGCGCCCGTGAATGTCGCCGATCGCGTAGGCGCGGCTGCCCTCCGGCCCGCAAAAGGCGCGTCGGGAGGTGAAACCTGAGAGGATTCGACGAAGCATAAGCGCTCGAGCATGAGGGACGGGGCGGCCGCCGCCGATATTCGGTTTCGCCCTCGCCATTGCAAGGCCGCGAGCCGGGTTTCTCTGAGTTCTGGACTATTCGGCGCGAAGAAGCTAAGCGCTGCAATCAGATAGTGGTCATCGCGCCACAATGGGTTGAGGAATCGCGCCTTCTCGCGCTCGCTCGCCGCGCATGCGGACCGTTTCCTCAGGGCGCAGGTTTGTGTAGACGGGGCCAGAGGCGGGGGAATCGAAAGAGTCGAGTATGCGAGTGTTGAAGCACGAGGCGTCTTCCTGTCGGCCGGGCATTTTGCTGCTCGGCCTCCTGTTCGCGGTGGCTTTCCTCCTCGCCGGCTGCACCGGCGGACGGGGCGGGCCGATTCCGTACGAGCCCACGAACTTCGGGGCCCCGGACGTGCAGGCCCAGCCGGTGGCGAACGCGCAGGAGCCGATCGGACCGCTCGACATCCTGCAGATCACCGTCTTCCAGGTCGAATCCCTCTCGGGCGACTTCCAGGTCGATACCAGCGGGGCCATCTCCTACCCGCTGATCGGCACCGTCGAAGCGCAGGGCCGCACCCCCGTTCAGCTCGCTCAGCAGATCTCCGGCCAGCTTTCGCAGAAATACCTGCAGTCGCCGAACGTCCAGGTCGCGATCAAGCAGCGGGCGGAGCAGATGATCACCGTCGACGGGTCCGTCAACCAGCCCGGCATTTTCCCCGTCAAGGGGCCGACCACGCTGCTGCAGGCGGTCGCGATGGCGCGCGGCACCACCCAGGACGCGAACCCGTCCCGGGTCTACATCTTCCGCACGATCAAGGGCGAGCGGCTCGCCGGCGCGTTCGACCTGCAGTCGATCCGCCGCGCCCAGGCGCAGGACCCGAAGGTCTTCGGCAACGACATCATCGTCGTCGACGGCAGCCGGGCCCGGCAGATGTTCCGGGAGCTGATTTCGGCAATGCCGCTGATGGGCGTTCTGCGGCCATTCTATTGATGCGCTGCGAAATACGCTAAACAGGCGCGTGAGAAGCACAGGATAAAGCTGGATATGAACGATCAGGGGAGCGCGTTCCCGAACCGCGGCGCCGTGCTGGCATTCGACCAGGGCGCCGGCCTGCCGGCTCTCACCGGGCTCGGCGACGTCGCCTTTGCGCACCGCGCCAAGTCGGAAAGCCGCTTCGATCTCAACGAGGCCTGGCGGATCATCCGCCGCTGGTGGTGGCTGATCGCCGCGATCACCCTCGCCTGCCTTCTCGCCGCCATCGCCGTCTCGCTGATGATCACGCCCGAATATCGGGCCGAGGCGACGATCGAGGTCAACCCGGAGGGTGTCCAGGTCGTCCAGATGGGCGAGCTCGAGCCGATGCAAGGGGCCGACCGCTCGTTCCTCAACACGCAGACCGGCCTGCTCAAGAGCCGCTCGCTCGCCGAGCGGGTGGCACGCAGCGTAAACCTCGCGAACAACGAGGCCTTCGTCGACCAGGATCTGCCGCGCGACCGCCGCGACGCGGCTGCGACCAACCTCGTCCACGGATCGGTGAACATCACCGCGGAGCGCGAGAGCCGGTTGATCACCATCGCGGCCGAAAGCACCGATCCGCAGGTCGCCGCCCGCGTCGCCAACAGCTATGCGGAGAATTTCATCCAGACGACCCTCGATCGGAAGTTCGAGGCGACCTCCTACGCCCGCACCTTCCTCCAGCAGCGGCTTGCCTCCGTGAAGCAGAAGCTCGAGGAATCGGAGCGCTCGCTGGTCGCCTACGCACAGCGGCAGGGGATCATCACCCTCAACGTGGACAGCGGTGGGACCGAGGCCCCGAAGAGCGAGCAGTCGATCGACGCAGCGTCGCTCGTCTCCCTGAACCAGGCCCTTTCCCAAGCGCGCAGCGACCGCATCGCCGCCGAGCAGCGCTACCGCCAGGCGGCCGGCGCTACCGCGGCGTCCAGCGTCATCGCCAATCCCACCGTCCAGGTGCTGGAGCAGCAGAGGGCCCAGCTGCAGGCCGAATATTCGCAGAAGCTGAGTCTCTACAAGCCCGACTTCCCGGAGATGGTCCAGCTGCGCAGCCGGATCGAGGCGATCAGCAGCGAGCTCGCGCGCCAGTCGCGTAGCGTCTCCGGCGCAGCCTCCGGCAATTTGCGCGCCGACTATTCGGCCGCGGTGGCGCGCGAGAACGCATTGCAGGCACGGGTCAACCAGCTCAAGTCCGCGCTGCTGAACCTGCGCGAGCGCAGCATCCAGTATACGATCCTGCAGCGCGAGGTGGACACCAACCGCTCACTCTACGACGCTCTTCTTCAGCGCTTCAAGGAAGTTGGCGTCGCCGGCGGCGTCGGCGCGAACACCGTCTCGATCGTCGACCGGGCGAAAGTGCCGGGCTCGCCGTTCAAGCCGAACCTGCCGCTGAACATCGCGATCGGCCTGTTCGCCGGCCTGCTCCTCGGCTTCGCCACCGCCTTCACGATCGAGTGGATCGACGACACGATCAAGACTCCGGAAGACCTGACCGCGAAGCTCGGTCTCGCCTCCCTCGGCGTCATTCCGGCGGCGGGGAAGGACGTGGTGGTGCGGGAGCAGCTGGAGGATCCGCGCTCGCAGATCTCCGAGGCCTATCATTCGGTCCGAACGGCGCTGCAATTCTCCACCGATCACGGCGTGCCGCGGACCCTGCTCGTCACCAGCACCCGGGCTTCGGAGGGCAAGTCGAGCACCGCGCTCGCCCTCGCTCAGACGCTGGCGAGTCTCGGGGCCACCGTGCTGCTCGTCGACGCCGACCTGCGCAAGCCGACCTTCAGGGGCCCGAGCTCGTCCAGCCAGGGACTTTCCAGCCTGCTCGCCGGGGCCAGCACGGTGCGCGAGTGCATCCATTCGACGCAGCTGGAGCGGCTGTTCCTGATGCCGAGCGGCCAGATCCCACCCAACCCGGCGGAGCTGCTCGCCGCCGGCCGCCTCAAGGAGGTTCTCGAAGAGGTCTCCCGCGAGTTCGACCACATCATCATCGACGGCCCGCCGGTGCTGGGGCTCGCCGATGCGCCGCTGCTCGCCTCGAGCTGCGAGGGCACCTTGATGGTGATCGAGGCCGGCGCGATCCGCAGGGCCGCTGCGCTCAACGCCGTCAACCGGCTGCGCGCCGCGGATTCGCGGCTGATGGGCGGCATCCTGACCAAGTTCAGCGCGGCCAAGGCGGGCTACGGCTACGGCTACGGATACGGCTACGGCTATGGTGACGATCTCTACGCCTATCGCGAAGGCGACGAGCCGAAGAAGCAGATCGAACTGCTGAAGAGCGCGTGACCCTTGGCATCCGCGGCTGAGGCACCTCAACGGACCGGCGGCGCCGGGCGGACGGCCATCGCAATCGCGGGGTCGCTCGCCCTCCTCGCGTCGGCGTATCTGGTGATCCGGGTCGCCGCGAGCGGCCTGTCCCCAACGACCGGCATCGCCTCCGCCGGCATGCCGCCGCGCGATTACGCCCCGGGCCTGAAGCTGGCCGTCAAGCTCTTGCAGGTCCCGCAGCAGAAGGTCACGAACGACATGCTGCAGCTGGCGCGGGACGGTCTCAACACCTCGCCGCTGGCCTTCGAGCCTTTCTTCATCGCTGCACGGGGCGAGGAGCAGATCGGACGCCTCGACCGCGCCATCGCGGACATGGAGGAGGCGCGCCGTCGCCGACCGACCTACTCGGCGATCCGCATGCAGCTGCTCGCTTATTACACCCGCACCAATCGTTACGAGCCGGCGCTGACCGAGCTCGACTTGTTGCTGCGGCGCAATCCCGATCTGCGCAGGCCGCTGCTTCCGCAGATCGTGAAGCTCACCGCCGTCGAGGAGGGCCGGGCGGCGCTTGCCTCGCTGCTCTCAAAGGATCCGGAGTGGGGGCGGGAATTCTTCGCCGTCGCTGCGGACCAGAAGGTGGCGCCGCAGGATGCCAGGCGTCTCTACGAGGCGATCCGGGCGAAGAAGGGCGGGCGCGATCTCAGCCTTGAACGGGGCCTGGTCTTTCTGTCCCTGGCAGCGGCGGGCAATTACCATGCGGCTCGGGACGAGTGGCTCAGCGCCTTCCCGCCGGCCGAACGCGCGAGGCACGCGCTGCTGTTCGACGGCGCATTCTCCGGCAGGGCGGCGCCGAGGCCGTTCGGCTGGCTCTTGATCGACGGTGAGGCCGGCCGGGCCGAGATCGCCCGCGACGGGACCAGGTCTTACCTGGACGT
Source organism: Allosphingosinicella sp. (assembly GCA_036386335.1). Classification (GTDB taxonomy): domain Bacteria; phylum Pseudomonadota; class Alphaproteobacteria; order Sphingomonadales; family Sphingomonadaceae; genus Allosphingosinicella. The sequence continues at coordinate 14,422 of DASVVY010000166.1, read as the reverse complement.
CTCCTATTTCGGCGTCAGCGACCTCGTGCTCGCCGAGCAGACGCTTGCGCTCAGCCCCGGCCGATACACGATCCGCGCGGTCGCGAGCGCCAGCGAGCCCGTTGAGAGGGAGCGGCTGTTCTGGCGCGTGTCGTGCCTTCCCAAGCAGCAGGATCTGGCGAGGCTCGACCTTGGCGGGGTTCGGCAGGACGCCTCCTCGCTCGCGGCCACCTTTTCCGTGCCCGCCAACTGCCCCGGCCAGCGGCTGGCGCTGATCGGCAACGCCGGCGAAAGGTCGGGAGTCACGGCGGTCCGCGTCGAACGGCTGGAGATTGTCCAATGACACGGCCGTGGGCGATTGTGACGGCCCTCTATCTCGCCGCCTGCCTGCTGCTGGGGGGCGCGAGCGCCGCCGGTGTGGCGGTCAACGCGGCCCTTCAGCTGGTCGGGCTCGCCCTCATCGGCGGATTGCTTTGGGGCGGCGGCGTTCGTCTGCCCCGCGGCTCGAGAACCCCGTTCCTGCTCGCGCTTCTGTTCCTTGCCGCCGGGCTGATCAGCCTCGTCCCGCTGCCCCCCGCGGCGTGGACCGGGCTCCCGCTCCGCGACCAGGTCGCCGCGGGCTTCCGCATGGTTGGCATGGATCTCCCGTCGCTCCCGATCTCATTGTGGCCGCGGGCGACGGTGGCCTCGCTCCTGTCGCTGATCCCGCCGGCCGCCATCTTCTTCCTCGTCCTGAGGCTGTCGATCGAGGAGCGGCGCCTGCTCCTGTGGGTCATCCTGATCGTCGCGGGCCTCTCCATCGTGCTCGGCGCCTTCCAGCTGATGGGCGGTCGCGATTCGCCGCTGCGCCTCTATGCGATCACCAACGCCGGTGCGGCCGTCGGCTTCTTTGCCAATCGTAACCACCAGGCGACGCTGCTTCTATGCTCGCTGCCCATCGTCGGCATCATCGCCGCGCGTTTCGTCACGCGTCGCGGTTCGAGGTCCAAGCAGAGCGCGGGTGCGATCACCAGCCTGGCAATGGGGCTCTTCCTGACCGTCGGCATTGCGATCGTCGGCTCGACGGCCGGTTACGCGCTGTTCCTGCCGGCGGCGCTTGCGTCGCTGCTCATCTACCGGCGCGGCGTCGTCGGGCGGCTAAGCTGGATCTGGCCGGCCGCGCTCGGCGTCCTGCTCGTCCTGTTCATCGCCGCAGGCCTGCGAGGGCCGCTCAGCAGCGAGGAGCTCGCGGTCGAGGTCAGCCAGGATCCCAGCAGCCGGCGGGTCATCGCGGAAACCACGGTGGATGCGATCCACGCTTCGTTCCCCCTCGGCACCGGTCTCGGCACCTTCTCCACGGTCTACAGACTGTTCGAAGAGCCCAACCGCGTGGCCCACGGGTTCGCCAACCACGCGCATAACGACTATCTCGAGATCGCCCTCGAAATGGGGATCGTCGGGATCCTGCTGGTCGCCGGCTTCCTGTCTTGGTGGGCGCTCGCATCCTGGCGGGCGTGGCGAAGCGACTTCCCGGGCGCGGCGCTCGCCCGTGGCGGCACGGTCATGACGGCGGTGGTCCTGTTCCACAGCCTGGTCGACTATCCGATCCGCACCGCGGCCATCGCGGCCTTGTTCGCGCTCGCCTGCGGCTTCATGGTCCGTCCCCGCGCGGAGGCCCGCGAAGCGGCGCCCGCCGCTGCAGGAACGGGCGAGACGTTGCGGCATCTGGAGGCTGACTGACGTGAGCGAGTGGAGAAAATCTCCGGCGACCCGACCGCGCGCAACTGACCGGGAGGCGCTGCGGTGACCGTCATCGGCCTCTTCGGCATCCTGCTCGGCTTTTTCGCCATCCGGATCGCGTATCGGCAGCCGACCAAGAATAAGGTCGCATTCCTGATGCTGGCCTATGCGCTCCACCTCACGGCGACCGTCATCTACCACCGGATGGGTGAGACCACCCAGATCGACGCCCAGCAATATTATTACGACTTCGCGGGCAGCTACGACCGCGGCTTCGCGATCGGGACGCAGTTCTTCGTGTTCGTGACGGTGTCGGCGCGCAAGCTGATCGGCGGCACGTTCCTCGATTATTTCCTGATCTATCAGGCGCTCGGCTTCTACGGCATCGCCCTGCTGATCCGGATTTTCGAGGAAACCTACGACGAGCTCCGCCTCCCCTACCCGCCCTACATCTACCTGATCGCCCTCCTCCCCAGCCTCAACTTCTGGAGCACGGCGATTGGGAAGGATCCGCCTTACCTATTGGCAACTTGCCTGGCACTTTGGGCGTCGATGAGGCTTCCGCGCCGCACCGTCGCGCTCGCCGGGGCGCTGATGCTGATGCTGATCGTCCGCCCGCACACCGCGCTGATGGCGATCGGCGCGCTGTCGGTCGCCGTCATCGCCGGCAAGGGCATGCCCATGGCCGCCCGCATCCTGCTGTTCGTGGCGGCAATCGCGGGCACCGCCTTCGCGACGGTGGCCCTGCAGCAGACCTACGCGATCGACGTGACCAGCGCCGAATCGATCTCGCAGCAGTTCGAGCGGCGGCAGGAAACCCTGAATTCGAAGGACGCCGGAGCCACCGCCGTGGACGCGGCGCTCCCCATCCGCCTCCTCAGCCTCTACTTCCGGCCGCTCTTCTTCGACGCGCGCGACGCCTTCGCCCTCGTCGTGTCGTTCGAGAATTTGGTGATCGTGGCGGTCATGCTGCTGCTCCTGATGCAGCCGGGAGACCTGATGCGATTGTTCCGGCGAGTCTTCTACGTGCGGTATGCGATGACGCTGGCGCTGGCGATGACCCTGTTTCTCTCCCTCTCCTACTGGAACGTGGGGCTCGGCTTGCGGCAGAAGTGGGTGATGCTGATGCCCGCGATCGCGGTGCTGTTCGTCAGCTTGCGCGCCGTGCAGGACGCGCGGAGACGCAGCGCCGCGGGACAGGAGGCGCAGGCGCGGCTGCTCGCGGCCCGGGCCGGCTGGCCCGCGGTCGCGGCGGACGGGCGGTCGCGCCCGGCCACCGGGCTCTGAGACGAAGACGCGACGAGACAGCAGGGATGACGATCATGAGAGAGCAAGCCGTCCGGATCTCCGATCCCGCGCCCGCTGCGGCGCCCGACGCGCTGCGCCCGCTGCCGCAGGAAGCCTGGCCCTTCTATGCGCCCGACGAGATCGACGCCGTCGTCGACCTGCTTCGCTCCGGCCGCGTCAACCAGTGGACCGGAGACACCGTCTTCGCGTTCCAGGACGCGCTCACCGAGCGCTTCGGCGGCGGCCACGGCATCGCCCTCGTTAACGGCTCGGTCGCGCTCGAGCTCGCGCTGCGCGCCTTCGGGATCCGCCCCGGCGACGAGGTGATCGTCACTCCGCGCACCTTCGTCGCCTCGGCCTTCTGCGCGATGCTGGTCGGCGCCACCCCCGTCTTCGCCGACGTCGATCCGGAGAGCGGCAACATCACCGCCGAGACGATCGAGGCCGTGCTCACCGATCGCACCCGTGCCATCGTTCCGGTGCACCTCGCCGGCTGGCCCGCCGACATGCCCGCAATCATGGCACTCGCCGAGAGCCGGGGCATCAAGGTGATCGAGGACTGCGCGCAGGCCAATGGCGCCGAGATCGATGGCCGCACCGTCGGCAGCTTCGGCCACGCCGCCGCTTTCTCCTTCTGCCAGGACAAGATCATCTCCACCGGCGGCGAGGGCGGCTTCACCAGCTTCCAGGATCGCGATGCCTGGGATTGGGCCTGGTCGTTCAAGGACCACGGCAAGAGCTGGGTGAAGGTCAACGAGCCGCCTAAGCAGCCGGGCTTCCGCTGGCTCCACGACAGCGTCGGCACCAACTGGCGCATGCCCGGGCCGCAGGCGGCGATCGGGCTGAGGCAGCTCGCCAAGCTCGACGAATGGCGCGAGACGCGGACCCGCAACGCGATGATCTGGACGGACGCGCTGGAGGCGGTGCCGGGCCTCTCCGTGCCGCTGCCCCGGGCCGGCATGCGCCACGCCTTCTACAAGCTATACGCCTATCTCGACGAGGCGCCGGGCGCGCGGGAAGCCCGCGACGAGATCCTGCGGCGGGCCGGCGAGACCGGCCTGCGGGTCTTCTCCGGCTCCTGCTCGGAAGTCTATTTGGAGCGGGCCTTCGATGCGCTGCCGCGGCCCGATTGCCCGGTCGCCCGCTCGCTCGGGGAGCGCAGCCTGATGGTGGAGGTCCATCCCACTCTGGAACCCGGGCTGCTCGCGCGCCGGGCCGATGCGCTTGCGGAGATCGTCGCGATGGTGTTGAGGTAATCGGGGACCGCTGGGGAAAGCATGATGATCTGGAATTCCATCCGGCAACTCTCGTCGATCGGGAGGTCCGGCAAGCGATCGATCCTGATCGCGCACGACCTGCTGGCCATGGGCGTGGCGCTGTGGGGCGCCTTTTGCGCACGCCTGGGCACCGCTTATTTTCCCGATAACCTGAGTGTACTTGGGGCGGCGGCCGTATCCTTTGCGATCGGGATCGGCGCTCTCTACCGCCTGCAGGTCTACCACCTCGTCCTGCGCTTCTTCGACCTGCGATCGACCAGCCGCATCTTCGCGGCCGCGGCGATCGCGGCGGTGGCGTGGGTGATTTCGGTCTATTTCACCCAGGCCCGGATCGTCGTCGACGGCACGATGATGTTCGTCCCCCGGTCGGTCGGCTTCATCTACTGCGGCTTCCTGTTCTTCCTGCTCTTCATGGGGCGCTACATGATGGCGCTGATCCTGTCGGGAGCCGAGCGCCGGGCGCCGGGCCGGTCCCGCGACGGCCACCGCAACGTCGCCATCTACGGCGCCAATTCCGCCGGGATCAGCCTCGCCGAATCGATGCGCGGCGACCGCAGCTACCGTCTCGCCGCCTTCATCGAGGACGATCCCGCCCTCCACGGCCAGATCCTTGCGGGGACGCCGATCTATTCGCCCAAGGCTCTGGCGGACCTCGCCGCCACCGCTTCGCTCGACGAGGTCTTCCTCGCCATGCCGAAGGCCACCCGGTCGCAGCGGCTGGCGGCGATCTCGCGGCTCACCGAGCTCAACCTCAAGGTGAAGACGGTCCCCGCGCCCGAGGAGATCGTCTCGGGACGCTTCACCGTCAGCGACGTGCGGCCGATCAACGTCACCGACCTGCTGCGCCGCGACCCGGTCGAGCCGCTCACCGGCCTCATCCGCGAGGCGGTCGAGGGGCATTCGATCCTGATCACCGGCGCCGGCGGATCGATCGGTTCGGAGATCTGCCGCCAGATCGTGCGCGCGCATCCGCGCCGCCTCGTCCTGCTCGATCACAGCGAGTTCATGCTCTATTCGATCGAGCAGCAGCTCGAGGAGCTGGTCCAGGCGCTTCCCGCCGGCGAGCGGCCGGAGATCGTGCCGGTGGTCGGCTCGATGCTGAACGAGGCGCTCGTCCGAGAGCTGATCGCCCGGCACCGCGTCGATACCATCTACCACGCCGCGGCCTACAAGCACGTGCCGCTGCTCGAGCAGAACGAGGTGGTCGGCGTCGAGAACAACGTCATCGGCACGCTCGTCCTCGCCCGCGCCGCCGCCGACGCGAAGCTCACCCGCTTCACCATGATCTCGACCGACAAGGCGGTGCGGCCGGAGAGCGTGATGGGCGCGAGCAAGCGGGTCGCCGAGCTCGTCATCCAGGCGCTCGCCCACCAGGACGGCTGCCGCACCCGCTTCGGCATCGTCCGGTTCGGCAACGTGCTCGATTCCTCGGGCTCGGTCGTCCAGCGCTTCCGCGCCCAGATCCGCCGCGGCGGCCCGGTGACGGTGACGCACAAGGACGTCACCCGCTTCTTCATGTCGATCCCGGAGGCGACCCAGCTCGTCCTGCAGGCCAGCGCCATGGCCGAGCAGGGCGAGGTCTTCGTGCTGGACATGGGCGAACCCATCAAGATCGCCGACCTCGCCCGCAACATGATCTCCCTGTCGGGGATGAGCGTCCGGGACGAGGACAATCCCGCGGGCGACGTCGAGATCGTCTATGTGGGCCTGCGCCCCGGCGAGAAGCTCTACGAGGAGCTGTTCATCGGCAACGATTCGGTGGCGACCACCCACCCGCGGATCAACATGGCCAAGGAGCGGTTCCTGCCGCTCAACGAGCTGAAGCCGCACATCGATCGCCTGAACGACGCCATTTCCGCGGCCAATCCGTCGCAGGTTCGGGCAAGCCTGAGGGCTCTGCTGGAGCCCGACCAGGCTCAGCTTCCGGACAACGTCCGCGTGCTGCGGCGCAAATAAGCCGCGATCGCGAGCGACCGGCTTGGACGATCTTTTGAAGCGGGCGTTCGATGTCGCCGTCGGTTCGGTCGCGCTCGTCCTCCTGTCGCCGGTCATCGCGCTGACCGGTGCGCTGGTCCTGCTGATCGACGGGCGGCCGGTCCTCTTCCACCAAGTCCGCGTCGGCCGCGGCGGGGCGCTATTCACCATGCCCAAATACCGCACGATGCGGGAAGCCTTCGACGAGACGGGCGAGCCGCTCCCCGACGACGAGCGCGTGACGGCGCTCGGCCGGTTCCTGCGGCGCTCGCGGCTCGACGACCTTCTCGGCCTCGTTCCCGTGGTCGCGGGCGACATGTCGCTGGTCGGGCCGCGGCCCCTGCCGCCGAGCGTGCTCGCGGGCCTCGCCGGGAGCGAGGAGCGCGCGCGCATGCGGCCGGGCCTGACCGGCCTTGCGCAGGTCTCCGGAAACACGCAGCTGAACAACCAGGAGAAGATCGCCATCGACCTGCATTACGGACGGACGCGCTCGTTCGTCGGCGACCTCGCGATCATCTTCCGGACGCTGGCGACCCTGATCGTCGGGGCGCGGCGGGACGAAGCTCTCATCGCCGAGGCGCTGCGGCTGCAGCACATGTCGGGGCCCGCCACGCCGGTTGCCGAGGGTTCGCGGCCGTGACCCTCCGCATCGGGCTGGTCGGCGCCGTCTGGTCGACGGAAGTGGCATTGCGCGCCCTCGCCGAGGCCGGCCATCCCCCCGCGGTGCTGATCACGCTGCCGATGGAGAAGAGCGGGCGTCATTCCGATTTCGTCGACCTCGGCCCGCTGGCGCAGGACCTGTCGGTCCCCCTTGCCCGCGCCGAGGACGTCAACGATCCGGCCCTCCTCGAGCGGCTCGCCGCCCTCGAACTCGATCTCCTGATGGTGATCGGCTGGTCGCGGATGTGCGGACCCGAGTTCCGGCGCCTGCCCCGCGTGGGTGCGCTCGGCTACCACCCGACGCTGCTTCCGAAGATGCGCGGCCGCGCCGCCCTCGCCTGGACGATCATCCTCGGCTGCGGGGAGAGCGGCGGAACCCTCTTCTGGCTGGACGAAGGTGTCGATTCCGGCGACATCGCCGCCCAGCAAGCCTTTCCAGTCCCCTCAGGCGTGACCTTGCCCGCGCTGATCGAGCTCCAGAAGGAGGCGCTCGCGGCCATGTTGCCTCCGCTCGCGGCCGCGCTGGCCGGCGGAGAGATCCCGGCGCGTCCGCAGGACCATGATGCAGCGACCTACCTCGCCGTCCGCCGCCCGGCGCATGGCGAGATCGACTGGGGGGCGGGGGCTGACGAGATCGAGCGGCTCGTGCGGGCGACGTCCCGCCCCTATCCGGGCGCCTACACCCGGAACGCCGGGCGCAAGCTCCTGATCTGGTCCGCGAGGGTCGTGCGGTACCCGCAATGGCACGCCCAGACGGGGCAGGTGTTCACGTTCGAGGACGGCGTTCCGATCGTCCGTTGCGGCGGCGGCACCGACCTCGCCCTTACCGACTATGAAATCGTGACGGAGGAAGGGGAGGCGCCGCCGAAGCCGCTTTCCGGACAGCCGCTTCTGGGACGATCGACATGAGCATATTGGTCATAGCCCCGCATGCGGACGACGAGACGCTCGGAATGGGGGGCACGATCGCGCGCTTCGCTCGGGAGGGGAAACGGGTGACCGTGGCGGTGATGACCGGCCACGGCCCCGGCGAGCACCCGCTCTGGAAGCCCGAGTTCTGGGAGGAAATCCGGGGGGAGGCGGCGGAGGCGGCGCGGGTGCTCGGCGTCGACAGCCTGTTGTTCGACGAGCTCCCGGCGGCCTGCCTCGCGGACCTCCCGACCCATCAGGTGAACCGCGCCGTCGGCCAGATGATCGCACGCGCCGATCCGGAGGAGCTCTATCTCCCCTATTTCCACGACCTCCACCTCGATCATGAGGCGCTCGCTTATGCGGCGCTCGTTCACGCCCGCGCCTATCTCGCCGCGGGCAAGCGGGTTCGGCTGGTCGCGATGTACGAGACGCCGACCGAGACCCATCTCTTCCCGGCTCCGATCCGGCCGCCCTTCGTGCCCAACATGTGGGTCGACATCTCAGAGACGCTCGACGCGAAGCTCGAAGCCTGGAACTGCTACCGCAGCCAGCACCAGGAAGGCCCGACACCGCGCTCGCCGGAGGCGCTGAGGGCGCAGGCGGTGAGCCGGGGCGCCGAAGTGGGCGTGGCCGCGGCCGAGGGTTTCCTCGTCCTCCGCCTGACGCGCTGAAGCGGGCCGGCCGCCCTGTTAAAGGCCGATGTGGCCGAGCAGCGTCTCGTTCACCTTGTGCACGTCGAACCTGTCGGCGACGATGCGGTGCGCGGCCTCGCCCATCGGGGCGATCAGCGCCGGCTCTTCGACGAACCGGCGCATCGCGCGGTACAGCGCGTCGGCGTCCTTGACGGGAACCAGGAAGCCGTTCTCGCCTTCGACCACCGTCTGCCGGCACCCCGGCGCGTCGCTGGTGATGACGGGCCGTCCCATCGACATCGCCTCCAGAACGGACCGGGGGGTACCCTCCCGGTAGGAGGGGAGCACGTAGACGCTGTGGGCCGCGATGGCGGGCCGTACGTCCTTCTGCTCGCCCAGATACTCGATCCCGTCCGCGATCAGGCGATCGAGGTCGGCCTGGCCGATCGAATCGGGCGACGTGTCGATCCAGCCGACCAAAGAGATGCGGACCGCGGGAAACTCGCGCTTCAGCCGCGCCGCCGCCGCCCCGAACTCCCTGATGCCCTTGTCCTTGAGGAAGCGCGCGATCATCAGGAAGGAGGGGCCCTCGGGAAGCGGCACCCGCGCGAACCGCTCCATATCGACGCCGGAGCCGTTGACCAGCCCCGTCGGCAGCCTTGGCGGGAGCAGCCGCAGGCGGCGGAAATCCGCGAGATCGTCCGGGTTCTGGAAGATCGCCAGTTTGGAAGTCCGGAAGGCGCGCCGGTAAAGGGTCGTCCCCAGGAACCGGCTCACCCGCCGCTTCGCCTCCCGCCCTCCGGTAAAGGCGTAGCCGAGGCCGGTGACGAGCGGGACGAAGGTGCGCACCTTCTCCGCCTTGCAGGCGGCGCCGCCGATCAGGATCGGCTTGATCGTGTAGGCTATGACGACGTCCGGCTTCAGGCGCCGGAAGGCGGCGCGCACTTCGCGCAGCGTCACCGCCCCGGCGAAGGGGTTGAGGCTGGTCCGGCCGAGCGGGACCTCGATCGGCGTGGCGCCGAGCGAGCGCACCTTGCGCGCACTGTCCTCGTCTATCTCGGGGGCGAGCGCGAACACCTCGTGCCCCCGGCGGACCATCTCGGCGATGAGCGGCCCGCGGAAGTTGAACAGCGACGGCGCGTAGGAACCGAAGACGACGACGCGGCGGCCGGCGGTTGGCGACGATCTCGAGCCGTTGCTGGCCAAGGGGCAGGACCTTCCAGGATCGGATAGCCGGGCTGCCCGGCGGCGGAACGGGACGGCCTTGCAACGAAAGCCGGTGCCGTTCAACCGGGTCGCGGGCGACAAAAGTGTTGACGAAAGCGGCTTCAGGCCGTCAACCCCTCGCCATCTCAGCGCAAGGAAGCAGGAACAGTGGGTAAGCCGGCGAACATCGATCCGCGGACCGTGGAGGGATTCGGGGAGGAGTGGGCGACCTTCGACCAGTTCGAGCTGGACGAAGCCGAGCACCGCGAGCTGTTCGAAGGCTATTTCTCCCGCTTTCCGTTCGAGGACCTGAAGGACGGTGAAGGCTTCGATCTCGGCTGCGGCTCCGGGCGGTGGGCCGCGCTGGTCGCGCCGAAGGTGGGCAAGCTCCACTGCATCGACGCCGCGGCGAAGGCGCTAGAGGTGGCGAAGCGCCGGCTCGGCGACGCGCCCAACGTCGAGTTCCACCTGGCGAGCGTCGATCAGATCCCGCTTCCCGACGAGAGCCAGGATTTCGGCTATTCGCTCGGCGTGCTCCACCATATCCCGGACACGCAGGCGGCGATGGATTCCTGCGTGCGCAAGCTGAAGCGCGGGGCCCCGTTCCTCGTCTACCTCTATTACAGCTTCGACAACCGGCCCTGGTGGTACCGCGGGGTGTGGAAGGCGACCGAGGCGGTGCGCATCGGCGTCTCCCGCCTGCCCTTCCGGCTGCGCAAGGCGACCACCAACGTGATCGCGGCCGGGGTCTATCTGCCGATGGCCCGCACCGCGCGCCTGCTCGAGAAGCTCGGCATGAACGTCGAGGACTTTCCGCTGAGCCCGTACCGGCACCGGACCTTCTACGTGATGAAGACGGACGCGCTCGACCGGTTCGGCACGCGGCTCGAGCAGCGTTTCTCGCGGGTCGAGATCCGGGAGATGATGCACCGTTCGGGGCTGCGCGACGTCATCTTCAGCGACTGGGGAAACTGGGTCGCCTGCGGCTGGAAGGCCTGAGGCGGCCGCCGGAGGCTCTCTTCGCATGACGCATTCCGGCGGCCCGCCGCAGCGGGAGGGGACGGTCACCGTCCTCCACGTGATCACCGGCCTCAACGCCGGCGGCGCGGAGCTGATGCTGCGCCGGCTGGTCGAGACCCACGCCGGCGACTCGCGCTACCGGCACCGGGTGGTGTCGCTGCGCGAGTGGGGGCCGGTCGGGGACCAGCTCCGCGAGGCGGGGGTCGAGGTCGAGGCGCTCGGCATCACCGGCGCGGCGAGCTTCGCGCGCGGGTTCCTGAGGCTGGTGGGAATCGTCCGGCGGGTGCGGCCCGACATCGTCCAGACCTGGATGTACCATGCCGACCTGGTCGGCGGGGCCGCCGCCCGCCTGGCCGGCGTCAAGGCGGTGATCTGGGGCGTGCGCGTCGCCGACATCTTCCCGGCGATGGGCGTCTCGCGCTCGCTCCTCTGGGGGCGGCGGCTCTCGGCGCGGCTGTCGCGGCTGATCCCGGCGCGGATCCTCTACGTGGCGGAATCGGCGCGCCAGGTGCACGAGCGGCTCGGCTACAGCGCCGACCGCTCGATCGTGATCCAGAACGGCTACCGGATCCCCTCGGACGCGGAGGTGGCGGAGGCGCGGGCGCGGCGGCGGGCCGAGCTCGGCATCGGCGCGGACGTGGTGCTGATCGGCACGGCCGGGCGCTTCAGCCCGCAAAAGGGGTTCGACGGCTTCGTCAAGGGCGCCGCCGCCCTCGCGGCGCGGCACCCGGACGTGCGGTTCGTGATGCTCGGCCGCGAGGTCGATCCCGGCAATCCGGCGATCGCCGGCTGGATCGGGGCATCGGGCCATGCCGACCGCTTCCATGCCCTGGGCGAGACGCGGGTGCTGCACGAATGGCTGTCGGCGATGGACGTGTTCGGCCTCTATTCGCTGGGCGAAGGCTTCCCCAACGTCGTCGCCGAGGCGATGAGCGTCGGCACGCCGTGCGTGGTGACCGACGTCGGCGATGCGGCGCTGCTGGTGGACACGACCGGCCGCGTCGTCGCGGCGGGCGACCTCGACGGCTTCACCGCCGCTCTCGAAGCGCTGGTCGCCGCCGGTCCCGAAGGCCGCCGGCGGCTCGGCGCGGCGGCGCGGGCGCGGGTCGAGACGCACTTCTCGATGGCGGCCATAGCCAAGCGCTACGGGGATTTGTACGAGGAGCTGACGTCAGCCGGCGCTCCCGCCGGCGCAGGATCGGAATAGTCCCATGTGCGGCTTCGTCGGATTCATCGCTGGAGACCGCTTCTTCGCCGACGGCCGCGCGGCCGCGATCGTCGCGGAGATGGCGGGCTGCGTCCGCCACCGCGGCCCCGACCACGGCGACCACTGGGTCGATCCGGAGGCGAGGGTGGCGCTCGGCCACCGCCGCCTGGCGATCGTCGATCTCAGCCCGGCGGGCGACCAGCCGATGCGCTCGCCCAGCGGCCGCTACGTCACCGTCTATAACGGCGAGATCTACAACCATCTCGACCTGCGCCGCGAGCTGGAGGCGGCCGGCCTGGCGCCGGCGTGGCGCGGCCATTCCGACACCGAGACTTTGCTCGCCGCGATCGACGCCTGGGGCGTGGAGCGGGCCCTGCAGCGCTCCGTCGGCATGTTCGGCCTCGCGCTCTGGGACGAGCGGGAAAAGGCGCTGTTCCTCGCCCGCGACCGGGCGGGCGAAAAGCCGCTTTATTACGGCTGGCAGGGCGAGGGAGCCGGCGCCTCCTTCCTGTTCGGCTCCGAGCTCAAGGCGCTCGCCTCCCACCCCGCCTTCGTGGGGGAGATCGACCGCCAGGCCCTCACCGCGTACCTGCGCCACAACGGCGTGCCCTCGCCGCTCTCCATCTACCGCGGCATCGCGAAGCTGGAGCCCGGCAGTTTCCTGCGGCTGGCCAGCGGCGAGCGGGAGCCCGTCCTCCACCGCTACTGGTCCGCCGCCGAGGTTGCCCGCTCGGGCGTCGCGGCGCCGCTGGCGCTCGGCCCGGAGGAAGCCGTCGAGGAGCTGGAGAAGCTGCTGACCGTGTCGATCGGGCAGCAGATGATCGCCGACGTGCCGCTCGGCGCCTTCCTCTCCGGCGGGGTCGATTCCTCGGCGATCGTCGCGCTGATGCAGAAGCAGGCGCCGCGGCCGGTGAAGACCTTCTCGATCGGGTTCGACGAGGAGGATTATAACGAGGCCCATCACGCCAAGGCGGTGGCGGCGCATCTCGGCACCGACCATACCGAGATGTACGTGAGCCCCTCCGAGGCGATGGACGTTATCCCGCGCCTGCCGCGCATCTACGACGAGCCGTTCGCGGACTCCTCGCAGATCCCGACCTTCCTCGTTTCGCAGCTCGCCCGGCGCCACGTCACCGTCTCCCTCTCCGGCGACGCGGGCGACGAGGTGTTCGCCGGCTACAATCGCTACAAGGCCGCCGCGGCCTCGTGGCGGAAGGTCTCGCGATTGCCGCGGCCGGTGCGAAGCGGCCTCGGCCGGGCCATGGCCGCGCTGCCCGCGCGCCGCTGGGACAGCATCTTCGCCGCCTTGGACCCGGTGCTGCCGGCGCGGGCGCGAATGCGCCTCCCGGGCGACAAGATGCACAAGGCGGCGGCGGTCCTCCACAGCCGCTCGACCGGCGAGCTGTACCAGGGTCTCCTCTCCATCTGGCGGGAGCCCGCGGATGCGGTGATCGGGGGTGGCGAGCCCGAGAGCGCGCTCGCCGGCCTGGACCTGGGGCAGCTCAGCGAGGTCGAGCAGATGATGCTCTTCGACATGCTGACCTACCTGCCCAACGACATCCTGACGAAGGTCGATCGCGCGGCCATGAGCGTGTCGCTGGAGACGCGGGTCCCGTTCCTCGACCACCGCGTCGTCGAATTCGCCTGGCGGCTGCCGCTCGAGTACAAGATCCGCGACGGGGAGACCAAGTGGGTGCTCCGCCAGCTCCTCTACCGCCACGTCCCGAGGGCGCTGATCGAGCGGCCGAAGACCGGCTTCGGCGTCCCGATCAACTACTGGCTCGCCGGACCGCTGCGCGACTGGGCGGAGAGCCTGCTCGCCGAGGACCGGCTGCGGCGCGAGGGCTATTTCGAGCCGGCGCCGGTGCGCGCCCGCTGGCGGGAGTATCTGGGCGGCGCGCACCATCTCGGCGAGTCGATCTGGTCGGTGCTGATGTTCCAGAGCTGGCACGAGGAGCAGGGCGGTGCGAGTTCCGCATCCGCTCCTGCAGTTTCGCCGGTGGCCAGGGTCGCCTGATCAGCGCTGCCCGCCGCGGCGGCGGGCAATCTCTTCCGAAGCCCGCGCGGCGATCGCCTCGGCGCGACCGGCCCAGGTGTAGCTGCGCTGCAGCTCGGCATAGCCCGCCTCGCCGAGCGCGCGGCGGAGGGCGCCGTCGCCGCGCAACCGCGCCACGGCGCGCCGCCACGCCTCGACGTCCTCCGGCTCGCAAAGCAGCGCGTTCTCGCCGTCGGTCAGCACCTCGCGGATGGCGGGGAGGTTCGCGGCGACGATCGGCTTGCCGTGAGACATATATTCGAAGAGCTTCATCGGCGACATCCAGCTCGTGATGTCGCCCCCGCCCGAGCCGCGGACCTTGCGCTGGTGCGGGGAGATGCAGACGTCCGCGGCGGCATAATGGGCGGCGAGCTGGGCCGGCTTCACATAGCCGTGGAAGGTGACGTTGGCCGGCGCCTGCGCCTTCCAGCGGGCGATGTCGGCATCCTCGCCGCCGACGATGTGGAACTCGACCTCCGGCTCCAGCGCGGCGATGGCGAGGATCAGGTCGATG
>DASVVY010000165.1:0-12573 GCA_036386335.1 Allosphingosinicella sp. | reverse complement strand
GTCAAGCGCGAGCTCGGCGCTCTCGCCGGCGTTGAGGGTCGCCCCGAGCACTCGCGCCGCGGCGTTGATCTTCAGCGCGTCCGCATCCTCCTCGAAGCCGCTGGCGAGGGTGACGAAGCTGCCGGCGCGGTCGCCCTTGGGGAACTTCTTCGCTCCCCAGCTCGGCTGGGCGCCGGGCTTGTCGGTCTGAACCCAGATCTGGAAGAGCGTCGTCGGCTCGTTCTCGAGATTGTATTCGGCGTGGCGCACGCCCGTGCCGGCGCTCATCACCTGGACGTCGCCCGCTTCGGTGCGGCCCTGATTGCCCATTGAATCCTGGTGGGTGATCGCGCCCTGCCGGACGTAGGTGATGATCTCCATGTCCGAATGCGGGTGCGGCGGGAAACCGGAGCGGCCGGCGATCTCGTCGTCGTTCCACACCCGGATCGCGCCCCAGCCCATGCGCTGCGGCTCGTGATAATTGGCGAAGGAGAAATGGTGGCGCGCGTTCAGCCAGCCGTGGTCGGCGTGGCCGAGCGAGGCGAAGGGACGGATGTCGATCATGGCGGCTCCTACTGGATGAGGCCCTCCGCGCGCAGGGTGTCCCTGACGGCGGGGCGGTGGGCGATGCGCTGGAGGTAGGCAGCAAGGCCTGGCCAGCGGTGGATGTCGATATGGTGGATGCGGGTCCAGTTCAGCACCGCGAAGGCATAGGCGTCGACGATCGAGAAACGATCGCCGAGGATGTACGGGCCCTCGCCGATCTTCTCCTGAAGATAATCGAACTTCTTGCCCAGCGCCTCCCGGGTGGCTTCCTTGAAGTCCTCCGGCGTCGCCGGATTCCACAACGGGCCGAACCCCTTGTGCAGCTCGGTCGCGACAAAGTTCAGCCATTCGAGCAGGCGCCAGCGCTCGATCCCGCTCGGCGGCACCGCCAGTTCCGAGCCGGCCGCCTGGTCGGCCAGATACTGCAGGATGACGGCATTCTCCGTGAGCACGCTTCCGTCGTCGAGCTTCAGCGTCGGCACGGCGCCTTTCGGGTTGACGGCGTAGAAGTCCTCGCCGTCCGAGGTGCGCTTGCTCGGAAATTCGACCCTGGACAGCTCGACCGGAAGGCCCGCCTCGCGAGCGACGATGTGGGGCGCCTGCGAGCAGGCTCCGGGAGCGTAATAAAGCTTCATGTCGGCATCTCCTGGTGGGAATATCGGCCTTAGGCCTGTTGAGCGGCCGCGGAAACCGCGCCTTCAGGCGGCGCGGCTCCGCTCGGGTGCGGCGAGCGACGCGAGGAACGAGCCCTTCGCCGCGACGAAGGCGAGCAGCCGCTCCGCGTAATCGCCGGCGACCGCGCCGCGGACGCTCGGGCGCTCGGCGAGCGCGCGTCGCCAGGCCTGGAGCTTCGGCTTGCCGTCGAACAGGCCGAAATCGCCGATCCGGTCGAACACCTCGAAATAGCGGAACACCGGCGCGAAGACCGCGTCGACCAGGCTGAACGTCTCGCCGGCGAAGAATGGGCCGTCGCCGAGCTGCGCCTCGACACGCTCGAATTTCGCGTCGAGCGCGTCGCGCTTCTGCGCGAAGGCGGTCGCGTCAGGCGCGGCGTAGAAGCCGGCGATGTCGGCCAATGTGGCGGAGCCGAACTCGATCCACGCGCGGTGGCGGGCCCTCGTCAGCGGGTCCGCCGGGTGCAGCTGCGGCGCCAGCGTCTCGTCGAGATACTCGGCGATGACGGCGGATTCGAACAGCACTTCTTCCCGCCCGTCCTCCTCGACGACCAGCACCGGCACCTTGCCCAGCGGAGACAGCTTCAGGAACCAGTCGGGCTTGTTGGCGAGATCGATATCGACCCGCTCGAAGGGGACGCCCTTCTCGGCGAGCAGGATCGCGGCGCGCTGCACGTACGGGCAGAGCGGGAAGCTGATCAGTCGGAACTTGGCCATGTGATATCTCCCTGTTCTTGATCTTGAGTTCCCGTCCGCCCGGCGGAGGGGGCATTTGCGCGGGCGGACGGGATCCGCGGCGGCCTAAGCCGCCAGCGGGAGCTCTTCGCTGGTCAGGCCGACGAGCTGGTCGGTCGCCGCCCGGATCGAAGCCTCGGCGGCGTCGGCGCCGAAGGCGAGCTTCTCGGCCCGGACGAACGTCACGTCGTCGATGCCCATGAAGCCGAGCAGGAAGCGGATGTGCGGCTCCTGGAAATCGGACGCCGCCGACGGGCCTTCGCTGTAGAGGCCGGCGCGGGTCTCGACCACGATCGCCTTCTTGCCGTTGAGCAGCCCCTCGGGGCCGTTCTCGCCGTAGCGGAAGGTGACGCGGGCACGAAGCACATGGTCGAACCAGGCCTTCAGCGTCGAAGGCATGCCGAAATTGTACATCGGCGCGCCGATCACGATCAGGTCCGCCTCGCGCAGCTCCTCGACAAGCGCGTCGGAGAGGGCGAGCGCCTCGCGTGCCGCCGCGGTCTCGGCCTCGGCGCCGCGAATGGCGGGGGTGGTCTCGGCGTTGAGGTGGGGGATCGGATCGCTGCCGACGTCGCGGCGGACGATGCGGGAGATGCCGCGCGAGCGCAGGCTGCGCTCCAGCCCGTCGGTGAGCTTGCGGGAGACGGACGCTTCGCCGGTGGCGGCGCTGTCGATGATGAGAACGTTCGGCATTTGACCCTCCATGATCTTGCTGAGACGGAGATAAGCCGGTAGAGTCGTTGCCGGTAGACGCACAACCTGCACTTTGGTGTTGCATCATATGGAACGCTCATCGGTCGATCTGCTCGACGTCCTCTGCTTCGTCCGCGTCGTCGAGACCGGCGCCTTTTCCCGGGCCGCCGAGCGAATGGGCATGTCGAAGTCGATCCTCAGCCGCCGCGTCGCTCGGCTCGAGGAGCAGCTCGGCGCCCGCCTCCTCACCCGCAGCGCGCAGGGCGCCCAGCCCACCGAGGTCGGCCAGGCCTATTTCGAGCGTGCCTCGGGCATCCTCGCCGACCTCGAAGCCGCGGAGGAGGTGGTCGCCGAGGCGGTGACCCAGGTGGCGGGGCCGATCCGCCTCTCCGCTCCCCTGTCCTTCGGCATCATGCACTTGGCCCCGGCCCTCGCCGAGTTCGCCGAGGCCCATCCGCGGGTCGAGCTCGACATCAGCTTCGAGGACCGGGCGGTCGACCTCATCTCGGGCGGATACGACCTCGCCGTCCGCATCGGCCAGCTCAAGGATTCCTCGCTCATCGCCCGCCGCGTCGCGCCGGTGCGCAAGGTCGCGGTCGCCAGCCCCTCCTATCTCGAGCGGCGAGGAACGCCGCAAATGCCCCGCGACCTCACCGGCCACGACATCCTCTTCTACGCCAACGAGCAGTGGCGCTTCCGCGTCGGCGACCGCTGGGAGAGCGTGCGCGGCAAGACCCGGCTGCGCGCCGACAATGGCGAGATGCTTCGCGCCGCCGCCCTCGCCGGGCTCGGCATCTGCATCCTCCCAAGCTTCATCGCCGCCCCGGGCTTCGAGGCCGGCACGCTCGTGCCGCTGCTGCGCGAATATCCCATGGAGGAGGCGGGCCTCCACCTCGTCATGCCGCCAGGCCGCGCCGTGACCGCCCGCGTTCGCGCGCTGGTCGAGTTCCTCGCCCTCCGCTTCGGCCCGGAGCCGAGCTGGGATCCGTGCTGGATAGTAAGCAACGGCGAGGCTGGACCGCTGAGGGCGGCGCGCTAAACACGCGCCCATGCACCGTCCTCTTCCCCTCCTCCTCCCGCTCCTCCTCGCAACCGCCTGCACGCCCGCAGCCGAGCAGTCGCCTCCGGCCGTCGCCGGCGCTCCGCCCGCCGCCGCGCCGGTCGCCGACCCGGCCGCCGAGGACGCGCGCCTGCTCGCGTTTCTCGACGCCGCGTTCGACGAGGCGATGGCGCTGAGCCCCGAGTCGATGACCAGCCTCGGGCTCAAGACCGATTACGACAAACTCGACATCTACACGGACGAACAGCAGGCGCGGCAGCTCGCCCTCTCCGAATCGGCGCTGGCGCGGATGAAGGCCGAGTTCGATTACGCTCGGCTGAGCCCGACCGGGCAGCTCAGCTTCCGCCTCTTTGAGCAGACCGTCGCCCAGGCGCGTGAGGCGGAGCGGTGGCGGGACTACGGCTTCCCGTTCTCGACCAACGGCAGCCCGGCCGGGCAGCTCCCCGTCTTCCTGATCAACCAGCACCGCGTCGACAGCGTCGCCGACGCGGAGGCCTATATCTCACGGCTCCGCGAGGTGGAGCGGGTGATGGGGGAGATTTCCGCGAACGTGCGCGACCAGGCGCAAAAGGGGATCGTCCCGCCGAAGTTCAACTTCGCGCCCGTCCGCAACGACGCGCAGCGCGTGATCGCCGGCGCGCCCTTCGGTCCGGGGCCCGACAGCACGCTGCTCGCCGATTTCCGCAAGAAGGTGGACGCGCTCGACGCCCCGGCCGACGTCAAGGCTCGGCTTCTCGCCGATGCGACCGCCGCGCTCGCCGGCCCGTTCCGCCGCGGCGTCGGCACGATGCTTGCCACCCTCGATGCGGTCGAGCCGCTGGCCAAAGGCAATAGCGGCGCCTGGAGCCTGCCCAACGGCGAGGCCTATTACGCGTCCCGCCTGCGCTTCTACACCACCACCGACCTGACCGCGGACCAGATCCACCGGACCGGCCTCGCCGAGGTCGCCCGCATCCACGGCGAGATGGAGAAGATCAAGGCGCGCGTCGGCTTCCAAGGCACGCTCCAGCAGTTCATCCAGCACATCAAGACCGGCGCCGAGTTCAAGTATCCGAACACCGATGAGGGGCGACAGCGCTACCTCGCCGATGCGAAGAGCTATATCGCGCAGGTGATGGCGAAGGCGCCGAGCCTGTTCAGCCGTCTCCCCAAGGCGCCGCTGGAGGTGCGTGCAGTCGAGAAGTGGCGGCAGGAGACGGCCTCGGTCGCCTTCTACAATCAGCCGTCGCCCGACGGATCGCGGCCCGGCATCTTCTACGTCAACCTCGCCGACATGAACCAGGTGCTGAAGCCCCAGATCGAGGGCATCGCCTATCACGAGGGCGCACCGGGCCATCACTTCCAGATCGCGCTCCAGCAGGAGCTGGAGGCGGTGCCGAAATTCCGCCGCTTCGGCTTCTACGGCGCCTATGTCGAAGGCTGGGGCCTCTATGCCGAGCGGCTCGGCAGGGAAATGGGCTTCTACCAGGATCCCTATTCGGAGTTCGGCCACCTCAGCCTCGAGCTGTGGCGGGCCGTCCGCCTCGTCACCGACACCGGCCTCCACGCCAAGCGCTGGACTCGCGAGCAGGCGATCAAATATTTCCAGGACAATTCGCTCCTCTCCGAGCGCGACATCGTCAAGGAGGTCGAGCGCTACATCAACAATCCCGGCCAGGCGACGAGCTACAAGGTCGGCCAGCTGAAGATCCTGGAGCTGCGCGAAAAGGCGAGAGCCGCGCTGGGGAGCCGCTTCGACATTCGCGGCTTCCACGCGGCGGTGCTGGAAAACGGCGCGCTGCCCCTTGACGTTCTGGAGCAGCAGGTGGACGCCTATATCGCATCGGCAAGACGCTGAAGGAGAGAGACGATGGCCAAGGGACAGGTGCGCAGCAACAAGGAAGCTCGCAAGCCGAAGAAGGAGGTCAAGAAGACCATCGCCGCCAATCCCTCGACCAAGGGCGTGGTCTCGAAGGACTGATGGCGGAGCCCTTCACCCGGCATCGACAGCCCTGGAAGCAGGAGGAGCTGCAGAAGCTCCACCAGCTCGCCGGCAAGGGCATGTCGTTGAAAGCGATCGCCAAGGCATTGACCCGCAGCGAGGAGTCGGTGAAGGACCGCGCCAAGATCGACGGCCTCAAGATCAGCAAGCTGCGCTGATCCGCGGCCGCTCCTGCCGCCAGGAAGACAAAGACGTGAGCGACACGCCCCCCGACCGCCTCTCGCTGAACCCGAAGAGCCCGTGGTTCGACGCCGACACGTTGCGCCGCGGCGTCGGCATCCGCTTCAAGGGCCGCGAGCGCACCGATGTGGAGGAGTACAGCGTCTCGGAAGGCTGGATCCGGGTCGCCGCCGGTCGCAGCGTCGACCGCTACGGCCAGCCGATGACGATCAAGCTGAAGGGTGAGGTCGATCCCTTCTTCCAGGGCGCGCAGCAGCAGGGCGAGGAAGAGGGTTCCGCGGGCGGGGAGCCCGATTCCGCCGGCGAGCAGGCGGAATCATGATCGCGCGCACCCTTGTCTGGCTTGCCGCAACGGCCGCCCTCGCGGGGTGCGGCAGCGGCGACCCGGCGGATGGCGGCGACGAGGCGGTGAATTCGGCCGGCGAAGCAACGAGCGCACCCGGGCCTTCCCGCGAGCAGCCGGCGGCGGCGACCGGCGCAGAGGCGAACCTGTCCGGCGACACGACCGCGGCTCCGCCGGAGACGAGCGGTCCTGCGCCCTCGGTCGGCAACAGCGCAGTCGGCGCGCAGGGGCGGGACGAGCCGCTCCCCAACGGCATCCTCGACGACCAGGGCGCGCAGGGGCAGCCCGGCGGCGGCTAGGCCGGCCTCGCGCGCGCGGCGGGCCGAAGGCTCGCTTCGCTCGACCTTCGTCCCAGCTGTTCGGCAGCACGCCTGCCTGCACGGCAGCGGGGCTGGCGGCGAAGCGCTGAAGGCTTAGACGCGTCGCAGCTCAGCTGACGATCCGCAGAAACTCCGGGTCGCCCCACAGCGGCGTGAGATCGCGGTCGGCGCCGTTCGGATCCGCAATGTCCAGGAGTCTGCGCTTGTAGCTGGGATCGAGCCGCACAGCTCGCGCCGCGGCGTCAAGGGCATTGCGCCTATCGTCGGCGCGAGCGGGATCCTGGTCGCCCCGATCGGCCATCTGCTG
Organism: Allosphingosinicella sp.; assembly: GCA_036386335.1. Taxonomy (GTDB): domain Bacteria; phylum Pseudomonadota; class Alphaproteobacteria; order Sphingomonadales; family Sphingomonadaceae; genus Allosphingosinicella. The sequence continues at coordinate 5,755 of DASVVY010000165.1, read as the reverse complement.
GCCAAAGGCGGCAGCCAAATAGAACCAGTATTGGGGCCGATCGACCGCAGCCGTTTGCGACAATCTGCCAGCCAATTCGATAACGTCCTTGTACCCTTGGGGCCGGTACAGCGCGTGGAACATGACGTCGAGAGCGTCCTCTACGGAGACGGCATTGCTTTTGGAGACTTGCGAGGCAAGGAAGTTGCCGGTTTGTCCCGCTATTCTGCCGGCCGTCTGCTGAACGGCCTTTCGGACGCCGCCGGTGAGAAGGTCTTGCTCCACTGCGTTCAGCACCCGCAGGAGAGATGTGCGGGTATAGAGGTACATGAGCAGGAAGCCGACAATGGTGCCCGCAATGAGAAATGGAGGCGCGACGGCTGGGAGGATGCCGGCGTCCGCAGTGCCGTCCGCGGCCGTGAAGACCTTTGCCTGCGCATCGATGAATCCGGCGAATGCGGTGAGGCCGTCGTTGATCTCATGAAGCTGACTGAGTCCAACGCCTACCAGCAATGTGGTCAGCCAGTCAGAGACCCGCTCGAGATTCGTATTCGAACCTAATGCTCGTGACGGCGAGTCGCCATTGCCCACTGCTCCGCTCGTGCTGGTGACATCTCGCGAGAGCACTCTGGGAATCCCGAACAGGAATCCGAGCAGCGCACCAGCGGTGAAGGCAGCGAGAAAGATGATCACGCCGATGCCGACCGCGGCCGTCCAGCCATTGCTGGCCTGCGAAGCACCCAAGGCGACCAACGCCACGATCGACGTTGAAACAGACCAGACGAACATCGGCCGCACACTTACCGGACGGGCCTGATCAACTGTTGTGTCCACGGCGCTCCCCCCGCCAAAAGGCAATCACTGAATGCCCCTTCTTGGCCAGGGTTGTCAAATACGGAGCGATGGCCACCCAAGGGCAGCCGGCGGCAGCTAGGCCGCGGCTCAGGCGCCCTTCAGCTCGAGCTCGCGCCGGATCTCCGCCTTGTCCTCGCTCGCATGGCGGGCGGCGAAGGCGCTGGCCTCGGCGTTCGGCGCCTTGTCCCAGCTGTTCGGCAGCACACCGACCTGCAGCGCCGCGGCGGTGGCGGCAAAACCCAGGAACGACCCCATCAGTGCGGACTTCATCGCAATAGCTCCTCTTGATGGGAGCGGATTAGGGGAACGATGTCACCGCCCGATGTCGCGGCGGCGGGTTTATCGTGTCATTTGTGTCAGCGGTGCCGCGCCTCCCCTTTCCCGCAAAAGAGAAGCCCCCGGCGGCATGTCCGCCGGGGGCTCTGTCGTTGGTGCCGAGCCGCCTTAGTGGGCGTTGCCGCTGGCGTTCGCCTCAATCGCGTCGGCCTTGTTCTCGGCCTTGTCGCGGACCGCGTCGGCCTGGTTCTTGAGAGCGTCCTCGGCATTTTCGGTGGTGGCGTTGTCGGCCGCTTGGTCGAGGTTGTCGGCGGTGTTCTCCGCGCTCTCGGTGACATTGTCGGCAGCATTTTCGGCGGGCGTCTTGTCGCCGCAGGCGCCGAGCGAAAGAAGACCGGCGATCGCCGCCGCTTTGAGGACCGTCTTCATATTTCCCCCTTGGGTTGTAGCTGGAAAAGAGACGCTCCGGCCGCTGGAGGCGGCCGAAGCGCCCGGGACTGGCGTGACCTCAGAACCCGAGAGGGTGGTAACATCGATTATTGACTTAGGATAGCCCCGTTAGGACGGCTCCGAAACGAAGCGCTCCAGCCCTCCCGCTCTTCGGGCGTGAGGCTGCGGCGGAAGCTGCGCTCCGCCCCGAGCATCGACAGGACCAGCATCGCGGCGAGCAGCAAAGCGAGCATGACGACGAAGGCCATCGCGTCCTCCTCAGGCCCAGAACGGCGCGGCGCCGCCGACCAGCAGGTCGACGAGCAGCAGCATCAAAGTGGCGAACACGACGCCGGCCGAGGCGGCGCCGAAGTGGAACGTATCCATCCATTTTCTCCCTGTGCCGCGGCCAATAGGGTTCCAATGAATCAGGATCATGTCGGGGGCGCGGCCGGATCGTTTCAATTGTGTCTGAAGCTCCCGGCGCCTCCGGCGGGGGGAGCTCTTCCTACTTACCGTCGGCCGGGGCAATCAGCTCGCGCGCCTGGATGCCGGCGCCGGTGACGTTGCCCACGGCGGCGTCCGTGGCCACGGTCGCGGCGACAGCCCGCCGGAGCAGCGCGCCGTCCCCGAGCTCTTTCGCGACCGTGGCGAGGCGGAGCCAGGTCAGCGGGAGGCGCTCCGGGAGCGGGTTCGGGCTGGCGACCGCGGCGAGGAGATGGTCGCGCGCTTCGGCCCACCTTCTCTCCGACGCGAGGATCGCGCCGGCGAAGGATTCGAGCTGGTAGCGCACCGAATATGTGTCGGGCGCCGGCACGTGCGCCAGCGCCGGGAGGAGGATGGCGAGCCGCGCTTCGTTGCCCTCCGCCACGCGGGCGCGGGTGAAGGCGGTGAGCGCCTCGGCCTCCGCCCGATATTCCGGAGTCCAGCGAAGGCGCGTGTAGCGTGGATCCAGCGCAATCGATTCGACCTGCTCGGGCACCGGCAGCTCCTCCCGCGCGCTGCGGATGTCGACGATCCGCACCGATGCCGCTCCTCCCGCACGGCGTATTTCCACTGGGATGTGGCCGCGGAAGACGGGGAGCGGCTGCGAGACGACCAGCTTCGCCCCCGCGCCTGCCCGATCAGCGTGCCAGGCCGGAGCGCCGGGCAGGTCGAAATAGTCGCTGTAGAACCAGCCGAGATCCCGCCCCGCGCTGCGGCTGATCGTTGGGAGAAAGCGGCTCCATGTCACCGGACGGAAGGCGTGCGCGCGCATCACCGCTGCCGCGACCGCGGGGAACCGCTCGGAGCCGATTTCCCGGTAGAGGGCGTACCAGACCCTCCCGCCCTTGCTCCGCGCGAGGCGGAAGGAGAGGTCGCTGTCCGGCAGCGCCGACAGCGGGTGGTCGAGCCCGGCAGCGGCGAGTTTCAAGTAACCCAAGGCGCTGTAGCTGTCGGGGTTGAACCCGGGATAACCGGTGCGGCGGTAGCGCTCGGCCGCCGCTTCGCCTTCGATTGCCTCGACCGCCAGCAGCGAGCCGAGATCGGCCAGAGCCTCGTCCATCATGTAATCGCCGCGGCCGTCGGCCGGGTCGCGGGTGATGACGTTGCCCCACCATTGATGGCCGATCTCGTGCCCGAAATAGGCGAGGTTGAAAGGCGTATCGAGCGCGGCGCCGCTGGTCAGAATCGCGCCGGGGGAGCCGAGCGCGTTGAAGCCGCCGGTGCGGCCGGTAATTTCCACCGGCAGCTCGACCAGCGTGAAAGTGCCGAAAGGGTAGGCGCCGAAGCGCTCGCTCAGCACGTCGATGATCCGGGTGCAGCCATCCAGGTAGGCGGCCATCCCCGGGCGCGGCTTCAGCAGGTAGATTTCGGCCGGATAGCGCCCTGCGCGCCGTTCCACCTCGAACGGCCCGGCGGCGAACCAGGGATCGCCGGGAACGCGCGTCCGGAACGCGAAGTTGCCCGCCCGCTCCTGCTCGGAGGTGCTGGTGCGCACACCGAACGCTGCCACCTTCAGCCCGGGGGGGACGCTGAAGCGCAGAGACCCGATGCTGGGAAAGCCGACCGCCCGCGGCACCCAGCTCTCCCGGCTGGCATTGGCGAAGCTGACCTCCGGCCCGATGTAGAGGAAGCGGCCGCCCTCGGCGGTCCCGCCCGAGAAGGAGAGCTCCAGCCGGACCCGAGCGCCCGCCGGCAGCGGCCGCGGCGGGCGCACCGTCCAGATCGTCTGACCGCCGCGCTCGGCACGAAGGACCGTCGCGGGGGTCGCCCGACCAGCTCCGCTGCGCACGGCCGCCGCGAGCAGCGTGAACTCCGCGCGAAGCTCGAGCTCGACCGTGTCGCGCCGCCGCCCGTCCGCGGGTAGGTCGATCGTGCCCCGGCCGTCCAGCCGGTGCCCCACCGGATCCAGTTCGAGGTCGAAGTCGTACACCGCGAGCGCCGACGCCGGCGGCACGGCTATCCGCTGCGGCTGCGGACCGCGCGGCGCGGAACCGGCCGTCGCTGAGACCGGGAGGAGAGAGAGGGCGAGCGCGACCAGCCATGGGACACCGAACCACCTCATCAACCAACTCCTCTCCCGCGACACGATTTGTCCGCAGAACGCACGAGCAAGAAGCATGCCGAATATTCCCCTCGCCAGGGAAGATGCGGCCGTCGGCGGTCGAAACTGGACGAGAACTGGGCGCCCTCCCCTTGACCCGACCGGCGCCTCCCCCTAAATAGCCGCCACACCCCATTCGCATCGGAACAGGCCTCGCCGTCGCGCAGCGGGGTCAACGCATTGATCGGGCGGGGTTTTCAAGACGCTGAAGCTGCGGTTTCCACAGTGGAGACTCGCGGCTTTTTGCGTCTTTGACTGCGACCCGCATCGGCTTGCCCTCGCTTTTTGCGGCGAGGCAACGAGCCAGCATGGACCCCGGCCTGCGCCGGGGTGACGAACAGATCCCGGCGTTCGCCGGGACAGGGAAGGCGAAACGACACACATGGCGACCACCGCTCCCAAGGCCCCGGAAACCCGCTCCACGGCCTCCAAGCGTATCCGCAAGATCTTCGGCAACATCCACGAAGTCTCCGAGATGCCGAACCTCATCGAGGTTCAGCGCGAGAGCTACGAGCAGTTCCTCCGCTCGCGGCCGCAGGACGGCTACGTGTCGGGCCTCGAGAAGACGCTGCGCTCCGTCTTCCCGATCCGCGACTTCGCCGGCACCGCCGAGCTGGATTTCGTCAATTACGAGCTCGAAGAGCCCAAGTACGACGTCGACGAGTGCCGCCAGCGCGGCATGACCTATGCGGCGCCGATGCGGGTCACCCTTCGCCTCATCGTCTTCGAGGTCGATCCCGACACCGAGACCCGCTCCGTCCTCGATATCAAGGAGCAGGACGTCTACATGGGCGACATGCCGCTGATGACGAAGAACGGCACGTTCATCGTCAACGGCACCGAGCGCGTGATCGTCAGCCAGATGCACCGCTCCCCGGGCGTCCTCTTCGACCATGACCGCGGCAAGACCCACGCGTCCGGCAAATATCTCTTCGCCGCCCGCGTCATCCCCTATCGCGGCTCGTGGCTCGACTTCGAGTTCGACGCCAAGGACATCGTCAACGTCCGCATCGACCGCAAGCGCAAGCTGCCGGTGACGACCCTCCTTCACGCGCTCGACATGAGCTCGGAGGAGATTCTCAACACCTTCTACGACCGCGTCACCTTCGTGCGCGGCAAGAACGGCTGGCAGATCCCCTACGTCTCCGAGAACTGGCGCGGCCAGAAGCCGATGTTCGACGTCGTCAACGGCGAGACCGGCGAGGTCGTCTTCACCGCCGGCACCAAGATCACCCCGCGCGCCGCCAACAAGGCCGCGAAGGACGGGCTGGCCCAGCTGGTCATCCCGACTGAGGAGATTTTCGGCCGCTACAGCGCCTACGACCTCATCGACGAGAAGACCGGCGAGATCTACATCGAGGCGGGCGAGGAGGTTTCGGCCGAGAATCTCGAGAAGCTCGACCGCGCCGGCATCGACCGCATCGAGCTGCTCGACATCGACCACGTCTCGACCGGCGCCTGGATGCGCAACACGCTGAAGGCCGACAAGGCGGAGGACCGCGACCAGGCCCTCTCCGACATCTACCGCGTCATGCGTCCCGGCGAGCCGCCGACCCGCGAGACCGCCGACGCGCTGTTCGCCGGCCTGTTCTTCGATCCGGAGCGCTACGACCTCTCCGCCGTCGGCCG
>DASVVY010000164.1:0-19088 GCA_036386335.1 Allosphingosinicella sp. | reverse complement strand
CAGGCCGTCGAACAGTGCCAGCGGCCATTCTACCGGCGCCCCGCTCAACAGCGATTGGGCGACGCCCGGCACCAGCACCAGCGCCATAGCGAAGGAGCAATCGGCGGGTGAGGGTTCGCTCGTCCCGGTATCGGTCTCTCTGGCGAAGCTGGCAATGGGCCGCTGCCCTTGCGCTATACCGCTGCCCCGGCCGCCGCGGCCCGTCTTGCAAGCTTAATACACCGTGCCCACATCCTTCCCATGAACGTCAGGCAGAAGTGGCTGGCCCTGGGCCGCGTCCCCGCCGTCCGGACTGCCTTGTTCCTGCTCGGATGGCTGCTGATCGCGGTCTCGCCGATCGTCGGGCCGATTCCGGGCCCGGGCGGGATCATCGTGTTCGCGGCGGGCCTGTCGCTGGTGCTCAAGTATAGCGGCTGGGCCAAGCGCAAATATGTGGCGTTCAAGCGGCGGCACCCGAACAAGGGCGCGTGGGCGGACTGGGGCCTCCGGCGGCAAAGCGCAATCCGCCGCACCGAACGCGAGAAGGCGCTGCAGGCCGCGGAGGCGCCGCTCGATGATTGACTTTCGCGGAGGCTTTGCCTATCCGCGCGCCGAGCGAGGCCGCCTCCTGACGGGCGGCCCTTTTAATTTCAGATTCGAGGAATGAGCGATGAAGCGCACCTTCCAGCCGAGCAACCTCGTGCGCAAGCGCAGGCACGGCTTCAGGGCCCGCAAGGCGACCGTGGGGGGCCGCAAGGTCCTGGCCGCGCGCCGCGCCCGCGGCCGCAAGACGCTGTCGGCCTGAACGACACGCAGGGGCTCACCCCCCTCACCCGCCGCGCCGACTTCCTCGCCGCCAATCGCGGCCGGCGCGCGCCCATGCCCGGATTCGTCCTCCTCGTCCGCCCGCGCGGCGACGACGATCCGGCGATGCGGTTCGGGATCACCGTCACCAGGAAGATCGGCGGCGCCGTCGTCCGCAATCGCATGAAGCGCCGCTTCCGCGCCCTCGGCCGCGAGCTGCTCCCCCTGCACGGCCTCGAGGGGGCCGACCATGTGATGATCGGCCGCGCCGGCGGGATCGAGCGGGAGTTCTCCCTGCTGCGCGCCGAGCTTGAACGGGCCCTGGGGAAGCTGTCGCGATGATCGCCCGCCTCCTCATCCTGATCGCCCGCGGCTGGCAGGTGGGTCCGTCCCGCCTGCTGCCGCCGAGCTGTCGTTACCGGCCGAGCTGCTCGGCCTATGCAATCACCGCGCTCAAACGCTATGGGGCGCTCAAGGGCAGCTGGCTCGCCGCGAGGCGGCTGCTGCGATGCCACCCCTGGGGGGGCTCGGGCTACGATCCGGTACCGTGAAGGGAATGAGGTGAACGAACACCGCAACTTGATCCTTGCCGTCGTCCTTTCGGCGATCGTGCTGATCGGCTGGACGTTCGTCGCGGAGCGCTGGTTTCCGACCGCGAACCCGCCGGCGACGAAGACCGTCGACGGCAAGCAGGTGCCGCTGCCCAAGCCGCAGGCGGACCCCGCCGCCGACACGGTCGCCGCCGTCGTGCAGCGCCAGGCGGCGCTGGCGGCGGCCCCGCGCGTCGCGATCGACACGCCGCGGCTCAAGGGTTCGCTCAGCCTGCGCGGCGCGATGATCGATGATCTCGTCCTCACCACCCACCGCCAGTCCATCGTCCCCAACTCGCCGCCGATCCGCCTGCTCTCGCCGATCGGCAAGCCCGAATCCTATTTCGCCACCTTCGGCTGGAGCGGCGACGCCGCCGGCGCGCTGCCGACGGCGGACACCGTCTGGGCGGCGAGCGGCACCCGCCTCTCGCCGGGCTCGCCGGTGCGGCTGAGCTGGGACAATGGCCGCGGCCAGACGTTCGAGATCCTCCTCGGCGTCGACGACGGCTACATGTTCACCGTCGACCAAAGGATCACCAACCGCAGCGGCGGCGCATTCGCCGCCCGCCCCTATGCCAGCGTCAGCCGCGCCCGGTCCTCGCACGATCCCGACAGCTGGACGATGCACGTCGGCCCCGTCGGCGTCTTCAACGGCGCCGCCGATTACGACTGGGGCTATGACGATCTCGCCGCCGGCAACCGCCAGGCCTTCGGCACCACCGGCGGCTGGATCGGCTTCACCGACAAATATTGGCTGACCGCGCTCGTCCCCGACCAGCGGACTGCCGTCGACGCCGGTTTCCGGAAATTCTCCTCGGGCGCCTACCAGGCCGATTTCCTCGCCCAGCCCACCGTGGTCACTCCGGGCGCCGCCAGCGCCAGCCGCACCCATTTCTTCGCCGGCGCCAAGGAGATCCAGCTCCTCGACCGCTATACGGCGGAGCTGGGCACGCCGCTCGAGCGGGCGATCGACTGGGGCTACTTCCGCTGGTTCATGATCGGCATCTATTCGCTGCTCAACTGGCTTTACGCCCATATCGGCAATTTCGGCCTGGCCATCATCTGCCTGACGATCATCGTGCGCACCTTGATGTTCCCGATCGCACAGAAGCAGTTCAAGTCGATGGCCGGCATGCGGGTCATCCAGCCGAAGATGAAGGTGCTGCAGGAGCGCTACAAGGACGACAAGCCGCGGCTCCAGCAGGAGATGCTGAAGCTCTACCAGGAGGAGAAGGTGAACCCGATGGCCGGGTGCCTGCCGATCCTGATCCAGATCCCGATCTTCTACGCGCTCTACAAGGTGCTGATGCTGGCGGTGGAGATGCGCCACAAGCCATTCGTCCTGTGGATCGAGGATCTCTCCGCCCCCGATCCGCTGACGCCGGTCAACCTCTTCGGCTACCTCCACTTCCAGCCGCCGCACTTCCTTGCGCTCGGCGTGCTGCCGATCCTGCTCGGCATCACCATGTGGCTTCAGTTCAAGCTCAACCCGCCGCCCGCCGATCCGGTGCAGAAGCAGGTCTTCGGCCTGATGCCCTGGGTGCTGATGTTCGTGATGGCGCCGTTCGCGGCCGGCCTCCAGCTCTACTGGACGGTCAACAACATCCTCACCATTCTGCAGCAGAAGTGGCTCTACAGCCGGCACCCCGGCATGCGGGCGGCGACCGAGGCCGCGTGACCGAGGAGGCGGCCGAGGACGCGGACGCGCTGGCGCGGAAGCTGTTCTCCGGGCCGGTCGAGTTCCTGAAGTCGGCGCCCGGCCTCCAGCATCTGCCGGACCCGGCGGTGCCGGAGGTCGCCTTCGCCGGCCGCTCGAACGTCGGCAAGTCGTCACTGCTCAACAAGCTCACCAACCGCACCGGCCTGGCCCGCACCTCGAACACGCCCGGGCGAACGCAGGAGCTCAACTTCTTCGACGTCGGCCGCCCGTTGCGCTTCCGCCTCGTCGACATGCCCGGCTACGGCTTCGCCAAGGCGCCCAAGGACATGGTCCGCAAGTGGCGCTATCTGGTGAACGACTATCTGCGCGGCCGGGCGGTGCTGAAGCGGGCGCTGGTGCTGATCGACAGCCGCCACGGCATCAAGGACGTCGATCGCGACCTGATGAAGATGCTCGACGAGGCGGCGGTCGGCTACCAGCTCGTCCTCACCAAGGCCGACAAGGTGAAGGCGAGCGAGCTTGCGGAGGCGGAGCAGGCGACCTTGGCGGAGGCCCGCCGCCGCCCCGCTGCCCATCCGGAAGTGATCGCCACCTCGAGCGAGGGGGGCCTCGGCATCGACCGCCTGCGCCGCGCCGTGCTCGACGCCGCCTTTCAGTAGCCCATCAGGGCTAGCACCTCGCGGCGGCTGCGCTCATCGGAGCGGAACACGCCCATCATCCGGCTGGTCGTCATCATCACGCCGGGCGTGCGCACGCCCCGGGCGGTCATGCAGGCGTGGCTCGCCTCGATCACCACCGCCACCCCCTGCGGGTCGAGATGCTCCCAAATGCAGTCCGCCACCTGCGCCGTCAGCCGCTCCTGCACCTGCAGCCTCCGGGCGAATCCGTGGAGGACGCGGGCGAGCTTCGAGATGCCGACCACCCGCTCCTTCGGCAGATACGCGATCGACGCCTTGCCGATGATCGGCGCGAGGTGGTGCTCGCAATGGGACTGGAACGGTATGTCCTTCAGGAGCACGATCTCGTCATAGCCGCCCACCTCCTCGAAGGTGCGGCTGAGGTGAAGCGAGGGATCCTCGGCATAGCCGGCGGCATATTCCTTCCACGCGCGCCCGACGCGATCCGGCGTGTCGAGCAGCCCCTCGCGGTCCGGGTCGTCGCCGGCCCACCGGATCAGCGTCCTCACCGCCTCCCGGACCTCTTCGGGCACGCTTACCCTCGGCGTCGGCCGCACCAGATCGCCGTCCGCCGTCTCCTCTCCGCTCGCCACTCGTCAGCCCTCCGGATGCCGCCCGCGAGGCTATAGCGGAGGCGGGTGACTTTGTAAGCGCGCGCGCATGCGCCGGAGAGCCCGTGCTCGCACCGCCGGACAGCCCGTCCGCGCGTTCATCGTCGCAAGCACCCTCGAGAGCTCAAGGTTTGCCTCCCTCCCGAACGGATTGCGACGACGCGGCCTAGCTATTGATAACTTAGGGATTTTTCTGACCGCTTCTTTACAGGGTCCGGTTCGTAGCTTACTATGAAGCTGAACACCGATTCTGTCGACCTGCCAGGCGGGGGCTTCTCGCAGCGGCGCTCCGGCGCCTCGAAGAAGCGAGCGCGCCATGGCCTCCGTCGCAAAGACTCCCCTCTCGTCGCCCGTCGTCTCCACGGCCTCTGCCGAGGATCCGATTGCGGCGCAGTATGTCGTTCATAGCGAGGCGGCGCCGATCACGGGGAGCGACGTCGGCGAGGACCTCTACGGCACGGACGGCGACGACTACATCATCGCGAATGGCGGCGACGACACCATCTACCCGCTCCTCAGCACAACCTATGACGAAGTCTTCGGCGGCGAGGGCCTCGACACCCTCGTCGTCGACTACAGCAGCAGCGCGACCGCGGTCAGGAACATCGTTTCCGTCGTCACAAGCCCGGGCGGAAGCTCCACCTTCTACTTCATCCAGGCCGATGGCGGCGGCATGGGAGTACGCTATTCGGGCATCGAGCGATTCATCGTCACCGGCAGCGCGACTGCCGGCAATGGCCTGCGTGGCGGTGCCTATGACGATTATCTGGTCGGCGGCTCCGGCAGTGACTTCCTGTTCGGCTATGGGGAAGGGTCAACCGGCGCGACCGAAGCCAGTTCTGGCGACGACACGATCGATGTCGGCAAGGGCGGAGCCACCGGGGCCGCCACCGGCTTCGACGACGTGAGGATGGGATCCGGCGGGAATGACCACCTTATCGTCGACTATTCTGCCGCGACGCAGGCGGTGAGCTTCGGCTTCTATGGCAGCTCAACCGGAGTGGATTATTACACGAACTCCACCAGCGTCACGATCGGCGGCGTGAACACCCTCTCCTACACCGGGGTGGAACGGTTCACCGTCAGCACCGGCTCGGCGAACGATACCATCACCACCGGCGCCGGCGCCGACGTCATCGATGCGGGGAGCGGTGACGACGCGATCAGCAGCGGCCGCGGCAAGGTCCACGTGGATGGGGGCTTCGGCACCGACACCTGGGCCGCCGACCTTTCCTATCAGGAAGCGGCGATCGTGCTCGACCTGAACGCGGTCGGCCTCCAGACGCTGGCGGACGGGTCGACGGTGATCCGCGTCGAAGGCTTCGGCCCGGCCGGCCTGGTCGCGACGATCGGCGACGACATTCTCGTGACGAAGTCCACCGGCACCGTCGGCGACACGATCCAGACGCACGACGGCAATGACACCGTCACCCTCTACGGCGCGACGACTGGGGCGGCCACCGGCTTCGATCATCTCCAGATGGGCACCGGCGACGACGATCACCTCATCGTCGACTATTCTGCGGCCAGCGAAGCGGTGCTCTTCACCTACTATGGCAGCTCGCTGACCACCGACTATTACACCAACTCCACCAGCGTCACGATCGGCGGCGTGAGCACGCTCGTCTACTCAGGCGTCGAGCGGTTCACCGTCAGGACCGGCTTCGGCAACGACACCATCGCCACCGGCGCGAACAGCGACGCGATCAGTTCCGGAGACGGCAACGACACGATCAACAGCGGCGTCGGGCAGGCGGCGATCGACGGCGGCGCCGGCACCGACACATGGGCGGCGGACCTCTCCTACCAGAACGCCGCCATCCTGCTGAACCTGAACCTCGCCGGCGTGCAGGCGCTGGCGGACGGCAGCACCGTCTACCGGATCGAAGGCTTCGGCGCGGCGGGCCTGGTCACCGGGGCCGGCAACGACGTCGTCGTCACCCGTTCGAGCGGCACCGTGGCCGACACGATCCGCGCCGGCGCGGGCAACGACACGGTGACCGTCTTCTCCGCCGCCACCGCCGCGGCGACCGGTTTCGACGACGTCCAGCTCGGCGGGGGCGGCGACGACCACCTTATCGTCAACTACGCGGCCGCCACGCAGGCAGTGGTCTTCGGCTTCTACGGGGACTCCATGGGAGTCGACTACTACACGAACTCCACGACCGTGACGCTGGGGGGAACGAACACGCTCGTCTATTCTGGCGTCGAGCGTTTCACCGTCCTTACAGGTTCGGCCAACGACACGATCGTGACCGGAGTCGGAATCGACGTGATAAACGCGGGCGCCGGCCACGACACGATCAACAGCGGCAGCGGGAAGGCGACGATCGAGGGCGCTTCGGGTCTGGACAGCTGGGCCGCCGATCTCTCCTACCAGGACGCCGCCATCGTCCTGAACCTGAATCTCAACCAGGGCGCGGTCCAGATGCTCGCCGACGGCAGCAGTGTGCACGGCATCGAAGCCTTCGGCGGCCCGGGGGGCCTGGTGACGGGCATCGGCAACGACGTCATCGTGACCATGTCGAGTGGCGTCTTTGCGGACACGGTCCAGACCGGCGGAGGCGACGACACGGTCACCGTTTTCGCCGCCGCGACGGGGATCGGGACGGGGGTCGACAACGTGGCCATGGGTTCCGGTGGCAACGATCACCTTGTCATCGACTATTCTGCCGCCACGCAGGCGGTCAGCTTCGGCTTCTACGGCAGCTCCCTCGGTACCGATTACTACACCAACTCGACCACCGTCAGGATCGGGGTTGTGAATACGCTCGCCTATTCTGGGGTCGAGCGCTTCACGGTCAGGACGGGCTCCGCTGACGACGTGATCGCGACCGGGGACGGAGCCGATCTGATCAACGCAGGCGGCGGCAGCGACAGCATCAACGCCGGCGCCGGTGCGGACAGCATCGACGGAGGCGCGGGCACGGACACCATGACGGGCGGCGGCGGGGACGACACCTACTATGTCGACGATGGCGGCGACCAGACGACCGAGCTCGCCGGCGAGGGCACCGATCGCGTATACAGCTCCGTCACCTTCACCCTCGCCGCCAATGTCGAGGAGCTGGTCCTGACCGGCGCCGCGGGCATCAACGGCACCGGCAACGGGCTTGCCAACCGCCTGGTGGGCAACGGCGTCTCGAACATCCTGGACGGCGGCGAAGGCGCCGACACGATGGAGGGCAAGGCCGGCAACGACATCTACATCGTCGACAATGTCGGGGACAAGGTGATCGAGGCGAGCTCGGGCGGCATCGCCGACACGATCCGCGCTTCGGTCAGCTACAGCCTGGGCGGCATCAACGCCGAATATCTCGAGCTCACTGGAACCGCTGCGATCAACGGCACCGGCAACAGCTTCAACAACCGCCTCACCGGCAACGATGCGGCCAATGTGCTCGACGGGCGCGAGGGCGCCGACAAGATGGAGGGCAAGGGCGGCGACGACACCTATTTCGTCGACACTGCAGGCGACACCGTCATCGAGGCGGCGGACGGCGGCTACGACACGGTGAAGAGCGCGATCACCTACAGCCTCGCAGGCCAGCATATCGAGAAGCTGGAGCTGACCGGCAGCGCCGCGATCGACGCGACCGGCAACGGCCTTGCCAACACGCTGATCGGCAATGGCGGCGCCAACCGCCTCAGTGGCGGCACCGGTGCCGACACGATGGAGGGCAGGGGCGGCAACGACACCTATGTCATCGACAATGCCGGGGACATCGCGATCGAGGCAAGCGGCGGCGGCATCGACACGGTCGAGAGCGTCTACAGCCACACATTGGGCACGCACTTCGAGAACCTGACCCTGATCGGCGGCAGCGCCGCGAGCGGCACCGGCAACGCCAAGAGCAACGTCATGATCGGCAACAATGCCGGCAACGCGCTGAGCGCCGGCGGCGAGGCCGACCACCTCTACGGCCGCGGCGGCAACGACACGCTGACCGGCGGCACGGGGACGGACAGCTTCTACTTCGACACCGCGCTCGGCACCGGCAACGTCGACAAGATCGCCGACTTCTCGGTCGCCGACGACACGATCCAGCTCAACCGCACCATCTTCACCGGTATCACCGCGAACGGGACGCTCGCCGCCTCGGCGTTCGTCAGCGGCACCGCGGCCGGCGACGGCGACGACCGCATCCTCTACGACGCCGCCACCGGCAAGATCTTCTACGACGCCGACGGCAACGGCGCCGGGGCGGCCGTGCTGTTCGCCCAGGTGTCGGTCGGCACGGCGCTGACGAACCTCGACTTCGATGGCTACCTGCCGGCCTGAGGGGAAGCGCGCGCGTCACCGCGGGCGGAGGCGATAGCCGAGGGTGAAGGCTGCGACGTTCCAGGTCGCATGCATCCAGATCGGCAGCAGCAGCGAGCCCGACGGCAGGAAGGCAAGGGCGAGAACGACCCCGGCCGCGACGCCGAAGACCATGCCGAAGCGCCCCTGATAGCCATGGGCGGCGCCGAACAGGAGGCTGGACAGCGCAACGCCTGCCGCGGGCCCGGCAAGCGCGGAAGAATAGCCGAGCAGGAAGCCGCGATAGGCCATCTCCTCGCCCACACCGGCCGCGAGCGACACGGCCCAGCTCGCCACCAGCTCGCCCCGCGTGCGCGGCATCATCCACGCGTAGCGCCGGTAGAGGCCCGCCACCGCGCGCCCGGGCGCCAGCCGGACAGCCAATACCAGCAGCAGCGCCCAAGCCGCCCCCGCTGCGACGCCGCCGTTGGATATCAGGAACGACGGGAGCGGGCGGTCGGTGGGGATCCAGGCCCCCACGCCGATCGCACCGAGCAGGAACGCCGTAGCCCCTCCCCCGACGTACAGTTCGCGCCGGCTGATGCGATCGGCCGGGATGCGGAGGAAGAGCGCCGCCAGCGAGAGCGCGGCGAGCAGGACGGCCAAAACGTGCTCGAGGAGGGTCGGCAGCTTTGCGTCCCGGCGAAAACTGGCGACCCCGACAGGATTCGAACCTGTGGCCCTCAGATTAGGAATCTGATGCTCTATCCTGCTGAGCTACGGGGCCGCGCTCGCTGCTGGTTAGGCCGGGCGCCGGGCCGGGTCAATTCTCCTCGCCCGGCTCCGCCACCGGGAAGGGGAGCGGCGCGATCGGCACGCCCTCGTCGATCAGGCTCTCCGCCTGCTCGCGGGTGGCGCGGCCGTGGATCGGGCGGGCAGTGCTCTCGCCGAGGTGGATCGCCCGCGCCTCGTCGGCGAAGCGGTCGCCGACGCCCTCCGACCGCTCGAGCAGCTTCCTCTGCGCCGCCGCGGCCGCCGCCAGCATCGCCTTGACCTCGTCCGGCGCGGCCGAGAACAGGTCCGGCGGCGGCGCGGAGGGAGTACGGTTGCCCTTCGGCGCCACCGCCGGGGCCATCACCGCTTTCTCGACCTCGCCGCTGCCGCACAGCGGGCACGAGACGAGGCTGCGCGCCTTTTGGTCCTCATAGTCTCGGGTGGATCCGAACCACCCTTCGAAGACATGGCCCTGCCCGCACTTCAGGTCGAAGATGATCACGTCCGCGTCACCGGCGGAATCCCGCGGCGGTGGCGGATGGCGGGGAGGCGGCTGCGCACCTCGGCGACGGCGCCGAGATCCAGGTCGGCGAAGCCCAGACCGTTCTCCTCCTCCATGTCGAGCAATACCTCGCCCCAAGGGTCGACTACCAGGCTGTGGCCGAAAGTCTCGCGCCCGTCCTCGTGCCGCCCGCCTTGGGCTGCGGCGACGACGAACACGCCCGCCTCGATCGCCCGCGCCCGCATCAGCACGTGCCAGTGCGCCCCGCCGGTCGGCACCGTAAAGGCGGCGGGGATGGAGAGGATCTCCGCCCCAGCGTCCGTCAGCGCCTGGAACAGAGCGGCGAAGCGCAGGTCGTAGCAGATGGCGAGGCCGACCGGGCCGACCGGCGTCTCCGCCACCACCGCCCTCTCGCCCGGAGCGTAAAGCGCCGATTCACGCCAGCTCTCGCCGGTGGGCAGGTCGACGTCGAACAGATGGAGCTTGTCGTAGCGGGCGTGGATCTCGCCCGTCTCGTCGATCACATAGCCGCGATTGGCGAGGCGCCCGTCGGGCCTCTTCACAGCCAGCGAGCCGAGATGGACCCAGATTCGGCTCCGTGCCGCCGCCGCCCGTACCGCGGCGAGCACCGGATCCTCGTCTTCGGCATGGAGGTGCGGGGCCGCGCGGCTGCGGTCGCGGTCGAGCAGCGCCGACATTTCCGGCGTGAACAGCATCGCCGCCCCGCCCGCGGTGGCCTGCTCGACCGCCCCGACGAGGTCCGCGGCGTTACGCTCGGGATCGATTCCGGTCCGCGCCTGATAGAGCGCGATCCGGCTCATCCGCCGGCGAGCATCGGATCGAGCCGGCCGCTTCGCTCCAGCTCGGCGAGATCGTCCGAGCCGCCGACATGGCTGCCGTCGACGAAGATTTGCGGCACGGTGGTGCGGCCGTTGGCGCGCGACAGCATCTCGTCGCGCTTGCCGGGCTCGGAGTTGATCTCGAACTCCTCATAGTCGACGCCCTTCTCCTCGAGCAGGCGCTTGGCCCGCGCGCAATAGGGGCAGCCGAATTTGGTGTAGATCTCGACCCGTGCCATTCGTCTCTCGCTCCTGGTTGGACGCGGACGTGGGATGCGCGGCGCCCGCTGTCAATCACGGGCATAACCCGCGTCGGCGGCGGTGGCTCCCGGTCATTCGACGCCTTCGCGCACCACCCGCGCCCAGCAGAGCACCCGGACCGAGGCGGCGCCCCCTCGCTTCAGCGCCTTGGCGCAGGCATTGGCGGTGGCGCCGCTGGTGAAGACGTCGTCGATCAGGATCACGTCGCGGCCGCGCAGGATCGCCTTGCCGGCGTCGCTGATGCGGAAGGCGCCGCGCACCGTCTCCGCCCGCTCCCGCCGACCGAGGCCCTTGAGCGGCGGCGTCCGCTTCACCCGCCGCAGGATGTCGAGCTCCGCCGGACAGCCGAAACGCGCCCCAAGGGCGGAGGCGATCAGCGCCGCCTGGTTGTAGCCCCGCTTCCAGATCCGCCAGCGGTGGAGCGGCACCGGGACGAGCAGCACATCCTCGCGGGCGTCCATGTGGCGCGCCATGAAGTTGGCGAGGGTCGCCGCGACGCCGGGGCGCCCGCTATATTTGAGTTTCAGCGCCACCTTGCGCGCCACTTCCCCATAGGCGACCGCCGCCCGCGCCCCGTCGAAGCGGGGTGGGTCGGCGAGGCAGCGTCCGCATTCGACCGCTTCGCCCGCGCCATATTCGAACGGCAGCCCGCACCGGGCGCAGCACGGTTCCCCAAGGAATGTCAGGGACTGCCAGCAGGGCAGGCAGAAACGGTGCGGCTCCCCGACGATGGTCCCGCAGGCCGGGCAGCGCGGCGGTAGCGCGAAATCCACCGCGCCGCGAAGGGCTGCGCGGGCGATCGAGGCGGCAGGGGCGAGCATCCCCGGATGCTGCGCGCTTCCCCCCGCGGCGGCAAGAGCGTTAGTGTAGGATTTGGCCCGCCGTGACGGGCTGAATGGGAGGCGAGGTGGACAAGCTCGACCTGAAGAAGGTGAGACGAGAAGTCTTCACCGCCCCGGTCAATCGCTTCGTGCCGATCGAGGTCCCTGCCATCCCCTACCTGATGGTGGACGGCCACGGCGACCCGAACACGAGCGCGGCCTACCGCTCCGCGGTCGGGAGCCTCTACGCGACCGCCTACACCATCAAGTTCGCCTGCAAGGCAAAGGGGCAGGACTTCGTCGTCCCGCCGCTGGAGGGTCTCTGGTCGGCCCCCGACCCGGAGAGCTTCAGCGCCCGGCGCAAGGACGAATGGTACTGGACCATGATGATCATGGTGCCCGACTTTGTCGACGGCGAAGCATTCGAAGCGGCGCGGCCCCGGGTGCGGGAGACGCTCGGCGCCATCCCGGAAAGCCTCAGGCTCGAGCGGCTAGAGGAGGGGCTTTGCCTGCAGGCGATGCACGTCGGCAGCTACGACGACGAAGGCCCGCTCCTCGCGCAGCTTCACAACGAGGTGATGCCCTCCGCCGGCTACGCCTTTGCCGGCCGGCATCACGAGGTTTACCTGAGCGATCCGCGCAAGGTCCCGCCCGAAAAGCTCAGGACGCTGCTCCGGCAGCCTGTGATGAAAAGCTGAACGCCACTGGCCGGCGGGGATCGGATTGGCCCCCGCGCCTCAGTTTCCGAGCAGGATTCCCAGCCCCTTCTTGATCTTCGACTTCTTGCTCTTCTTCGGCTGCTCCTCGTCGGCCGCATAGCCCTCGTCCTCGTCGCCCGAGTCGGCGGAGAGGTCGGGCATGTCCATGCCGAGCATGCCCATATGGGCGGAGCGGGTGCGCAGCTTCACCGTCCATTCGGGCCTCCAGGACGCGGCGGCGGCGGCGGGGCGCGGCTGGGCCATGTTGCTCTCCCCGCCGAAGGCGACGAGGGTGAGCATCGACTGCGGAGCGGCCTTGCCGACCTCCGCCGGGATGGTGCAGCGCTCCGCAGTCGCGGGGAGGAGCAGCTTCTGCTGGACGAGGCGGGCGAGCTCGTCCGGCGCGGCATAGTCGAGCGCCGAAGCCATCGCCTGGCTCTCGCTCGAGCTCCACATCACCATGTCGCCATTCTCGGCCGCACCCATGGTGCTGGCGAGCCACGCCTTGGCGCCGATCACCGGCCGCCAGGCGAGCGGCACCGAACCTGACGCGGAGGCGGCGTTCGCCGTCAGTGCGACCGGGGCGAGGAAATCCTGCCCCTGGCCGAGGCTGAAGCGGATCTCAGGGGTGTAATTGCCGCGCACGACATGATCGCCGACCAGCGACCCGCCCGCCGGCACTCGCGTCTGCGAGCGCTGGTTCGGCCATTCGCCATAGGTGGCGGCATTCGCCGGGGAAGGCGGCGTCATCGGCCGGAACGCGGTGGGGTTGAAGCCGGCCGGCATCTTGCCCGCCGCAAGCGAGGCGAAGTCGACGACTACCGGCTGGCCGGCGCGGGCGCGTTCGCCGCAGCCCCAGTAGATGAGCATCCGCCCCTTGGGCCGGTCGGCGCCGCTCCCCCACGGCGCGCCCGGCGCCGTCCGCGCAGCTGCGGCCGGACTGACCAACGGCAGGCTCGGACCTGCCTGCAGCCCCGTCGGCGGGAGGTGCTCGGCGCTCGGCTGTCCGGCCGCGCGGCGGCCGCTGCCGAGCTGCAGAATGAGGTTGTGGATGTAGGCGCCCTGGCCGCCGCGGCCCATCATCGCCGCCATCATCGCGGCCTGGTTGCCGCCGCCCGACGCTGCCGCGGCCATGCCCGAGCTCGTCTCCGCGGTCATCCAGTAGGTCGCGGTTCCCGCTCCGCCCTTGCCGGCCTGCGCGTAAGCGGTCGCTGCGCCGCCGATCGCCAGCGCGCACGCGCCGGCGAGGATAACCCTCTTCAAGCTCATCATTGCCCCCCTTTAGGCGTTCGTTTCGTGCACTTTACTGTCGCGCTTTGCCGTCGACAATGGGGTTCGCGGCCCAGGCTACTCGCGGAAGGCAGTTTCCTTGAGGCGGGCGAGCGGCGTCAGGATGTATTCGAGCACGGTGCGCTTGTCGCCGATCAGGGCGACGTCGGCCATCATGCCGGTGCCGATCGGCAGCGGCCGGCCGGTGCGGTCCTTGAGGGCGTTCGAACTGGTCCGCACCTGCACCAGATAATAGGTCTCGCCCGTCCGCTCGTTCGCCACTGCGTCGGGCGAGATCGCGACGACCACGCCCTGGAGCGAGCCGTAGATCGAAGGATCGTAGGCGGTGATGTTGACCTTCGCCTTCTGGTTCATGCGCACGAAGGCGATGTCCTGCGGCCGCACCATGCATTCGATCAGCAGCGTCTCTTCGGACGGCACGATCTCGACGAGCGGCGCGCCGGGCGCGACCGCCGCGCCGACGGTGGTGACGAGCACGCGGTTGATGCGGCCGTTGAGCGGCGCCCGCACCACCGTCCGCTCGAGCCGCTCCTCCAGCGCCGGCAGGGTGGTGCGCCGGGCGGCGATCTCCGCCTGGGCGGTGGCGAGCTCGTTGGCGGCGAGGGCCCGCCAGTCCTGCCGCTGCTGCGCCATCGTCGCCTGCGCTTCGGCGACCGACGATTGCGCGCGGGAGATGGACGCCGCCGCCGCGGCCGCCTCGCTCTGCGCCACCGACGCGGCGCTCTCGGCGGTGAGCAGCGACAGCCGCGGCTCGATCCCGCGCTCGACGAGCGGGCGGATGATCCTCAGCTCCTGCTGCCGCGCGTCGCGCGCCGTGACGCGCGCCTGGTAGGTCGCCTGCGCCTCCTGCACGGCGCGCTGGGCCTGGGTGATCCGCGCGCTGGCGGCGTTCACCAGGCTCCCCAGCTCGGCCATGCGGGAGGCGTGGAGCGCCCGCTCGATCTGGATCTGGGTCGCCATCGCCGCATTGACCGCCACCGGATAGGCGGGCTCGCGGCCCTGCACCTCGGCCTGGAGGCGCGCGATCTTGACCGAAAGCGCGCTGACCGACGCTTCGCCGGTGCCGAGCTCCGAGCCGCTCTGCGTGCGGTCGAGGCGGACCAGCTCCTGCTCCGCCCTGACCTGCTGGCCCGTCCTGACCAGGATCGCATCGACCACGCCGCCTTCGAGGTTGGAGACGACCTGGAGCTGCGAGCTGGCGATCACCCGGCCGCTGCCGCGGACGCTGCGGTCGAGCTGCGCCATCGCCGCCCAGACCACGAAGGCGACGAAGAAGCCCGCAACCAGCCAGAGCAGGATATTCGAGGCGGTGCGCGGCCGGATCCGGTCCGCATAATCCTCGATGTGGCGCATCTCGTTCATCAGGCGGCCTTCGGCCTGGTGAGCTGGCGCACGACGTCGTCGCGGGGCCCGTCGGCGGCGACCTTGCCCTTCTCGATCAGCATGATCCGGTTGACCAGCTGGAGGAGCGGCGGCCGGTGGGTGATGATCACCACCGTGCGGCCCTTCAGCTCCTCCTGGAGGCGGTGGATCAGCGAAGTCTCGGTCTGCGAATCCATCGCGCTCGTCGGCTCGTCGAAGACGACGATCGGCGGGCGACCGGCGAGCGCGCGGGCGAGCGCGATCGACTGGCGTTGTCCGCCGGACAGGCCCTCGCCGCGGTCGGCGAGCTTCAGGTCGTAGCCATTGGCGATCTGGCCCATGAAGCTGTGCGTCCCGGACAGGGTCGAGGCGCGCAGCAGCTCGTCGTCGTCGACCTCGGACCGGCCGAGCCCGATATTCTCCCGCACCGAGCCGGTCAGCAGCACGCTTTCCTGCAGCGCCGCGCCGATATTGCTGCGCAGGTTGACCGGGTCGAGCTGCCGGATATCGGTGCCGTCGATCATCACCAGCCCGTCCTGGGGCGGATAGAGGCCGAGGATCAGGCGGGCGATTGTCGACTTGCCCGAGCCGACGCGGCCGAGAAGCGCGACATGCTCGCCCGGCTCGATCGTGAAGCTGACGGCGTCGAGCGCATTCTCCGAGGCGCCTGGATAGCGGAAGCTGACGTTGCGGAACTCGATCCGGCCCTTGACGCTGCTGAGCTTCAGCGCGTCGCCCTCCGGCCCTTCCGGCGGCATGCTCATCAGCTCATTGAGCTGGCGGTAGGCGGTGCGGGTCGAGGTTATGCGCGAGAGGAGCTGGGAGATCTGCGCGAGCGGGGCCACGGCCCGCCCGGCGAGGATCGAGCAGGCGATGAGGCCGCCCATCGTGAGATCGAGGCTGGCGATCTTCTCGACTCCGACGATCACCACCCCGGCGTAGGACAGGGTGCCGATCGAGGTGGCGGTGGTGATGCCGATGCTGGCGATCAGCCGCTGTCGCAAGGAGCTGTCGCTCTGCTGGTCGACGGCGCGCGTCCAGCGTCGTGACAGGAGAGGACCGGCGCGCACCGCCTTCACCGTCTCAAGACCGCCGATCGCCTCGACCAGCACCGACTGCTTCTGCAGCCCCTCGCCCATCGCCTTCGCCGACAGCCGGTCCATCGCCGGCTGGGTGAGGAGGCCGACGATGATAACCAGCGGGATCATCAGCGCCGGGACCAGCACGACCGAGCCGCCGATGATCCAGACGACGACCAGGGTGAGGACGATGAAGGGCAGGTCGACGACGGCGGTGAGGGTCGCCGAGGCGAAGAAGTCGCGCAGCGCCTCCAGCTCGCGCATCAGCCCGGTGAGGGCGCCGGTCGATCCCTTCTTGAGGTCGAGCCGCAGCGCCAGCAGCTTCTGGAACAACGTCTCTCCCACCTCGCGGTCGATCGAGGCGCCCGCAATGTCGACGAAGTACGCGCGGAGCAGTTTCAGGACGAAGTCGAAGATGACGATGATGGCGAGGCCGATCGAAAGGGCGATGAGGGAGGAGGTGGCGTTGTGCGGCAGGACGCGGTCGTAGACCGTCATCGTGAACAGCGACGTCATCAGCCCGAAGATGTTGATCATCACGGCCGCCACGGCGACCTTCATGTAGACCGCGCGGTTGCGGCGCATCGGCTCCATGAGCCATGGGGCGAAGCGCGGCTTCGGAGCCTTGATGAGGGTCTCGCTAGTCACTCCGTCCGCCAACCGCCGTGGGTTCTATGCCGAGCTCGTCGAGCAGCCTTCCGGTCCTCGAAAGCAATACGTATCGCGCCGCATCGAGTTCGCTCAGCGCCTGTATATAGGCTGTTGCGGTCTCAAAATAAGCATCCTCTGCGGCGACCACGTCGAACAGGTCGCCGCGGGCATTGATGAAACGCTCGATCAGCACGTCGCGTGAGCGACGGCTGGCGATGTAGGCGTCTTCGAGGGCGCGCACCTGCTCCTCCAGCGCGCGCACGTCCGACCAGGCGATCGACGCGTCCCGAGCCGCCTCCTCGCGTACCCGCGTCGCCCGGGCGTCGGCGGCGCGCGAGCGCGCCTCGGCCTGCGCCACGCGGCCCTCGGTGCCGCCGAAGATGCGCTGGCGCATCGTCACGCGCCCGCGCACGTCGTAGTCGGTGGCGTTCTCGAACACCCCGTAGCGGCCCGCGTCGATGCCGGCGCTGACCTGAGGGAGCCGGTCGGCCTTGGCCGCCCTGGCCTCGTGCCGCGCCGAATCCGCGACCGCCTGCGCCGAGCGCGCGGCCGGGCTGCTCATCGCCGCGAGCGCCGCCGCGTCCTTGCTGACCAGCGGCATGGCCGGGACGGGCGCCCGCTCGAGATTGGCCGGCGGGGCGGCGCCGATGAGCTGGGTGAAGCGCGCTTCGGCTCCCGCCAGGGCGCGCCGGAACCGGGCGAGCCGCGTCTGCGCGGAGGCGAGATAGCTCTCGACCCGCGCGGTGTCGCCCTCGGCCGAGACGCCCTGGCGGATCCGCTCGGCCACCGCGGCGCGAAGCTCCTGCTCGTTGGCGACGAAGGATTCGCTGATGTCGACCAGCGCCCGGAAGGCGAACACGTCGTACCAGGTGGCGATGGTGTTGAGCGCCACCCGGTCCGCGCTCGCCTCCGCTTCCGCGCCGGCCGCGCGAAGACGGGCGCCGGCGGAGGCGACCCGGTTGGCGCTGGCGCCGAAATCGAACAGCGTCTGCTGGACGCTGAGCGTTGCGTCGGTCCGGCTCGGCGGCCGCGCGCGCTCGATGATGTTGTTGGGGTCGTTCGAGAATTCCCGGGCGAGCACCCGGTAGGAGGAGACGCTGAGGTCGATCGACGGCAGCCGCCGCTCATTGGCTTCCGAGACGACGGCGCGCGCCTCGCCCGCCGTGGCCTCGGCTTCCTGGGTGGCGGGATGACGCTCGACCGCGGCGGCGACTGTGGAGCGGAACTGGGTCGGAGAAGCCTGGCTGCGGGCCAGGCGCAGGATCGGATCGGACGAGAAATCGAGCCGTAGCGGATCGCGAACCGGTTCCGGCAGGGCCGGCCGCGGCGCAGGCGGCGTCTGCGCGGACGCAAGCTGCGCGCACGCCAGCGGCACCGCAAGGGCCAGCGTTCTCAAAACTGTAGGCACTCTGCCTCCGCCACCCGCTCCAACCCCCGCGCCCCCTTAATGTGTATTGGGAGGCGAAACTAGGAAAAACCGCCGATCTTCAGCGTATTGGCACCCCGCCCGGAGGGAAGGTCCCAACGCAGGCGTAATCGGCCGCCTCCTCGCCGCCCACCACCGAGCGGCCGCCCACCGTCACCCAAACATGCGCCGCCATCCGCCCCGTCCGCGGCTTCGCAACGCCATAGTGGAGGACCGAGGGAATGCCCCGCCGGCGCAGCATCACATGGACGGCAAGGCCGCGCTGGAAGCAGACCGCCTTCCAGAAGACGCGCTGCGCCGTCGCGTTGACGGCCCAGCGCACCTTCTTCACCGTCCACCAGTCGTCGGAGCGTGGATCGACCTGACGGCCGGCCGCCGAGGCGACCCAGCGGAAGGGCAGCAGCTTTATCGCCAGCGACGCCCCCGCGAGCACGAGCAGTGCCTCGACGAGGAGCAAGACATCGGCTCCTGATAAGCGGCGCAGGCGGGATATGGTGGATCGGGCCATGGCCGCGGACCCTAGCGGGCTGCCCGCGGCTGAGGCAAACCGTTGTTCAGGCGGGGGCGGGTGGGATAGACGGGGTCGATCGTCCTGAAAGAGGCCCCGCCGTTGCGCATTCCCGCCGAACTGGAGCTCGTCGCCGCCTGCTGCCGCTGGCCTCCCTCGCCGGAGCGCGAGGCGGCCGTAGCCGGGGCGGCGGCGCGCATCATCGATTGGGAGCGGCTTTACACGGTGGCCGCGCGCCACAGGGTGGAAGCGCTCGTCCACGACGGGCTGACCCGCGCCGCCGTACCGGTCCCGCCCCCCGTCCAGGGCAGGCTGG
>DASVVY010000163.1:0-31570 GCA_036386335.1 Allosphingosinicella sp. | reverse complement strand
GTATGCCTTGTGCTACATCATGAAGCTGTGACGGGGGCCGACTGCGGCTACCACTCTGCTATTGGCCGAACGGAGGCTCTGGCGAGGACGCGTTTCGGCGAAAGCTGCCGTGTCGTCGACTACCGCCTCCTGACGCGAAGGGCCGCCTCGGTGGCGCGGGTACGGCTCACCGGCGCGCCGGTGGAGACTGTGATCGTCAAGCACCTGGACGCGCCGGCGACCGCCGCGGAAATGGCCGCCGACTACCCGGAATTTGCGAACGAAGCACTGAACTACCGCTTTCTGGACGCGCTGGGCCTCTCCGGCACGCTCGCGCCGGCGCTGATCGGCGAGGATCCGGCCGGAATACTGATGCTCGGGGATCTCGGCGACGCCTACGCCCTCCCGCAACGCGGCTACGAGCATCTCGTCCCTGCGCTGGCCCGCGCTCTGGCGCTGCTCCACGGCACGACTTGCGGGAACGTCGCCGACTATGATGCGCTGCGCATGCGGGCTGGGCTCGGCAGCCGTTCCGAAGACCGCCGCAAATATGGCGCGCCCGGCGTCCGGCGGCTGTTCCAGGCCGGCGCCGCGCTCTGCCTTGCGACCGAAGGCCGCTCGCACCGCCAGGTGGCCGCCCTCGCCCGCGAGTTCGAGACGGTGGAGGCGATGATGGTGGCGCCGGGCGACTATCTGGTCCTCATCCACGACGACCTCGCCAATGCGCGCCAGACGTTCCACGCGGGCGAGGCGATGTACCTCCTCGATTTCGAACAGGCCAAGTATAGCCACGCCCTGCTCGATTTCGTGAAGCCGATGATCGGCAAGTTCGAGGTGGACGAGGTCCGCGGCATTTCCGGGTGGCAATGCCCGGCCTTTCCGATCGACCTTCCCGCGCGGTATCGAATCCTGATGGCGGAGGAACACGGGCGCTCCCCGCCCGAGTGGGACGAGAACCTCGCCGCCGCTTTGATTTACGGCGCGGTGGGGCTGGTGGGGCGGATGGCCGCCTGGGACTCCCGCCGCCGGCTGCGGGGAACGCGGCGCCAGAACATAAACGGGGTGATCCACCGGCTGTCGACGCTGCTGACGGTTTTCGCGGCGTTTCCGGCGGTACGGGCATTCACCGCCGACTACACCGCCCAGTTCGCGGTCTGACGCCTCGCCACCATCCGACCGGGGGCCAGGGCTACGCGGCTGGCGCTGCACCTACGGCGATGACGACCGCCGAGCGGCGAGCTGGCGGGAGGAACAGGCGCTCGCCGCCTGAGGGTCCCGCTCAGCGCGCGTGGTGCCGGCTTGCGCCTCCGGATCGGGCCGGCTCGAAAAGGTCGATCCGCTCGCGCTTGCGCGCCGGGCGCCTTCTCCCGCGGATCGCCGCCGCGAGCATCGGGCCCGCCGCCATCAGCACCACCAGCACGAGGAGCAGAAAGCCGAATTCGTTTCGCATGGCATCCCTTCTCACCGGGTGACGCGCGAGGCGCACCCTGAAACGCAGCGGCTGTTTCGCCGGCGAAAGCCGCCGCGTACAGGCGGGTCGCGACGAGCGGCCGATGGGCGCGACCTGCGCGCGGCGGCGCGACGAACGGCCCGAATGGGCGACGAGCGGTGTGGACAGATAGCCGCCGCTCGTGAGACATCTCGCTCCATGCTCGCAGGCGAAGACTTCAGCCGCCCGCTCGACGCTCAGGTCCGTGCAGGCCAGGCCGCTCGTGCGAATCGCACCCTCCGAATCCTTCTCGTTGACGACGAGGCGCTGGCGTTGCGGCGGCTCGAGCTGTTGCTGGAGCGGCTGCCCGAGGTCGAGCTGGCCGGCACCGCGCGGAGCGGCGCCGACGCCCTCTCCGCGATCGCCGCGCTCAAGCCGGATGTCGTGCTGCTCGACATCAAGATGGGCGAGATGGGGGGCTTCGAGGTGGTCCAGTCGCTGCAGGGGCCGCACGTGCCGCTCGTCGTCTTCGTCACCGCTTTCGACGAGTTCGCGACCCGCGCGTTCGAAGTGAGTGCCGTCGATTATGTGGTGAAGCCGGTCGAGTTCGACCGTCTCCGGGCCGCCCTCGACAAGGCCCGCAGCGCCCTCGGCGCGAGCGACGCCGACATCCGCATCGCAGAGCTCAACGCGGTGGTGGAGGCGCTGCGCCGGGGCCGGGCGCACCCTGCCAACCGGCGCGAGACGGAGATCTGGGCGCAGCGGCGCGGCGAATTCGTCCGCGTGCCCGTCGACGCCATCGAATGGGTCGAGGCGGAGCGGGATTATGTGCACCTTCACACCGCCCAAAACCCGTACATGATCCGGGAGACGATGGCGTCGATCGAGGAGCGGCTTGGGCCCGAGCGGTTCGTCCGCATCCGCCGCTCCGCTCTGGTCCGGATTGATCAGATCGAGGCGGTGCGCCGCGCCGGCTATGGCGACTTTCGGGTCCAGCTCCGCTGCGGGGTCCAGCTCCGCGTCGGCCGCACCTACGTCTCGAAAGTGCGGGCGCTCATCGCGTCGGGCCCGCGCGCCTCCGCCGCCTGACCGCACGGCGCGGACGGAGCGGAAAGAGGATGGCCCCGGCGAGGATCGCGCTCGCGGCCGCGACGACCAGCAATCGAAAGTCACGAGTGTCCTTCGATCGGAGGGTCGCGGCGCAGGGTCAGGTGGAGGCGAACTGTCCTGCGCCGCCCCCGAGAGATAGCCGCCCCCAGATGCCGCCGCACGGGGCCGTTCGACTGGCGCGTGCAAAGCCGCGGCCGCCGGCCCGCTTCCGCGACGAACGGCTTTCCGCGCCGACGAGCGTCAGGCGTATTCGAGCGGCATGGTAAGGGTGACCTTGAAACCCTCGCCCGGCGTGGAGCAGGCATCCAGGCGTGCCGTGCTCCCGAAGCGTGAGGAGAGGCGCCGGGCGACGTTATTGAGGCCGATGCCGCTCCCGCCCGCCCGCCGCTTCCCCGGCCCGTTATCGGCGACCTCGACGAGCAGCCTCCCCTCCCGCTCCCGCGCGCGCACGGTGAGCACGGTCTCACGGCCATGGTCGTTCACCCCGTGCTTCAGCGCATTCTCGACGAGCGGCTGGAGGATGAGGTTCGGCACGAGCGCGCTTTCCAGCTCGGGCGGCACGTCGATCCGCACCGACAGCGCGTCCTCGAAGCGCAGCAGCTCGATGTCCAGGTAGAGCTTCTGAAGGTCGATCTCGTCGGCGAGCGGCACGTCTCCTGTCGGATCGTGCGACAGGCTGGCGCGGAAGAAGCTCGACAGCCGGATCACCATCGCGTCCGCGGCCTCGTTGCGGCCGTCGAGGATCAGCGCGGAGATGGAGTTCAGGGTGTTGTAGAGGAAATGCGGATTGACCTGGTAGCGCAGCGCGCGCACGTGCGCCTGCTCGGCCTCGAGCCGCAGCAGCGACAGGCGCTGCTCGTTCTCACGGACCTGCTGGTTGTAGGCGAGGGCGAGCGTGATGGCCGTCCATAATCCGAGTGGGGCGATCCAGATCATCACGTCGGCAGCGAAGCGGCGGGGGGTGACCGGCGGCTGCGGGATGCCGAACATGTCGAGCGTGCCGAGCACGATCCCGCTGAACAGCACCGCCGCCGCGACCGAGGTCAGGACCGCCAGCGGAAGCTGCAGCCAGAAATACAGGTGCCGCGTGCGTTTGAGGCCGGCGTAGATGAGGAAGCAGAGCAGGCTCCCCAGCGCCACAATGACCAGCTCCTCCGGCTTCACCGCGTATCGGAGCGCCTCGAGGAGCAGGTTGTCCCGGCCGGTGACGGGCCGCCGCACCCCACTCAGCGCGAGATAGGCGAAGAAGATGAGCTGGAACATCGCCCAATAGGCGGCAATGAGGACGAGGACGGTGCGCAGCTCCCCTGCCCCGACGCGGCCGCTCCCCGCTCCGCCTGCTACCCCACGCCCCGTCTTCAGCATCCGTGCCCCTCTGTGTGGAATGCCGGCAGCATAGCCATTCTGCCACGGCGGCGGGCAACCGTCGACGCCGCTCGTCGCGCGAGGAGGCCGCTCGTCGCAAGCGCTGCTCGGCGCCGAAGCTCACATTTGCTTCGGCCGTGCCGCCGCCACGGGCTTGCCTAACGGCCCGGGTCGGGCCGGGTCAGCGCCTGGTAGGTCAGGGTCCTGGACATGTTGTTGGGATGGTCGGCCTGCCAGTAATCGAGCCGCTGGACCATTCCCACGAAGATCAGGTCGTTGGCGGGATCGATCCAGAACCAGGTTCCGGCGGCGCCGCCCCAGCTGTACGTGCCCTTGCCGGCGAGGCTCCCCGCGGCGGCGGGATCGGTCAGAACATCGACGTTGAGGCCGAAGCCGCGGGCGCGTCCGAAGCCGCCGGCGCCGGCCTTCAGCACCTCGTCCGGAAGCGCGTTCGTCGCCATCAGCGCCACGGTGGCCGGCGAGAGGATGCGAACACCGTCGAGCTCGCCGCCGTTGAGCAGCATCTGCGCGAAGCGGGCATAGTCCATGGTCGTCGAGAACAGGCCGGCGCCGCCCGATTCAAAGGTGGGCGGACGGCCTGGGTCGGGCCTCGGCCAGCCGAACACCTCCCGCGCCTCCTCTAGGCCGCCGTTCTTGCCGCCGACATAGAGGCCGGCGAGCCGCGGCAGCTGGTCGCGCCGTAGCGAGAAGCCGGTGTCCTTCATCCCGAGCGGGCGGAAGATCCGCTCCTCGAGAAATTGGCCGAAGGGCTGGCCGGAGAGCTTCTCGACGAGATAGCCCTGGATGTCGACCGAGAGCGAATATTGGAAGCTCGTGCCCGGCTGGAAGAGCAAAGGGAGCTGCGAGGCGCGCTTGATGAACTGCTCCATGCCCGCGGCATTAAGGGCGCCGTTCTCGCGGTAGATGCGATCCGCCGGCGTGTCCGGTGACAGGCCGTAGCCGAAGCCGGCCGTGTGGCTCATCAGCTCCCGCATCGTCGGCGGCCGCTTCATGTCCTCGATCACCGGCCGGCCGGCGGCGTCGACTCCGGTCATCACCTTCAGCGCCTTGAACTCGGGAATGTAGAGCGTCACCGGGTCGTCCAGCCGGAACCGGCCCTCCTCGAACAGCATCATCAAGGCGACGCCGGTCACCGGCTTCGTCATCGAATAGATGCGGAAGATGGTGTCGCGGGCTATCGGCTCCCCGCCCGCCGTCTTGCGGCCGTAGGTTGCGAAGGAGACGATCCGCCCGTGCCGCGCGAGCAAGGTGGTGGCGCCGGCGAACTTGCCGTCGACGACGGACCTGGCGATGAAATCGTCGAGGCGTTTGAGGCGGGTCCTGTCGAAGCCAACCTCCTCCGGGCTAGCGGCTGGAACGAGCGCGTGGGGCGCCGCGGGGCGCGCGGACGGTGCCTCCCTCGAGGCCGCGGGGGAGACGACGCCGAGCAGCAGTGCCGGCAGGAGGGCGCCGATCTTCAATCCGTACGGCATGACGTGCGCACCTCTTCGTCCGATCTACAGGGGACACGCTTCCCCGGACGGGGCGCGCTCCGCAAGCGAAAAGGCAGCCCCCAAAGGTACGGCGCGCGCGAAGGGCGGACGTGCGAAAAGGGCAGGATTCACGTGCTTTTAGGACCCTTCAGGGTAGCTGTTCCGATGTGGCACAGCCCGATTTAGCGCCTCCTCCCCCCATCGAATCGTTAGAATTTGTGCGTTATCCCGGCCGTGCAATCAGTCGTGCCCCAGTCGTTTTCCGGGCCGGCTCGAACAGGGAGAGACACCATGACCACCCGCCTCAACGGACGCAGCCTCCGCCGGTCGCTGATCGCCGCCGCGCTCGCCGCCACTGCCTTCGCCGCTCCCCAAATGGCTTCGGCCAACATTATCCTCGAAGCGCCGATCTACGACACCGGCACCGGCTTCGGCAACGAGCCGCGCCTCCTCACCACCCAGGAAACCGGCCCCCGCGCCGACGGCACCGAATCGGCGTGCGTCGGCGTCAATGGCGGCGCGACCAGCGTCGGCTCGTCCAATTGCATCAGCGACAGCCAGGTCTTCAAGGGCAACGGCGTCAGCAACCAGGGTGGCGACGAGGTCAACCCCAAGCGGGAGGGCAACAAGTACGACACGCCGACGATCGGCGAGCTCGGCTGGGACGGCGCCGAGGACATCGGCCTGATCTTCAACGCGACCGAACCGTCGGGCAATGCGCTCACCATCGACGACATCACCCTCAAATTCTACCTGGACGGCGATCTCCTCGCCGCGATCGACGGCACCATGACGCTCGATCCGACCGAGGCGGGCAACGGCGTCGCCGGCTTCCTCCTCTCGGTCGACGAGGAGCAGCAGGCGTTCCTCAACTCCACCGTCTTCGGCCTCGGGAATTTCGAGGACATCCGAATCGCCCTGGAGACCACCATCTCCGGCATCCACGGCGGGCCGGAGAGCTTCTGGGCCACCAACCTCAACCGCAACACCGGCAGCACGGGAAGCACCGGCTCCACCGGCGGCACCCCGGTTCCGGCCCCGGCCGGCCTCGCCCTCTTCGCCCTCGGCGCCGCCGGCCTCGTCGCCCGCCGCCGCCGCCGCCAGGCCTGACGCTTACCCGGCCCGGCGTCGCAGAACGCCGGGCTGGACAGTTTCTCCCGACTGGCCGACAGCCCGCCCATGCGCAGGCTGTCGGCCTTTTCTTTCTGGACCCTGTTCGGCGCTCTGACCCTGGTCTGGGTGGCGATGCTGCTGCTCGGCGGCCCCACCTCCCCGATCGACCGCACGATCCTTGCCGCCGCCCAGTCCGCGCCGCTGGTGCCGGCCGCCCGGCTGGTCACCCACCTCGGCGACGGCTGGTTCGTCCTCGGCGCGGGTGCGGCGGTGGCGGCGGCCGCCGCCTTTCTCGGCCGCGCCCGCGCCGGCCTGCTGCTCCTCGGGACGATCGTCTCGGGCAAGCTGCTGGTCGAGGTCCAGAAGACCGGCTTCGACCGCGCGCGCCCCGATCCGCACGGCCACTATACCGCCGTCCATAACCTGGCTTTCCCCTCGGGCCATTCGGCCAACGCGATGCTCCTGTTCCTTGGCACCGCCGTCCTGGCGACCGCCGGCGGGCGGATGCGCGGCGGCGCCGTCGCGGCGGCGCTGCTGGTCGTGATGACCGTCGGCCTGTGCCGCCTCGTCCTCGGCGTCCACTGGCCGAGCGACGTGATCGGCGGCTGGGCTTTCGGCGCGGGGTGGACGCTGCTCCTGCTGCGGCTGGCCGGCGGAACACCGGCCCCGGAGCGGCATTGATCTCCCCGAAAGAGGAGACACTTCGATGGACGACCGCAACGACCGCGGCGCCGACCGCGCCGAGACCGCCCGCCAGACCGACGATTCCGACCTGATCGAGACGATGGAGGACGGCCCCGGCTTCGGCGGCTCGAAGGGCGGCAACCTCCAGCGGGACATCGGCGCCCAGGACGAGCTGAAGGAGGAAGTCGGCGATGGCGACGGCGTCACCCGGGTCCGCGACAGCGACAAGCCCGAACAGGCGAACCTGCCGCGCTTCAATCCGTAAGGCTCAAGCCCTCCGGAAGACCAAGGTCAGGTTGTTCGCGGGCATTTCGAAGAGGCGCTCGACGGCGAGGCCGTTCTTCTCCGCCTCGGCGCGGACGGTATCCAGCTCCCGCAGCCCCCATTCACGGTTGCGCGCCTTAAGACTCGCGTCGAAAGCTTCGTTGCTCGGCGCCGTCGGCACCCCTGCGCGCCGATACGGCCCGTAGAGGATCAGCGGACCCCCCGCAGGCAGCAGCCGCCGTGCGCCCCGCATCAGCCCCTCGGTCGCCGCCCAGGGGCTGATGTGAACCATGTTGATGCAAAGGATCGCGTCAGCCCGGTCTACGGGCCACGCCGCCGCCGCCGCATCGAGCCGAACCGGCTCCAGGAGGTTCGGAATTGCCGCCTCTTCGCGCCACGCGCGAATCGAAGCGAGCGCCTCCGCATCCGGATCGGTCGGCTGCCACAGGAGGCGCGGGAAGACCGCGCTAAAGTGGGCGGCGTGCTCACCTGTGCCGCTCGCCACCTCCAGCACCGTCCCCTCCTCCGGCAGGACCTCCCGCAGCACCGCCGCAATCGGCTCGCGATTTCGCGCGGTCGCCGCGGCGAAGCAGCGTCCGTCGCTCATGGCGCACCTTTTCCAAGGCTCGGGGGAACCGAGGATTTAGGGCTGGCGCAGCGGGCACAACCCATGTCAGTCTCCGCCGTGGGGTAAACAGGGGGGTAATCGTGAGGCATCTGCGAAAACTCGTTCTCGGCCTCGCGGCCGCGCTGCTCGTCGCGCCTGTCCATGCCCAGCAGCCGTCGCCGGAGCAACAAGCGTCCGTGCAGAAGGCGCTGGCGCTCGCGAAAGAGCTCCATCCCGCAAAGGGCGACGTAGCGATCCCAGAAGCCGGGGCGATGCTGCATCTGGGCGACGACTACTACTACCTTCCTGCCGCCGAGGCGAAGCGGGTGATCGTGGAGGCGTGGGGGAACCCGCCCGAGAGCGCCGATGGCGTGCTCGGCCTTGTGTTTCCGGCAGGGACCACCTTCATGGACGACACCTGGGGCGCGGTCATCAGCTTCGATCCTGTTGGCTACGTCACCGACGACGACGCGCAGTCGGAGGATTACGGCGCGCTGCTCAAGCAGATCCAGGAGAGCGAGGAGGAGTTGAACGCCCAGCGCAAGGAGGGCGGCTATCCCGCCCAGCATCTCGTCGGCTGGGCGCAGCAGCCCGTCTACGATGCGAAGACCCACTCGGTCATCTGGGCTCAGAACATTGCCTTTCAGGGAAACGAGGAGAATACGCTCAACTACGACGTGCGCCTGCTCGGCCGCCGCGGCGTCCTCAGCCTGAACATGATCACCGGGATGTCGAAGCTGGACGAAACCCGCGCCGCGGCGGCGAAGTTCGCCGGTTCGGCAACCTTCAATCCAGGCGCCCGATACGCCGATTACCGGCCCGGCGCCGACAAGAAGGCCGAATTCGGCGTTGCCGGGCTCGTCGCCGCGGGGGTCGGCGTCGCGGCGGCCAAGAAGCTCGGCCTCATCGGCCTAGTCCTCGCCTTCGGCAAGAAGCTGATCGTCCTGATCCTCGCCTTCGGGGCCGGTCTCTGGGCCTGGATCAAACGCCGGCTGCGGCGCGGCGAGGAGGAGTATGCGGACGCGGGCGTGGCTTACGAAGAGCTCCCCGCGGACGACCCTCATGCGTTCGGTGCCGAGGAAACCGGCGCCGCGCTGGCTCCGCCCGACCCTGACCCGAAGCCGAGCGCAGGCTGATCGTTCCGCGGCGGAGGCCGTTCAACCGGTCTCCGCCGCGTCGATCAGCCGCCGGGCGCGCAGGTACATCTCGAGGCGCTGGACGGCGAGCAGCCCGAGGGCGAAGGCGACGAGGGCGTCGGTCAGCGTCGCGAGAGAGAGGACCCCGCCCTGTTCGAGAACTGCGCGGAGGGCGGAGCGGAGCAGGACGAGGACGAGGATGAAGAGGATCGCGGCCGGCGACTGCCGCGCCTTCACCGCCCGCGTCTGGGGATCAACCTCGATGTGCATCATCCGCCCGCGCTGCCAGCCAAGCCCGGCACCGGCGGCAAGACCGGCCGCGCAGACCAGCCACCCGAGGCCGTCCGGCGGCGTCGCCGCGAAGACGAACACGGTCAGCGCGCCGTAGATCGCCGGAACGATCCACAACCGGCCGGTGTGGAGCGGCCGCGCCACCCCCGCACGCCGCCAGCGAATCGCCAGCAC
Source organism: Allosphingosinicella sp. (assembly GCA_036386335.1). Classification (GTDB taxonomy): domain Bacteria; phylum Pseudomonadota; class Alphaproteobacteria; order Sphingomonadales; family Sphingomonadaceae; genus Allosphingosinicella. The sequence goes on along the minus strand of DASVVY010000163.1, from coordinate 21,925 downwards.
CACCGCCACGACGATTGCGGTGATCGCATAGCCGATCCAGGGGTGCGGAGCGGCGCCGGGCTGCACGCCTTACTCCGCCGCCTCGGCCCGCGCCGGCTCCTTCCAGACCAGCACGGGCTTGCGCGCCGCCTGTGTCTCGTCGAGGCGGCGCCGTGGGGCGTGGATGGGCGCGGCCTTCAGCGACTGGTCGCCGGCCCTGGCCCGCTCGGCCACCGAACGCATCGCGCCGATGAACTGATCGAGCGTCGCCTTCGACTCCGTCTCGGTCGGCTCGACCAGCATTGCGCCGTGGACGACCAGAGGGAAGTACATGGTCATCGGGTGGAAGCCCTCGTCGATCATCGCCTTGGCGAGATCGAGCGTGGTCAGCCCCTCCGCGAAGCCGCGGTCGCTGAACAGAGCCTCGTGCATGCACGGGCCGCTGGCGCCGAAGGGCGCGTCGAGCACGTCCTGGAGCTGGCGGAGGATATAGTTGGCGTTCAGCACCGCATCGCCGGACACCTGGCGCAGGCCGTCCGCGCCGTGGCTGAGGATGTAGGCCAGCGCGCGGCTGAACATTCCCATCTGTCCGTGGAAGGCGACCATCCGGCCGAAACTGGAGCCGTGATGCTCGCCTGCCGTCTCTTCCTCCACGAGCACGAACTGATCGTCCTGCTTCTCGACGAAGGGGAGCGGCGCGAACGGCGTCAGCGCTTCGGAGAAGACCACGGGGCCGGCGCCCGGCCCGCCGCCGCCGTGGGGCGTGGAGAAGGTCTTGTGGAGGTTGATGTGCATCGCGTCGATGCCCAGGTCGCCCGGCCGCACCCGGCCCACGATGGCGTTGAAGTTGGCGCCGTCGCAATAGACGAGGCCGCCCGCCGCATGGACCGCCTCGGAGATCGCGATCATGTCGGGCTCGAACAGCCCGCACGTGTTCGGGTTCGTGATCATCACCGCCGCGACGTCGGGGCCGAGCCGGTCCTTCAGCGCTTCGAGGTCGACCCGGCCGCGGTCATCGGCGGGGATGCTCTCGACGCGGTAACCGACGAAGGCGGCGGTGGCGGGATTGGTGCCGTGGGCGCTCTCGGGAACGAGGATCACCTCACGAGCGTCGCCGCGGGCCTCGAGCGCGGCGCGGATGGCGAGAAGGCCGCACAGCTCCCCATGGGCGCCTGCCTTCGGGCTCATCGCGACCGAGTGCATGCCGGTGAGCTTCACCAGCCAGCCGCCGAGCTCCGCGATGAGCTGAAGCGCGCCCTGGACAGTGTCGGCCGGCTGGAGCGGGTGGACGTCGGCGAAACCGGGCAGCCGAGCCATCTTCTCGCACAGCCGGGGATTATGCTTCATCGTGCACGAGCCGAGCGGGAAGAGGCCGAGGTCGATGGCGTAATTCTGCCGGCTGAGACGCGTATAGTGGCGCACCGTCTGCGGCTCGGAGAGGCCGGCGAGGCCGATCGGGCGGTTTCGCTCGAGCCCCCCGATACGTCGCTGGACACGCGGCGCTTCCTCGATGTCGACGCCGGTGCCGCCTTCTTCGCCCATTTCGAACAGCAAGGGCTCTTCGAGCATGAGGGCGCGGTTGCCGGTCCAGGTCTCCGTCTCCGTCCCCTCTCCCGCCTCGGGCCTCGTGGGACGTCCTTCACGGTTCATGGTCATGTCAGGGCCTCCTCGAGCGCGCGCGCCAGCGCCTCGACATCTTCATTGGTGTTGATCTCGGTGACGGCGACGACGAGGCCGTTCGCCAGCGCCTGCTCGTCGGGATAAAGTCGGCCCAGCGAGACGCCGCCGAGGATGCCGCGCTCCGCGAGGGTGCGCACCACCGGCCGCGCCTCCTGCGGCAGACGCAGCGTGAACTCGTTGAAAAAGGCGCCCCCGACCAGCTCCACGCCCGGCACCTGCGACAGGCGATCCGCCGCGGCGGCGGCCTTCGCGTGGTTGAGCTCGGCCAGGCGGCGCAGCCCGGTCTCGCCGAGCAGCGTCATGTGGATCGAGAAAGCGAGCGCGCACAGCCCCGAGTTGGTGCAGATGTTCGATGTCGCCTTCTCGCGGCGGATGTGCTGCTCGCGCGTCGAGAGGGTGAGGACGAAGCCCCGCTTCCCCTCCGCGTCCACCGTCTCGCCGGCGAGACGCCCGGGCATCTGGCGAACATATTTGTCCCGCGTCGCGAACAGGCCCACATAGGGCCCGCCGAAGTTGAGCCCGACGCCGATCGACTGGCCCTCTCCGACGACGATGTCGGCGCCCATCTCCCCGGGCGCGCGGATGAGGCCCAGCGCCACCGGCTCGGTCACCACCGCGATCAGGAGAGCGCCGGCGGCGTGGGCGCGCTCGGCGAGCTCGGACATGTCGCCGATGCGGCCGAGGATGTCGGGATATTGGACGACGACGCAGCTCGTCTCGCCGTCGATCTGGTCGAGCAGCGCGGCCGTGTCAGGCTCGGGCGAGAGCTCCGGGAGCCGCGTCGCCAGCTCGTCTCCGGTGAACCGGGCCATAGTCTTCGCGACGGAGACGTAATGCGGGTGGAGGCCGCCCGAAAGGACCGCCTTACGCCGCCGCGTAATCCGACGGGCCATGCCGATGGCTTCCCAGCAGGCGGTCGAGCCGTCGTACATCGAGGCATTGGCGACGTCGCAGCCGTAGAGGCGCGCGACCTGGGTCTGGAATTCGAACAGGGCCTGAAGGGTGCCCTGCGCGATTTCAGGCTGATAGGGCGTGTAGCTGGTCAGGAACTCGCCACGCTGGATGAGGTGGTCGACGCTCGACGGGATGTGGTGCTTGTAGGCGCCGCAGCCGAGGAAGAAGGGCACATCGCCCGCTACCAGGTTCCGGCGCGCCATCGCCGAGAGTTGTCGCTCGACCGCCAGCTCGCTGGCATGGTCGGGCAGGCCATGGATCTTGTCCGAAAGCCGTGCGGCCTCCGGCACGTCGACGAACAGGTCCTCGACGGAGCCGGCGCCGATCGCGCGCAGCATCTCGCGGCGGTCCGCCTCGGCCAATGGTAGATATCGCATCCTGTCCCTCCGTCACCCGGCCGCAGGCCGGGGCCCATTCCAAATCATTGCACGTCCCGAGCGCCGCACGGTTTTCCAGCTTTCGCTGGAATGGCGCCCCCTATTCCGGCTTCCGCATCGTGAAGCGCAGCCGCACGTAGTCAGCCACCCAGCTGCCGTCCGGCTGGCGGAGCGCCGGTGCGAGCCTCGCCTCGATCGCCTGCGCGACCTCGTCGACCGCCCCTTCGGGCACCTGGGCGACATCGAGCCACCCGCGGCGGAACGTCTTCACCCAGCCCGCGACCCCGGTCGGCAAGACGGTGGGGCGCGGGATCAGCTGGACGTTGATCTGCGTGAAGCCGCTGCAGGCGTAGAGGCGCACGAACTCCTCGGCGCTCGGATACCATTGCGGATCCTCGCCCGGCACCGGGTAGCCCCGCGCGTTCAGCTCCGCGCGGATGCCGTTCCTGAGCGTCGCGATATTCCCCTGGCCGCCCATCTCGCCGACAAAGCGCCCGCCCGGCTTCAGCACCGCGAACACGCCCGACGCCACGGCGTCCGGATCCAGCATCCAGTGCAGCGCCGCGTTCGAGAAAGCGGCGTCGAACCGGCCGAAGCGCGACGCCTGCCCGCCGAGGTCGAGCGCCTGCGCGTCCGCCACGAAGGCATCGACCCCCTTGCACCGCGCCGCCTCGACCATCTCCTGGGAGGCGTCGAGGCCGATCACCCGCGCACCGGTCTCCATGATCTTCGAGGTCAGCGTGCCGTCGCCGCAGCCGAGGTCCAGGATCAGCTCGCCCGGCTGCGGCGCGAGCAGCTGCAGCGCGGCGCTGCCCAGCGCCGGAACGAAGGCGGCATTGTTCGCATAGTCGGTCGGAGACCATTGGGACGCGGGGTTGAGGGTCATCGCGGGGAGGCTCCAATCCGTTCGTGTCGAGCGAAGTCGAGACACCCGGTCGACCGCAGCCGAGATCCCGGTCCTCGGCTTCGCTCGGAGGTGCCCCTCGACTTCGCTCGGGGCAAACGGAGAAACCTCGTCGTCACTGACTCTCGCAAAACGTCTTGTAGGCTTCAGCGTCCATCAGGCCGTCGAGTTCCGAGCTGTCGGAGAGCCGTAGGCGGAAGAACCAGCCCTCCCCTTCCGGGTCGGTGTTGACCAGCGAGGGGTCGTCAACCAGCGCCTGATTTGCCTCGGTCACTTCACCGGTGACCGGCGCGTAGACGTCGGACGCGGCCTTCACCGATTCGACCACCGCGGCCTCGCCGCCCTTGGTCACCTGCCGCCCGGCCTCCGGCAGCTCGACGAAGACGATGTCGCCGAGCTGGCCCTGGGCGAAATCGGTGACTCCGACGGTGGCGGTGTCGCCCTCGACCCGGACCCACTCATGCTCCTCGGTATAATAAACGGTCATTGGCCGCCTCCCTTGCGGTGGTAACGGTGCGGGACGAAGGGCATGGGCACAACCTTCGCCTGGTAGATCTTGGCGCGCTGGGCGAGGCTGATGCTCGCGCCCGGCTCGGCCGAGGCCGCGGGGACATAGGCCATGGCGATCGGCGCCTCGAGCATCGGCGAGAAGCCGCCGCTCGTCACCTTGCCCACTTCATTGCCTTCGCCGTCGACGACCATGGCACCTTCGCGGACCGGCTGCCGGCCATCCACCGCGAGGCCGACGCGGCGGCGGATCGGACCGTCCTCCAGCTCCCGCGCGATGCGGTGCCACCCGGGGAACCCGCCCTCGGCTCGGCGCCGCTTCGAGACGGCGAAGCCGAGATCCGCCTCGATCGGCGTCGTCGTTCTGTCGAGATCGTGGCCGTAGAGCGGAAGCCCTGCCTCGAGCCGCAGCGAGTCGCGGGCGCCGAGGCCGATCGGCTTCACCTCGTCCTGCCCGGCAATCACCTCGGCGATGTCGGCGGCCCGCGCGGCGGGGAGGGAGATTTCGAAGCCGTCCTCGCCGGTATAGCCGGAGCGACTGATCCAGACCGTGGTGCCGGCGATCTCAAAGGAGCCGCCCGTCATGAAACCAAGCTGCTCGACGCCCGGTGCGAGCCGTGACAGCGCTTCGACGGCCTTCGGGCCCTGGAGCGCGAGCAGGGCCTGCTCTTTCATGTGATCGAGGACGACCGTCCGCGGCAGCCGCTCCTGGAGGTGGGCGATGTCGCCTTCCTTGGTGGCGCCGTTCACCACCATGTAGAAATGATCGCCGCGGCGGGTAACCATCAGGTCGTCGATGACCCCGGCATCGTCGGTCAGCAGCAGCGAGTAGCGCAGCCTGCCTTCCTTAAGGATGGCGAGATCGGCGGGGAGCAGGCTTTCCAGCCCCTTCTCCGCCTCGGCGCCGGCGATGATGAGCTGGCCCATGTGGCTGACGTCGAACAGGCCCGCCGATTCGCGGGTCCAGCGGTGCTCGGCGATGATGCCTTCATACTGGATCGGCATCGCATAGCCGGCGAAGGGGACCATGCGCGCGCCACGGCCGCGGTGCCAGGCGTCGAGGGGGAGCGTGCGTTCGGGGGCGGCGTCGGTCATCGTCCAGTGTCTCCAGGGCGCCGCTCCACCGCCCGGCAGCGGCCGAGCTTCGTCGCGGACAATCCCCCTCTGTCACTGGACCTGAGAGCTTTCACGGACGAAGCGCCCGCTTACCCCTTCGGTGGTCCGTCGAAGCCTTGGCGACGGCGAACGCTTTCCAGAGTGTCTCCTGCCCGTGCGGTCCGGTCTGCCTGAGAGATTCCGGGGCGGTTGCTCCTTCGGCGGCGCCGCCCTTTCAGGCAACACTCTCTCCCGCACGAACACCGGCCCGAGGACCGGCGACCGCGCCGCTGTGGAGGCTCAACCGGGCGAAGTCAACGCGTTGCGTTGTAGGCAAGCTGCTCCGGCGTCAGCTGGAAGCCGACCAGCACTTCGAAGCTCGCGCGGCGGACCGCCTCGCGCACCCCTGGGTCCGCCATCGGGTCCACCGCCGCATCGGCATCGCCTGCCTTGCGGCGCCGGGTCAGCTGCTTGCGAACGTCCTCGGGAAGCGTTGCGGCGGAGCGCAGCACCTGGCCCGAGGCGGAGCCGCGCGTGCTGGCGCGAAGCTGGCCGTCGTCGAAGTGAAGCCCGACGCGGCCAATGCTCTTCGAAACGAGGCTCGTGCTGCCCTGCACGACGGTGGCGAAATAGGGCAGGACCACGTCGCGGGCGCCGCGCGAATCCCGGCGCAGTGCCTGGACGTCGAAGGTCACGTTCGTGACGATGTTCTGGCCGCTCTCGTCGCAGGTCGAGCGGACGTTGGTGATGTTGGCAACGACGTCGATGGCGGAGGCGTCGCGGCTGTTCTGCGGGTTGAAGAGCGTGATGTCGCCGGTCGCGGCGGGGATCGCTACGGCGGGGCAGGCCGAGCGGGTGATGCTGATCCCCTGGTCGGTGATCTCCATGTCTCGCGAGCAGCCGAGGACGGTCAGGGAGAGGAGCGCGGCAACCGCCGCTTTGGACTTGAACACAGGCTTTGGATCCTCATTTCCCGGAAAAGGGGGCAGGGCCGGATCATAGGAACCGGGTTCCGCCGACGCAAGCAATCGCATAGGGAAGCCCGATGGCTCCGGACAAGAGACCGCTCACCTTGCTGATCGCGGCGCCGCGCGGCTTCTGCGCCGGCGTCGACCGCGCGATCCGCATCGTCGAGCTCGCCCTCGAGCGCTACGGCGCGCCCGTCTACGTGCGCCACGAGATCGTCCACAACAAATATGTCGTCGACAGCCTGAAGGCGAAGGGCGCGATCTTCGTCGCCGAGCTCGACCAGGTGCCGGACGGCGTGCCGGTCGTCTTCTCCGCCCACGGCGTGCCGAAGGCCGTGCCCGCCAAGGCAAGCGAGCGCGGGCTCGACTTTGTCGACGCGACCTGCCCGCTTGTCTCGAAGGTCCACCGCCAGGCGGAACGCCTCGTCGAGCGGGGGAGGCACATCCTCTTCATCGGCCATGCCGGCCATCCCGAGGTGATCGGCACCTTTGGCCAGGTGCCGGACGGGCGCATGACGCTGGTCGAGACGGCGGAGGATGCTGCGTCGGTGGCCCCGCCGGAACCGGAGAACCTCGCCTATCTCACGCAGACCACCCTCTCCGTGGACGACACCGCGGAGATCATCTCGATCCTCGAGCGCCGCTTCCCAGGCATCAAAGCCCCGCGGGGCGAGGACATCTGCTACGCCACCTCCAACCGGCAGGCGGCTGTCAAGGACATAGCCGGCCGATGCGAGGCGGTGCTGGTGATCGGCTCGCCGAAGAGCTCGAACTCGCTGCGGCTGGTCGAGGTCGCGCAGCGCGAAGGGGTGCGCGCCCAGCTGATCGGCCGCGCGACCGACATCGACCTCGTCTGGCTTGAGGGCGTGCGGACCCTCGGCATCAGCGCCGGCGCCTCGGCCCCGGAGACGCTGGTGCGCGAGGTGGTCGACTTCCTCGCCGCGCATTTCGAAGTGACCGAGGTGGAGGGCGAAGGCGTCGTCGAGCGCATGGTCTTCAAGCTGCCCCACAGCCTCCAGGCCGCCTGACCTCCGCCTTGACCGAAGTCGAGATTTTCACCGACGGCGCCTGCAAGGGCAATCCGGGTCCCGGCGGCTGGGGCGCGATCATCCGCTCCGGCGCGCACGAGAAGGAGCTGTCCGGAGGCGAACCCGTCACCACCAACAACCGAATGGAGATGCTGGCCGCCGTCCGCGCGCTCGAGGCGCTGAAACGGCCGTGCACAGTCGTCCTCTACACCGACAGCATCTACCTGCGTGACGGGATCACCAAATGGATCCACAATTGGCAGCGCAACGGCTGGCGCACCGCCGATAAGAAGCCGGTCAAGAATGCAGAGCTGTGGCAGGAGCTGCTTACGGCCGCGGCGGCGCACAAGATCGAGTGGCGCTGGGTCAAAGGGCACGCCGGTCACCCGGAGAACGAGCGGGCGGACCGCCTCGCCTGCGACGCCGCCGGTCAGTTTGCAAAGCGCCCCGCCAGGTAAGGCGCCGGATCGAGCGCCGCCACTGCGGGATCGGGCGCGCGGCCGAGCAGCAGAGCGGCGGCGAGCTTTGCTGCCGCGGGGGCGGTCTGGATTCCGAAGCCTCCCTGCCCCGCGCACCAGAAGAAGTCGTCCTGGCCGCGTGGGAAGCCATAGACCGGGAGCCGGTCCGGCGCGAAGCTCCTGAGGCCCGCCCAGCGGTGCTCCACCCGCTCCACGCGCCAGTCCACCACCTCTTGGAGCCGCTCGATTGCGAGGGCGACGTCATATTCCTCCGCCGCGCAGTCGCAGGGGTCGCAGGGTGTCTCGTCGTGCGGGCTGAGCCACAGCCGGCCGCCCGCTTCCGGCTTGAAGTAGAAGCGTCCGAGCGCGTCGATGACCAACGGCAGGTCCTCGGGCGCCGGCGGGTTCACGCGGAGTTGGGCGATGGTGCGGCGGTAAGGCTGGATGCCCACCGGCGGCACGCCGGCCATGGCGGCCACCTCGTCGGCCCAGGCGCCGGCGGCGTTGACCAGGATGCGAGCTTCGAACGACCCGGCGCTCGTCTCCAGCCGCCAATGGCCTGACACCCTCTCCGCGCCCGCAAGGCGCGCGCGCGTGAGGAGGCGAGCGCCCTTCCGCCGTGCCTCCTTGACGAATTCCGCATGAAGGCCACCGACGTCGATGTCGGCGCAGCTGGGCTCGAGCAGGGCGTCGCTCCAGCCCCTTCGCACGCCTGGGAGCAGCTGCTCGAGGGCGGTCTGATCCACCTCCCGCACCCCGACGAGCTCCGCGAACTCGCGCCGGAACGCCTCAAGCGCGTCCCTTCCCTCCCGATCCGCGATGTGAAGGGCGCCGCGCGGGCGCAGGAAACCGCCATCGCGCAGCATCGGCGCCGAAGCGGTGGTCAGCGGCTGGATGAGCGGTCCGCCGTAGGTCTCGGCCCAGAAGGCGGCGGAGCGGCCGGTCGAGTGATAGCCGGGCTGGTCCTCCGCCTCCAGGAGCAGCACCGAGGCTTCGCCCGCCACTTCCGCCGCCAGGCTGGCGCCGGCGATTCCCGCCCCGACGATGGCGATGTCGACCGCCTCGCTCATCGCGTCGCCTGCGCATCCAGGAACCGGTCGATCGCCGCCAGCGCCTGGAGGCGAACCCGATCCTCCTCCCGCAGGATTTCGTGGCCCGCGTCCGGGAACATCAGCAGCTCCGCGTTCGGCAGGAGGGAAGCCGCGCGGCGGATCGCACCCGCGCTGACCAGCCGGTCGGTTTCGGTGCCGACGAGGAGGATCGGGGTCTGGACCTGCCGCAGCGTCGCCGGGGTCAGGCGCCGGCAGGAGGAATAGGCGGCGTTCATCCAGCCCCAGCTTGGCGCGCCGAGGTTGAAGCCGGGCTCCCGCTCCCACCACCAGAGCTCGTCCTCGTAGCGGTCCCGGCAGGCGGTGAGGTAGGTCTGACGGCGCGATCCGGCGGGCGGGGGCGGCTGCGACGGCTTCCAGACCGGCCGCCGCTCCCAGCCGACGAGGTTCAGCGCCCGCGCCACCCATGCCGCCACAGGAAGGGGCAGCGGCGCGCTGTTGATGGCCAGCATGGGCGCCACGAGCACCGCCGCCTCCAGCGCTGGCCGCCGCTCGGCAAGCGTGCGCAAAAGGATGTGGCCGCCCATCGAATGGGCGACGGCGATGTGCGGCCCCGGCAGCTCGGCGCTCCAGCCGGCGATCAGCGCCTGAAGGTCCTCTATCAGGGGATCCAGGCTGGTGAGCTGCCCCGCGACATCGCCCCGCGAGCCCCCCTGGCTACGCCAGTCGAAGGTCGTCACGTTCCAACCGCGGCTGTGCCAATGATGGTAGGCTTCGAGGTGCTTCTCCAAGAAATCGCCGCGCCCGCCGGCGAAGAGGAGGCTGCCGCGCCCCCCGGCGCCCGGCGGCTGAGGCCAGTCCATCCGCCTGTAGACCCACCCGTCGGACGCCCGCCATTCGGTCAGCGTGGCTCCGGCCGGAATGCTCCTGCGATCGACGGCGGCTCGCGTCATGACCGCCGGTTACGGTTTAGAAAGCAAGTCCGTCTAGTCGTTTGCGCGATGAATGGGGGGTTCGCCTGGATCTTGATCGCTCTGCTCGCCTGCGCGCTTGCGCTGGCGGCGGTGGGCGACTGGCGCACGCGGATAATCCCCAATTGGCTCAACGCGACGATCGCGCTACTCGCAATCCCGTTCTGGATCGCGAGCGGCCTCGCCCTCTGGCCGGACATGGCGGTGCACGTCGCCGTCGCGGCGGGTGTGTTCGCGCTGTTCGCCGTGGCCTTCCACTTCGGGGCGATGGGCGGCGGCGACGTCAAGATGGCGGCCGCGCTCGCGCTCTGGCTCCCCCCGCTCGCGGTCGTCAAGCTGCTGATGGTCATGTCGATCGCCGGCGGCGTGCTGACGCTGGCGATGCTGATTCCCCACAGGATCGCGAAAACCGCGGGCCAGCCGGAGATTCCCTACGGCGTGGCGATCGCGTTCGGCGGTTTCTGGCTGATTGCCGAACGGATTCTTAACCAATTTGTCTGATGTGTAGCCCTGCTTTTCGAGAGCGGGCTTAGGAGGCGACTGGCACCATGGATGTGAAGAAGCTCGTGCTGCTGTTCGGCGCGCTGATCGTTGCGGCGGTCACCGCCGTCACGGCCAAGAACATGTTCAGCGGAGCCAGCGCTCCCCCCGCCGCGGCGACTCCGGTCGTCGAGAAGGTCGGCCCCGAAGTGCTCGTCGCGACGCGCGCCCTGCCGGTCGGCACCATCATCGATCCGGAAGCGCTGCGCTTCCAGGCCTGGCCCGAGACGCTCGTCCAGCCGGCTTATTACCTGAAGGGCAAGCCGGGCACCAACCCCACCGACCTCATCGGCACCGTCGTCAGGACCGAAATCACCGCCGGGCAGCCGATCACCACCGGTTCGCTGATCAAGCCGGGCGAGCGCGGCTTCCTCGCCGCGGCGCTTGGGCCGGGCATGCGCGCCGTCACAGTGGCGGTCTCCGCGACCGCCGGCGTCGCCGGCTTCGTGTTCCCCGGGGACCGCGTCGACGTTGTCTTGACCCAGGAAGTCGCCGGCGGCGGGGACGGCCCCGCGCTCAAGGCCTCCGAGACGATCCTGCGCAACATCCGTGTGCTCGCCACCGACCAGCGGATGAGCGCCAAGGGCGCCGACGGCAAGCCGGTCGTGCAGAACGTCTCCAGCGTCACGCTCGAGGCCACCCCCAAGATCGCCGAGAAGATCGCGGTCGCCCAGACCATCGGCCAGCTGTCGCTGTCGCTGCGCTCCATTGCCGACAATTCGGCGGAGCTGGAGCGGGCGATCGCGTCCGGCGAGGTGAGCGTCCCCGAGGGGAACGATCCCAAGGCCGAGCGCCGCATGCTGCTCGCCATCGCCAACAAGCCGATCGACACCGGCCCCACCTACACAGTCGGCGCCGACGTCTCCCGCTTCCAGCGGAGCACCGTCCCGTCGAAGGGCAAGAGCCCGGCCGACTCGGCGACCAAGATGGCGGACGCCATCGGCACCCTCGCCGGAGCGATTTCGGGCCGCGGCGCCGGAGAGGGGAGCGGCGATGCCGCCCGCCCGACCGGCCCCGTCGTCCGGGTCGCACGCGGCAACAATGTCACCACCGTTCCCGTCGGAGCCAAGTAAATGAAGACGCTGAACACCATCGGCCGTACCATGCTCGGCACCGCCCTCGCCACGGTCCTAACCGCGGGAATCACGGCGGCAGCGGCTCCGGCCGCGGCCCAGGGCGGCCCTGCCCGTCCCGCCAACGACATCACCCTCTCGGTCGGAACCGGGCGCATGGTGCGGCTGGACGGGACCATGTCGGACCTCTTCGTCGCCAATGACGGGATCGCCGACGTCCAAGTCCGCTCGGCCAACCAGATCTACATCTTCGGCAAGGGCCCGGGCGAGACCACCGTCTACGCCACCGACCGCGCCGGGAGGACGATCTACTCGGCGAACGTCCGGGTAGGCACCAACCTCGGGTCGGTCGACGAGCTGCTACACACGGCGATGCCGGACGCGCAGATCCAGGCGCGGCCGATCAACGGCACGGTGCTCCTCACCGGCACGGTTGCCGCCCCGGCGGACGTCGAGGAAGCGAGCCGGATCGTCCAGGCCTATGTCGGCGAGGGCACGCAGGTGATCAGCCGGCTGCGCACCGCCACGCCGCTCCAGGTGATGCTGCAGGTGAAGATCGCCGAGGTCAGCCGCTCCTTGGCGCGCGACATCGGCCTCAACCTCGCCTCGATCGATCAGACCGGCGGCTTCCGGTTCGGGATCGGCCAGGGCCGGATGTTCTATCCGCAGCACGTCCCCGGCGCCCCGCTCGGCACCGGCAACAAGGTGCTGGACGAGACCATCTCGACCGTCACTCCCAATACCAAGGGAACGACCCTGTTCGGGGCCGGCACCCTGTTTGGGCTCGACGTCCTCAGCGCCCTCGACCTCGCCGAGAATGACGGCCGGGTCCGCACGCTCGCCGAGCCGAACCTCACCGCCCTTTCCGGCGAGACGGCGAGCTTCCTCGCCGGGGGCGAGTTCCCGATCCCGAGCTCGAACGGAATCAACGGAACGGCGATCGAATTCAAGGAATATGGCGTCAGCCTTGCCTTCACGCCGACGGTGCTCGAGGGCGGCCGCATCTCGATGCGGGTCCGGCCGGAGGTCTCGGAGCTCTCCGACCAGGGCGCGATCCAGATCAGCGGCTTCCGCGTCCCCTCGCTCACCACGCGGCGGGCCGAGACCACCGTGGAGTTGGGCTCCGGGCAGAGCGTCATGATCGGCGGCCTCCTGCGCAACACGAGCTCGAACAACGTCGACAAGGCGCCGTTCCTCGGCAGCTTGCCGATCCTCGGCGCCCTGTTCCGCTCGACCAGCTTCCGCAGGGACGAGACCGAGCTGGTGATCGTGGTGACGCCGTACCTGGTGCGGCCGGTGAACGCCAACCAGATCGCGCTCCCCACCGACGGCTACCGGAGCGCCCCTTCGGCGGACCAGGTGCTGCTCGGCACCGCCGAGTACAATCAGAGCGGCGCCCGCAGGCCGGGACCGAGGGTTGCCGCGCCGCAGGCGGCGCCGGCGATCGGCGGTATCAGCGCCGCTCCCGCTCCCGCCCCGGCCCAGCCCCAGCAGCAGGCACGGGCCTCCCAGCCCTCCGCCGCACCCGGGTTCAGCTTCTGATGTTCGCCCGAAAGGACCGCAACGCCATGGTTCGTCTCAAGTCCATGATCCTCCTCGTCAGCGCGGCCGCGATCGTCGGCACGGCGCACGCGCGCCCACGTCACCGCTCCGACGCGAATCGCAGCCTCGACTCGCTGAACCAGCCGGTCGTGCAGCGGACCGACTATATGTTCGACGTGGCGACCGGCTCCGACGGCGTGTCGGCCGGCGAGCGGGCGCGGCTCGACGAGTGGTTCGCCTCCCTCGGCCTCGGCTATGCGGATCGCGTCTTCATCGACGATAGCGGCGCCGGCGACAGAGCCCGCCGCGACATTGCGCGCATCGCCGCCGATTACGGCCTGCTGGTCAGCGAAGGCGCACCGATCACCGCAGGCCCCGTCCAGCCCGGAACGGCCCGTGTGATCGTCAGCCGCAGCACCGCGACGGTGCCGGGCTGCCCGAACTACAAGCCGGCCGAAGGCCCGAGCGGGACCTCGTCCAATTACGGCTGCGCCGTCAATTCGAACCTGGCCGCCATGGTCGCCGATCCGTCCGACCTGGTCCTCGGCCAGGCGGGCAGCGGCACCGACGCGCGGACCGCGACCAAGGCCATCAAGGTCTATCGCGAGGCCGAGCCGACCGGGAAAAAGGGTCTTCCTGAAGTCACAACGAGGGGCAAGCAATAATGAACGCGCCTTTCCACGGCAGCAAGCCGCCCGCGCTTCGCGATCCCTTCTGCGCGTTCGTCTGCGACGACGCCACGGCCGAGCTCCTCCGCCCGGTCGCCGTCGAGCACGGTTGGGCGCCGGAGAAGGTCAACAAGGGGGGCCTCAGGAACGCGGTCCAGACGCTCTCCGTCTCCGCGAGCCCGGCCATCCTGTTCGTCGACCTCTCCGAGTCCGGCGATCCGCTCAACGACATCAACGCGCTCGCCGAAGTGTGCGAGCCGGGGACCGTGGTGATCGCCGCCGGGCAGGTGAACGACGTTCGCCTGTATCGCGACCTGCTCGCGTCGGGCATCCAGGACTATCTGCTGAAGCCGTTCACGCCGGACCAGCTCCGCGACGCCTTCGCTCATGCGCAGCTCACCATCTCCGGGCCCCGCGTCACGGAGAGCACGGCCGAGAAGCCGCACGTCATGGCGGCCGTGATCGGCGTGCGCGGCGGCGTCGGCGCCTCGACGCTGGCGAGCTCGCTCGCCTGGCTGATGGGCGACAAGGCCGGCCGCTCGACCGCGCTGCTCGACCTCGACATCCATTTCGGCACCGGCGCGCTGGCGCTCGACCTCGAGCCGGGCCGCGGCCTCACCGACGCCATCGAGAATCCGAGCCGCATCGACGGCCTGTTCATCGAACGGGCGATGGTGCGTGCCAACGAGAAGCTGTGCGTCCTCTCGGCCGAAGCGCCGATCAACCAGCCGATGATGAACGACGGCTCGGCGTTCTTCCAGCTGCAGGAGGAGATCCGCAACGCCTTCGAAGGAACGGTGCTCGACCTGCCCCGGCACATGCTGGTGCAGCACCCGCACCTCGTCCAGGACGTGCACGCGGTGGTGCTGGTGGTCGAGTTCACGCTCGCCGCCACCCGCGATGCGATCCGCGTCCTCAGCTGGCTCAAGGCCAATGCCCCGCAGGCGCGGGTGATCGTCGTCGCCAACCGGGTTCCGGCCGGCGCGCAGGAGATCAGCCGCAAGGACTTCGAGCAGTCGATCGAGCGCAAGGTCGATCTCGTCATTCCGCTCGACGCGAAGGCGGGCACCCAGGCCGCCAAGCTCGGCCAGCCTTTCGCCAAGGTCGCCACCGCGTCGCGTGTGGCCCAGCCGCTCGCCCAGCTGGTGACGCTGACGACCTCGATCGTCGACAATGCCGACCCCGCCCAGCAGGCGGAGGATCCGGCGACGTCGCTGCTCGGGAAGCTGAACTTCAAGTCGCTGCTCCCGAAGAAGCCGAAGGAAGCCAAGGCGGCCGCCTGAGCGGGCGTCGTCGAAGGCAAGCCGAATGAAAGATTAGGGGACGGATGGTGCCAGGGGCTCAGATGCTGATCATGGTGGGCGGCCTGCTGGTGACGCTGGCGATGGTCTATTTCGCGCTGAGCGGGCCTTCTAGCTCGCGGGCGCAGAACCGGCGACTGGAGACGGTGCGGGAGCGGCACAGCAAATCGACCGAGATCGCCGCTCAGGCGCAGCTAAAGCGGATCCTCCAGGGCCGCACCCAGAGCAAGGTCGACGGATTTGCGCAGCAGTTCATCCCGAATCCGGCCTTGCTCCGCAAGCGCCTGCAGCAGACTGGAAAGCCGTGGACGCTCGGCCAGTACGTCCTCGCCTCCGTCGGCCTCGTCGTCGGCATTGCGGGGCTGCTCTCGCTGCGCGGCGTGCCGATCCTGCTCTCCGTCTTCGTCGGCCTCTTCGTCGGCGTCGGCGCGCCGCATTATGCGGTCTCGAAGCTGATCAAGCGGCGCATCGCGCAGTTCACCGCGAAGTTTCCGGACGCGATCGAGCTGATGGTCCGTGGCCTTCGCTCGGGCCTCCCGATTTCGGAGACGCTCGGCGTCGTTGCGGACGAGGTGCCTGGGCCGATCGCCGAAGAGTTTCGATCGGTCAGCGACAAGATGAAGATCGGCCGCACCATGGAAGGCGCCCTCCAGGACGCCGCCGACCGGCTGCGCACGCCCGAATTCCAGTTCTTCGTGATCACGCTGGCGATCCAGCGCGAGACCGGCGGAAACCTCGCCGAGACGCTCGCCAACCTCGCCGAGGTGCTGCGCAAGCGCGCCGCGATGAAGCTCAAGATCCGGGCGATGTCGTCGGAATCGAAGGCCTCGGCGTGGATCGTCGGCTCGCTGCCCTTCATCGTCTTCGGGCTGATCTGGTTCATCAACGGCAATTACATGCAGAAATTCTTCGTCGACGAGCGGCTGATGATCGCCGGCGCCGGCGGCCTCGTCTGGATGGGCGTGGGCGTGTTCATCATGGCCAAGATGGTCGACTTCGAAGTCTAGGGAGCGGAACAGGATCATGGCACCTTCAGTCGGCCCGACGATCATGGGAATCGACGTGGTGATGGTGGCGACGTTCCTGTCGGCCGTCGCCACCGCCTCCGTGCTCCTCGCCATTTATGCGGTGACCACCGTCCGCGATCCGATGGCCAAGCGGGTCAAGGCGCTGAACGAGCGGCGCGACCAGCTCAAGGCCGGCATCGTCGCATCGACCTCGAAGCGGCGCCGGACGATCAGCAACAAGAACGAGATGGCCGACAAGGTCCGCGGCATCCTCGGTTCCCTCAAGATGCTCCAGGACGAGCAAGTGGTGAAGGCGCAGCGCAAGCTGATGCACGCCGGCATCCGCTCCAAGGACCTGGCCTTCGTCGTCATCCTCGCGCGGCTGGTGCTGCCGATCGCGATCGGCGGCCTCGCCATCGTCTATGTCTACGCCCTCGACGGCTTCCCGCACTGGGGCGCCTTCAAGAAGTATGCGCTCGTCGCCGGCGCGCTGATCGGCAGCTACAAGGCGCCCGACCTCTGGCTGAAGAACAAGATCGGCAAGCGCACCTCGGCGGTCCGCAAGGGCCTCCCGGACGCGCTCGACCTCCTCGTCATCTGCGCCGAGGCGGGCCTCACCGTCGACGCCGCCTTCAACCGCGTCGCCCGCGAGCTCGGCAAGGCCTATCCGGAGCTGGGCGACGAATTCGCCCTCACCTCGGTCGAGCTCGGCTTCCTCACCGACCGCCGGTCGGCGTTCGAGAACCTCGCCAACCGCATCGACCTCGAATCGATCCGCGGCGTCGTGACGACGATGATCCAGACCGAGAAATACGGCACCCCGCTCGCCAGCGCGCTGCGCGTCCTCGCCGCCGAGTTCCGCAACGAGCGGATGATGAAGGCCGAGGAGAAAGCGGCGCGGCTGCCGGCGATCATGACGGTCCCGCTGATCCTTTTCATCCTGCCGGTGCTGTTCATCGTCATCCTCGGCCCGGCGGCCTGCTCGATCTCCGACTCGCTCATGTAACCGGACCGGAGGCGGAACATTCTTCCGCCTCCGCCCATTGATCCGGCCTGACATGGTAAGAGCGGAGGAGAGGCCGTGACTGCTTTCACATCCGACCAGTGGCTGGTCGTCGCGCTGGTGTTCCTGCTCGGCCTCATCGTCGGCATGGCGCTGATGGCGGGCGGCAAGTGGAAGCGGCGCTACCGCGAGGAGAGCGGCCGGGTCCGCGACCTCGAGGCCGAGAATGCGCGGCTCCGCAAGGAGGCGGACGAGATGGGCTCGCTGCGCCACGCCGCCGCCCGCGACGAGGCGCGGCACCGGAGTGACGGGCCCGGGCCGCTTTAGGGTTTCTTCCGACACTTCAAAGAGCTTCCCCCCTCTCCCCAGGGAGAGGGGATTTGTTGCGCAGGGCGGCCTGGGCGGCGGCGAGGCGCGCGATGGGGACGCGGTAGGGCGAGGCGCTGACGTAATCGAGGGCGGTCTTCTCGCAAAAGGCGATCGAGGCGGGATCGCCGCCGTGCTCCCCGCAAATGCCGAGCTTGAGGCCCGGCTTGGCCCCCCTGCCCCGCTCCGCCGCGATCGCGATCAGCTCGCCCACCCCTTCCTCGTCGATCGAGACGAAGGGATCGCGGGCGAAGATGCCCTTCTCGACATAGGCGGAGAGGAAGCGGGCGGCGTCGTCGCGGCTGACGCCGAGCGTGGTCTGGGTGAGGTCGTTGGTGCCGAAGCTGAAGAATTGCGCCTCGGCGGCGATGTCCGCGGCGCGCAAGGCTGCGCGGGGGAGCTCGATCATCGTACCCACCAGATAATCGACCGAGCGGCCGCGCTCCGCGAACACCGCGGCGGCGGTGCAGTCGATCAGCTCGCGGATGATCCTGAGCTCGGCGCTGGTGCCGACGAGCGGGACCATGACCTCGGGGATGGGCGCCTCCCCGTCCGCAGCCACCGCGACCGCCGCCTCGAAGATGGCGCGGGCCTGCATCTCGTAGATTTCGGGATAGGTGATGCCGAGCCGGCAGCCGCGATGGCCGAGCATCGGGTTGAACTCGTGCAGCTCGCCGGCGCGGCGCCGCAGAGTGTCGACCGTGGTCCCGGCGGCCTCAGCCACCTCGGCGAACTCCTCCTCGCTGTGCGGGAGGAATTCGTGGAGCGGCGGATCGAGCAGCCGGATGGTGACGGGAAGGCCCGCCATGATGCGGAATATCTGCTCGAAGTCGCCGCGCTGCTCGGGGAGCAATTTGAGGAGGGCGGCGCGGCGGCCGGCCTCGTCCTCGGCGAGGATCATCTGGCGGACGCAGGCGATGCGGGCGGCGTCGAAGAACATGTGTTCGGTGCGGCACAGGCCGATCCCCTCGGCGCCGAACTCGCGGGCGGTGCGGCAGTCGGCCGGAGTCTCGGCATTGGTGCGGACACGGAGGCGGCGGGAGCGGTCGGCCCATTCCATGAGGGTGCCGAAATCGCCGACCAGCTCGGGCTGGACGGTGGCGACCTCGCCGAGCATTACCTCGCCGGTCGAGCCGTCGATGGTGAGCGTTTCGCCCTCCGCGATTTCGCGGCCGCCGACGCGCATCAGCCGCTTGCGATAGTCGATCGAGACCGAGCCGGCGCCGCTGACGCAGGGGCGTCCCATGCCGCGGGCAACGACGGCGGCGTGGCTGGTCATGCCGCCGCGGGCGGTGAGGATGCCCTGCGCGGCGTGCATGCCGTGAATGTCCTCGGGGCTGGTCTCGACCCGCACCAAGATCACCTTTTCGCCGAGGCCGGCGCGCTTCTCCGCGGTGTCGGCGTCGAACACCGCCGCGCCGGACGCAGCGCCCGGCGAAGCGGGGAGGCCCTTGGCGATCACCTCACGCTTGGCCTCCGGGTCGAGCGTCGGGTGGAGAAGCTGGTCGAGCGCCGCAGGATCCACGCGCAGCACCGCCTCGTCCTCGCCGATCAGCCCCTCGTGGGCCATGTCGACCGCGATGCGCAGCGCCGCCTTGGCGGTGCGCTTGCCGCTCCGCGTCTGGAGCATGAACAGGCGGCCGCGCTCGACGGTGAACTCGATGTCCTGCATGTCGCGATAGTGGCGCTCGAGCAGCTCGAAAACGCGGGCGAGCTCGGCGAATACCTCCGGCATCGATTCTTCCATCGACGCAGCCTTCGCCCCCGCCGCCTCGCGCGCGGCGCGAGTCAGATATTGCGGCGTGCGGATGCCGGCGACGACGTCCTCGCCCTGGGCATTGATGAGGTACTCGCCGTACCAGGCGCGCTCGCCGGTCGAGGGGTTGCGGGTGAAGGCGACGCCGGTGGCGCTGGTCTCGCCCATATTGCCGAAGACCATCGCCTGGACGTTGACCGCGGTGCCCCAGTCGCCGGGTATGTGGTGGAGGCGGCGGTAGACCTTCGCCCGGTCCGATTCCCACGAGCCGAACACCGCGCCGACCGCGCCCCAGAGCTGCTCTTGCACGTCCTGCGGGAAGGGCCGCCCCCACAGCTCCTCGACCAGCTCCTTGTAGGCGAGGGTCAGGCGGCGCCAGTCGTCGGCCTCGAGCTCGGTGTCGAGATGGACGCCCTTGTCCTCCTTGGCGATCTCCAGCGCCTCCTCGAACCGGCCGTGGTCGAGGCCGAGCACGACGTCCGAATACATCTGGATGAAGCGGCGATAGCTGTCCCAGGCGAAGCGCGGGTCGCCGGAGACGGCGGCGAGGCCCTCGACCGTCGCGTCGTTGAGGCCGAGGTTGAGGACCGTGTCCATCATCCCGGGCATCGAGACGCGGGCGCCCGAGCGGACCGAGACGAGCAAGGGGTCGGCGGCGTCGCCGAATCTCTTGCCGGTCTGCGCCTCGATGTGCCGCAGCCCCTCCGCCACCTCGGCGCGGACGCTGTCGGGGAAGCTCTCCCCTTCCGCGTAGTAGAGGGCGCACATCGCGGTCGAGATGGTGAAGCCCGGCGGCACCGGCAGCCCGATGGACGCCATCTCGGCGAGGTTCGCGCCCTTGCCGCCGAGGAGCGCCTTGTTCCCGGCCTCGCCGTCCGAGACGCCGCCTCCGAAGCGGTAGACGTAGCGAGCCATGTCAGCGGCAGGTCCGGGCGAATGGCGCGAAAGTCACGAATGTCACGAAAGTCATGAGAGTCACATGGATTCGCGGGGGGTCCCCTGCCCCGTCAGCCCTCGATGCGCGAGAAATCGGCGACCTGGTGGACCGCGTCGCGCATGCGCGCGAGGAGATCGAGCCGCGCTTCGCGTTTGACGGGATCGGGATCATTGACGGTCACCTTGTCAAAAAATGCGTCCACCGGCGCGCGCAGCGACGCCAGAGCCGCCATCGCGCCTTCGAAATCCTCCGCCTCGACCGCCGCCCGCGCGCGCGGCTCGGCCGAATCGAGCGATTCGATCAGCTTTTGTTCCTCAGGAAGGGGGGTGTAGGACAGCGTTTTTTTCGGGTGCGCGAATTCGGCGACCGCGGCGGCGAGATCGGGATCGTCGACGAGGACGAGCGGGTCCTCCTCCCCGGTCTGCGGGATGGTGTCGTTCTCCGCGTCCGCCATGGCGCGGGAGGCGCCGCCCCAGCCTTCCTTCTTGAGGATGTTGGCGGCGCGCTTGTAGCCGGCGAGCAGGTCGGCGCCTTCCGGAGTCTCGACGAAGGCCTGCAGGGCGCGGACGCGGGCGAGGACTCTAACAAGATCACTGTCGTCAGCCAGACTGAATACAGCATCGACCAGATCATGCCTGATTCCGGCGCTTCGCTGCTGAACTATCAAGCGTTCCAAAAAGAACACTAGGATCGTAGCGATGAACTCGGCAACGTCTCGTTTGTCATCAAAAGGTGGTATGAACGTGCCTCGCCCTTGGCCTTGGTCGGCTGCGAGCCGGAGCGCCTCGAAGAACGGCTTGAGCCGAGCAGCATATTCCTCAGCTGATGCTGACGATTTGATTTCACCTGTCGTGCCCAAGGCTCGGGCAGCCGCCCGAACTTCTTCGGATGTAAGCCGATCCATGATCTGGCGAATTAGGATCTCTGCTGTTCTGATGACTGCACCCGCCAAGTCGAAACGGATCCGGTTGGTCAGAATGAGCGATATGCACGCTAGTGCCGCTCTACGGAGCGCATACGGATCCCGAGATCCTGTCGGCTGTTCTTGTATGATAAAGAACGCAATCACTGTATCCAGCTTGTCCGCCAGACTTACCGTCACCGTCACCGGGTCGGTGGGCACTTCGTCCCCCTGCCCCACTGGCTTGTAGTGGTCGCGGATGGCGTCGGCGACGCGGGGGTCTTCGCCCTGGGCGCGGGCGAGGTAGCCGCCGATCACGCCCTGCAGCTCCGGGAACTCGCCGACCATGCCGGTGACGAGGTCCGCCTTGGCGAGGCGCGCGGCGCGTTCGGCGAGGTGGGCGAGATCCCGCCCCTCTCCCTGCAGGGGAGAGGGAGGGGCCCGCCCGGCGGAGCCGGGTGGGAGGGTGAGGGACTGTTCTTCGCCCGCCCTGCCCTCACCCCGCTCGCCTTCGTCGAGTCGACCCTCTCCCCTCGCGGGAGAGGGTTTTACGATCCCCTCCTCGACCAGCCACCGCGCCAGCTTCGCGACGCGGTCGACCTTGTCGGCGACGGTGCCGAGCTTTTCGTGGAAGACGATCTGGTCGAGCTTCTTCGCCTGATCGTCGAGCGGGATCTTCAAATCCTGCTCCCAGAAGAATTTGGCGTCGGAGAGGCGGGCGGCGAGAACCTTTTCGTTGCCGGCCGCGATGGCCGCGCCGCCGTCGGCGGGCTCGATGTTGGCGGTGCAGATGAAGTTCGGGGCCAATCCTCCCCGAGCGTGCTCGGGGAGGGGGACCGCACGAAGTGCGGTGGAGGGGCC
>DASVVY010000162.1:0-48132 GCA_036386335.1 Allosphingosinicella sp. | reverse complement strand
GCCAGCTCCAGTCGAACAAGGCCGACGAAGCGGTGGCCCTGTTTGACGCGATTCATTCCGTCGACCGCCCGTCGCTGGTGGAGGCCCTCGCAAAGGCGGCCGAGAAGGCCGGCCGCAGCCCGCGCTGCTTCCTCCAGGTCAATGTCGGCGAGGAGCCGCAGAAGGGCGGCTGCACGCCCGCCGAGCTCCCCGGCCTCCTGGAGGGAGCTACGGCAGCCGGTCTCAGCGTCGTCGGCCTGATGTGCATCCCGCCCGCCGACATCGAGCCGGCGCCCTATTTCGCGCTGCTGGCGAGTCTCGCCCGGCGCCACGGCCTCGCCGGCCTCAGCATGGGGATGTCCGGCGACTATGAGACGGCCGTTACCATCGGCGCCACCCATGTGCGGGTCGGCACGGCCTTATTTGGGGAACGGCTTTGACGGTCGACGACCACCTTAAGATCGCAGGCGAACCGGCGGTCACGTCGATCCGGTTCGACGGCATCATCTTCGATTTCGACGGCGTGCTGCTCGAGAGCGAGCATGCAGGCAACCTGCACCTTGCCACCTACCTGACGCGGATCGGCCACCCGACCACTGCCGCGGACGCGATGACCAGCTTCATGGGTCTCAGCGGGCGCGACTTCATCGCCGCCATCGAGGCCTATATCGGTCGGCCGCTGCCGGAGGATTTCCACGCGGCGCGCGCCGAGGAGGATGCCCGGGTACTGGCAGAGGGCCTGGAGGAGGTCGCCGGCGCGGTGCGCTTCATCCGCTCGCTGCCGGCGCACCTCCCGCGGGCGATCGCCTCGTCAAGCTCCCTGCCATGGATCGAGCGGCATCTCGAGCACCTCGGCATCCGCGAGGCCTTCGGCGACAAGGTCTTCAGCGGCCGGCAACATGTCGACCGGGGCAAACCCGCACCCGACATCTACCTTCACGCCGCCGAGGCGATGGGCGTCGATATCCGCCGGACTGCAATCATCGAGGATTCGCCGGTCGGCGTCACCGGCGCGGTCGCGTCGGGTGCGGAGGTGATCGGCCTCTGCGCCGGCCGGCACTGCCCGCCCGACCATGCCGAGCGCCTGCGCGCCCTCGGCGTTCATCACACCGCCGCCGACTGGGACGAGGTGGCGGCGCTCCTCGCCTGAGCCTCAGAGGCGGTGGCCGCTCCGCCGCCGCTTGGTCTCGAGGTAGCCCTGGTTGTGGGGGTTGGCGCCGGTCAGCAAAGGCACCAGCTCAGTCACGCGGATGCCTGCGGCCTCCAGCGCCGCGGCCTTGCGTGGGTTGTTCGTGAGAAGGCGCACCTCCTCCTGCCCCAGCGCCTCCAGCATCCGCGCCGCGACGGCGAAGCCGCGCTCGTCATCGCCGAAGCCGAGGCGCAGGTTGGCGTCGACCGTGTCGAACCCCTGGTCCTGCAGCGCATAGGCGCGCAGCTTGTTGACCAGCCCGATCGCGCGTCCCTCCTGGCGCAGGTACAGGAGGATGCCCCAGCCCGAGGCGGCGATCGCTTCGAGCGCGTCGTGAAGCTGGGGCCCGCAATCGCATTTGAGCGAGCCGAGCACGTCGCCGGTGAGGCATTCGCTGTGGAGGCGGACCAGCGGCGGCGCGCCGGTGGGGGCGCCGATCAGCAGCGCAACGTGCTCGGCGGCATCGCCCGAAGCGCGGAAGGCGACGATCTCCGCCTTCTCCGCCTGCTCGATGGGGAGACGCGCGCGCGAGACGATGTTCACGGAAGGCGCGTCCGCGGCCGCCGCGACGGCTTCCCCGCTCACCGCCACCGCTCCTTCTCCTGCCTCGCCCCCGACGAACAGCGCCGGGAGCAGGCCCGCAAGGCGCGTCAGCTGGACCGCCGCCTCGGCACCCTGCGTCGCGGATAGAGCGCGGAAGGGGCCCTTGAGCGGGTTGGCCAGATCGCGGGCGGGATCCGCGACGGCGACCGCTTCGGAAAGGCCGATCCAGGACGTCCGGGCGATCCGCACCGGTCGCGTCGGCACCGCGTCCCGCTGGTTGGCGAGCTTCAGGGTCACGGCGCGGGGACCCGAGATGAGCAGATCGGCAGGCTCGCCCGCATCGAAGACGGCAAGAGCCTCCTCATCGGCGGTCTCGACGGCGAGGTAGGCGGTCCCGTCGACAAGGACCGGCCAGCCGCGGCGCAGGGAATCGACCGCGCGGGCGACGTCCCGCCCGGCGCTCACACCGCGAACTCGGTGACCAGCGGCACGTGGTCCGACGGGCGGGTCCAGCTCCGGCACGCCTCGTGGACAGCGTGGGTGACGGCCGCGGCGGCGACATCCGCGGTCGCCCACATGTGATCGAGCCGCCGCCCGCGATCGTTCTTCGTCCAGTCCGGCGATCGGTAGCTCCACCAGGTGTGGAGCCGCTGGGGCGCCGGGTGGAAATGGCGGCCGAGATCGACCCAGCCGTTGCTCTCCTGAAGCCGTGAGAGCGCCTCGACCTCGACCGGCGTGTGGCTGACGACCGTGAGCAGCTGCTTGTGGCTCCACACGTCGCATTCGAGCGGGGCGACGTTGAAGTCGCCGACGAGGATGGTCGGGCCACGGCAGCTCTCCGACCATCGGGTCATCCGCTCCAGGAAATCGAGCTTCTGGCCGAATTTCGGATTCGCCTCCCGATCCGGCACGTCGCCACCCGCCGGGACGTAGGCGTTCTCGATGCGGATCCCGCAGTCGAGCCGGACGCCGACGTGCCGCGCCTCTCCGTTCGCTTGCCAATCAAACCGCGCCTCCTCGTGCATCGGCAGCCGGCTGAGGATGGCGACCCCGTGGTGCATGCGCTGGCCGCAGATGACGTGGTGGCTGTAGCCGAGCGCGTGGAACATCGCCGCCGGGAACTCGGCGTCGCAGACCTTGGTCTCCTGCAAGCACAGGATGTCGGGGGATTCGGCCCGCAGGAACTGCTCGACGATAGGCGCCCGTGCTCGCACGGAATTGATGTTCCAGGAAGCGATCTTCAGGGTGGAAGGCATGGCTGAGGCTCTAGCGGGACGGCGGCTTTGTGTCGATTCGCGTCGGCCGGAACGGAAAAGGCCCCCGCTCCGGGGGCGTGGAGCGGGGGCCAACCAAGCGTGTTTTACGCGAGGCTCGATTACGGAGCCCGGCCGGGCAACAGGGGGAAAATCCCGGATACGATCCCCGCAATCGCAGGGTATGTCATATCGTCCGCTTCCTGTCGGGAGCATGAATGATTGGCGTCATCCGCGCCCCTTCGCTTTCGGGTTCGCGAACTGGAACGCACTGTCGGCCACGCCGATGTTGAAACGCTGGTTGGTAAGCTTCACCGTCGTCCGGTTGTTCTGCGCGTCGATCACCGTCCAGCCCTGGAGCAGCAGTCCGGACGGCGCGCTGGCTACCTTGGCGAACCCCAAGGTGATGGTGCCGAACTCCGGCCGCTTCGGGTCGCGTGCCTGGACAAGCAGGGTCTGGCGGTCGTTGCGCACCACCTTGCTGATCCGCGACAGGTCCGGATTGGCGTTGAGCAGCACGCCGAGCGGCGAGCTGCCGATCGCCCAGCTGCGCACGTCCTTGGTCTGGTAATCGACCATGTAGAGCTTGCGGCCGTCGGCGACGATCAGCAGCGGCACGCCCTGCGCGTACTGGAAGCGGACCTTGCCGGGCCGCTTGAGGGTCAGCGTGCCGCCGACGCTGCGGCCGCGCTTGTCGGTCTGGGTGAAATTGGCCGTCATCGTGCTCACCGCCTTGAGGTGCGACTGCACCTGCGTCAGCGGCGACGCGGCCTGCGCGACCACCGCCTGCGGGACAGCGAGCGCGGCGGCAAGGGGCACGGCCGCCAAGGCGAGCGTCTTCGAACGCAACATCATTCAATCTCCAATCGCATCGATTTTGGGGAGAGCCCTATGGGTCGGCGATTGAATGCGTCGTGAACCCCCCGGTTCCCGCCCGTTCAGCTGAGCGGGCGGCCTTCCGAGTCGACCAGCACCTCGCGGCGGCCGACATGGTCGGGGACGCTGACGATGCCGTCCTTCTCCATCCGCTCGATGAGGCGGGCGGCATTGTTGTAGCCGACGCGCAGCTGCCGCTGGAGGTAGGACGTCGAGGCCTTCTGGCTCTCCGCCACGGTCTGGATCGCCTTGCGGTAGAGCTGGCTCTCGGCGTCGTCGTCGCCGGTCGGCTGGCCTTCGAAGACGTAGCCCCCGTCCTCCGGCTCCTCGGTGACGGCCTGGACATAATCGGGCCGGCCCTGGCCGCGCCAGTGCTCCGCGACCGCGCGGACCTCCTCGTCGGAGACGAACGGGCCGTGAACTCGGGCGATCTGCTTGCCACCGGGCATGTAGAGCATGTCGCCCTTGCCGAGCAGCTGCTCGGCGCCCTGCTCGCCCAAAATCGTGCGCGAATCGATCTTGGAGGTGACGGCGAAGCTGATCCGGGTCGGCAGGTTCGCCTTGATGACGCCGGTGATGACGTCGACCGATGGCCGCTGGGTTGCCATGATCAGGTGGATGCCGGCCGCCCGCGCCTTCTGGGCGAGGCGCTGGATGAGGAACTCGACCTCCTTGCCGGCCGTCATCATCAGGTCGGCGAGCTCGTCGACGATGACTACGATCTGCGGCAGGACCTCGTAATCGAGCTCCTCCATCTCGTATCTGGGCTGGCCGGTCTCGGGATCGTAGCCGGTCTGGACGCGGCGGCCGAGCGACTGTCCCTTGGCCTTCGCCTCGCGCACCTTGGCGTTGAAGCTGGAGAGCTGGCGCACGCCCACGGACGCCATCATCCGATAGCGCTCCTCCATCTGCTCCACCGTCCATTTGAGCGCGCGGATCGCCTTGGCGGGCTCGGTCACGACCGGGGAGAGGAGGTGTGGGATGTCGTCGTAGATGCTGAGCTCGAGCATCTTCGGATCGATCATGATCATTTTGCACTGCTCCGGCGTCAGTCGGTAGAGCAGGGACAGGATCATGCAGTTGAGGCCGACCGACTTGCCCGAGCCGGTGGTGCCGGCGACGAGCAGGTGGGGCATCGGCGCGAGGTCGGCGACGACCGGGTCCCCGGCGATGTTCTTGCCGAGCACGATCGGCAGCTGCGCGACCTGGTCCTCGAAGGCGGGGCTGGCGATCAGCTCCGAGAGGGCGACCATCTCGCGCTTGGCGTTGGGAAGCTCGATGCCGATCACGCTGCGGCCAGGAATGGTCGCCACCCGGGCCGACAGTGCCGACATGTTGCGGGCGATGTCGTCGGCGAGGCTGATGACACGGCTCGCCTTGATCCCGCTCGCCGGCTCGAGCTCGTACATGGTGACGACGGGGCCGGGGCGGACCTCGATCACCTCGCCCTTGACCGAGAAATCCTCCAACACGGACTCGAGCAGGCGCGCGTTGCGCTCGAGGCTGGCTTTGTCGAGGGTGGCGTTGACCGGCGGCGGCGCCGCGTTGAGCAGGTCGAGGCCCGGCAGCTGGTAGGAATCGCCCAAAGCCAGCGAGGCCTGCCGCTCACGCGCCGAGCGTTTCGGCGGCTCCGGCGCGCGGACGCGGTCGGCGATCACCGTACGAGGCGGATCAGCGGGGGCGACGACGGCGGTACGGGCGGGCCGGCTCTCCGGGGCGGGGAGATCTTCCCCTTCCACTTCGTCCACGTCGGCCGGCGCCGCGCTGCGGATGCGGAAGCGGTGCTGCGAGATCCAAGCGCGCTCCTCCCCGCTGAGGCCCAGGGAGCGCCACCATAGGACTAGGCCGGCGGCCGCGCAGAGGGCGAGGGCGGCGATCCGGAAGGGCTCGGCAATGCTCGGTTCGCCGATCAGACCGAGGCCGCTCGAGATCAGCCAGGCGAGGGAGAATCCGACCGCGCCGCCCCAGCCCGCCGGCAACCCGTTCACCGCGCCGCCGACGAGCAGGGCCGCCGCCGTGCCGACCAGCGAGACGCCGAGGAAGGCGAGCAGGATCGAACGGCGTCGCCGCTCGGCGCCGCGAAGGATGCGAAGGCCCGCAAGGATCAGGAGCGGGAGAAGGAGGCCCCCTGTCGGTCCCCAAACGGTGAGCAGCAGGTCGGCCGTCCAGGCGCCGCCGCCGCCGAGCCAGTTGCGCGCCGGACCCGCGGCCTCGGTGTTCAGCGAGGGATCGGTCGGGTGGTAGCTGACCAGCGAAGCCAGCAGCAGCAAGGCGAGCGCAATGAAGGCGCCGCCGGCCAGCATCGCCGCGGTGCGTCTCGCTCCCCGCCGCATGCCTTCGCGCCATTGCGCCCGGCGCTGCTGGCGCGCGTTCTGCGCTATCGTCGCCGCCATTCCGGCGTCCCCCAAATGTTCCGCAGCCCGTTTATTGCGCCCATGGGGAGTCTCCGGTCAAGCGCTTGGCGTTGCACGCTTGCATCGCTAGGGGGAGAAAATGGAGCGCGCGGACGTCATCATCCTCGGCGGCGGCCTCATTGGCCTCACCCTCGCCATCGCGCTGGACCGCCACGGCCTCTCCAGCATCGTCGTCGACCCCGCCGATCCGGGGCACACCCTCGCCCCCGCCTACGATGGCCGCGCCACCGCGGTCGCCAGCGCCTCGTTCCGTATGCTGGAGGCGATCGGCATCGCCGACCGGCTGGAGGGCGATGGTTGCCCAATCAGGACGATCCGGGTGAGCGACGGCCTCGCTCCCGGCGGAATCGTGTTCGAGCCCGGCGAGGGCGATGATCCGCTCGGCATCATGTTCGAGAACAGGCGGCTGCGGCAGGTGCTGCGGGAATCCGCTGAGGAATCCGAGCACGTCACCCTGCTGATGCCCGCGAAGCCCGCCGAGATCGTGCGCGACGGGGCGGGCGTTCGCGTCGCGCTCGAGGACAGCCGTGTGCTGGCCGCGCCGCTGCTGGTTGGGGCCGAAGGGCGCAACTCGCCGACGCGCGAAGCGGCCAGCATTCCGATCGCCCGCTGGAGCTATCGCCACGCCGCCATCGTCGCCACGATCGAGCACGAGCGCCACCACGAGAATATCGCCTACGAGATCTTCTACCCCAGCGGCCCCTTCGCAATCCTGCCGATGCTGCCCGGCACCCGATCGGCGATCGTCTGGTCGGTGCCCGCAACGGATGCCGCCGCCGTCGCCGACCTTCCGGAGCGGGCGATCGCCGCGGAAGTCGGCAAGCGGATGGGCGGCTTCCTCGGTGAGGTTCGGATGGCGGGGCCGCGCTGGACCTACCCGCTCGGCTTCCACCATGCCGCCACCATCACCGCCGAACGTCTCGCGCTCGCCGGCGATGCCGCCCACGGCATCCACCCGATTGCCGGGCAAGGCCTCAACCTCGGCTTCCGCGACGCCGGTGCGCTCACCCAGGTGCTCGTCGAAGGCGCGCGGCTCGGCATGGACTTGGGCGACGCCCAGCTTCTCGCCCGCTATCAGCGCTGGCGCAGCCTCGACACCTTCATGGTCGCGGCAACCACCGACGGCCTCACCCGCCTGTTCGGCGTCCCCGGCCGCACTGCGTCCGCCGTGCGGCGGTTCGGAATGGGGCTCGTCCAGCGGCTGGGGCCTCTCAAGGAGCAGTTCATGGCCGAGGCCCGCGGCGAGAGCGGCGAACTACCCCTGCTGCTGCGGGGCCTGCCCATCTAACGGCCGAGCCTCTTCGACGAGGAGAACGGGAACACCCTCCCGAACCGGGTAGGCCAGACCGGCGGCCACTGAAACCAGCTCCTGCGCCTCGGAGTCGTAGCGGAGCGCCGTCCGCGTGATGGGGCAGACCAGCAGGGCGAGCATCTCCTCGGTCACTGCAGCGTCTCCGGCCCCTCGGCCCCGCCCGGGACCATCCGCTGGAACTGCATGAACTGGACGAGCAGTTCGCACCGCGCGGCGATGTCCGCCGCTTCCAGCAGCGCCTGCTTCGAGCCGACGTCGAACGGCGCCACCTGGGCGATCGCGTTGACCAGCATCTCGTCGTCGAGCCGCGACACCGCCTCCCAATCGACGCTGTAGCCGAGCGCGTCGGCATAGCGGCGCGCCTCCTGCTCGATCTCGGCACGCTGGGCGAGGCCGAGCGGCTCGGGCTCCCCGAAGTCGCTAAAGCCACTGCTATCCGCCTCGACCTGCCGGTAGAGCGTGTCGGCGTCCACCTCCCGCACGATGCGGAAGCGGGACAGGCCTTCGAGCGTGATGTTGAAGCGGCCGTCGTCCAGCTCCTCGGTGCCGACGATGCGGCCGAGGCATCCGGTCTCGAAAAGCGCCGGCGGCTCCGCCTGGTCGCGCGGCTGGATCATGCCGATGAGGCGGTCGCCGGCGAGCACGTCGCGCACCATCGCCCGATAGCGCGGCTCGAAGATGTGGAGCGGGAGGTGCATGCGCGGGAAGAGGAGGGCACCGGCGAGCGGGAAGACCGCCACCCGCAGGACCGCCTCCTCCGCCATCAGGTGAACAGGATCGCGGAGAGCTTGCGCCGCTGGTCGCGCGCCCACGGATCCTCGAGACCGACCACTTCCATGAACTGGAGCAGGCGCTTCCTCGCAGCGCCGTCATTCCATTCGCGGTCCCGCCGAACGATCTCGAGCAGTTCGTCGGCGGCCCGGTCGCGCTGCCCAGCGGCCATCAGCGCGCCGGCGAGCTCATGGCGCGCCTCGTGATCGTCCGGGTTCGCGGCGATGCGCCGCTCGAACTCCGCCGTCTCGGCACTGGCGGGGGCGCTCTCCGCCAGCGCCAGTGCCGCCTGCGCCCGCGCGAGAGCGGGATCCCCGGCGAGCTTTTCCGGCGCCCCGTCGAGCACCGCCCGCGCCTCCTCGGGGCGACCCGCGGCCAGCAGCGCCCGGGCGAGACCGGAAACCACCTCCGCATTGTCGGGCGCCATTTCGAGGATCTGGCCGAAGATGTTCACCGCCCGCTCGGCGTCGCCGGCGGCGAGCACTTCCTCGCCCATCGCGATCAGCGGCTCGATCTCCGCCTCCAGCTGCTGCGCCTCGCCTTCGACCGGGATTTGCGCGAGGATCTGGTCCAGCGCCCGCGTGATCTGCCCCTCGGTCCGCGCCGGGGTCAGGTCCGCGACGAGCTGGCCCTGGAAGATCGCATAGACGGTGGGGATCGACTGGACCCGGAATTGCGCGGCGATGATCCGGTTCTCGTCGACGTTGATCTTGACCAGCTTGACGCCGCGGTCGGCATAATCCTGCGCGACCTTTTCGAGCACCGGCGTCAGCTGCTTGCAGGGACCGCACCATTCGGCCCAGAAATCGAGGATGACGAGCGCGCCCATCGACGGCTCGACCACGTCGCGCCGGAACGCCTCCAGCGCGTCCTTCTCCGCCGCGCTCATGCCCAGTGTCGCCAAGAGATACGCCTTTCGATCCGATGCAGCCGTCGAGGCCCCTATGTGGGATTGCACCCGATTCTGCCAACCCCATCTAGGGCCTTGCCGGGTGGCGGACCCCATGCTAGCAGCCGCCGCCTTACCTCAGCCGGCGGTCTTTCGCGCCACCGGTTTTGCTCGAGAGCGGGCGTAGCTCAGGGGTAGAGCACAACCTTGCCAAGGTTGGGGTCGAGGGTTCGAATCCCTTCGCCCGCTCCAGACTTCTCACTTCTTGCTCAGTCCGGTCGCAAACTGTGGACTTCGGTCCGCGGCCGGTTACCATCCGCTCCGCATCGGGAACGGGGATGGCGGAATGCGCGGCGGGTGGATCTGGAATCGCGGCACGAGCCTCGGCGCGACGGCCGCCGCAATCGCTGCCTGGTCCGCCCCCGCCACCGCCAAGGACCCGCCGCCACCTGAACCCGCTTCCTGCAGCCCGATCGTCGATGGTGAGGCCTTCTGCCCGGCCGAGGGCAATCCCTATCCCGAAGGGATCGTCTTCATAGGCGAGGGCGAGGATTATCGCGTCGTCCTGGAAGACGGGGTCGCGGTTGACGCCAAGGGCCCGCTCGGCCTTTACGCGGACAACAAGGAAGACGGGTCGATCAGGATCCGCGGCGCGGGCGCCTCGATCAGCGCCAACGAGCGCGCCGTCACCGTCTCCACCGACCGCGGCGACATCGATCTCGCCCTCGGATCGGTGGCGATGACCGCCGATTTCCGCTCCGCCGTCGGCGCCTATTCGAACGAGGGCGATGTTAGCGTCGATCTCGGCAGCCTCACCACCTCGGGCGAGTGGGCGTTCGGAGTCGATGCCTACAGCGTCACCGGGAACGTCTCGGTGTCCATCGATTCAATCGAAACGACCGGGAACGTCGCCGACGGCATTACCGCGGTCGCGGAGCAAGGCTCGGTGAGCGTCGAGGCCGGGACCATCTCCACCCACGGCGACGCAGCCTGGGGGGTGAATGCCTTTTCCGGCGGCAACATGACGGTGACCACCGGCGACCTCAGCATCGACGGCGACGTCGCGGCCGGAGTGAACACGGTCAGCCTCGGCACGACGACGGTGACCACCGGCGACGTCACCGTCACCGGCGAGGGCAGCCAGGCGATTGCGGCGCTCGGCTGGGATGCGGTGACGGTCACCGCCGAGAACATCAACGTCTCGGGCGAGAATTCCGGCGGCGTCGGCGCCGCCTCGGTGATCGGCGACGCACGGATCACGGTCGGCAACGTCACGACCACCGGCGGCGGCGGCATCGGCGCGCGGTCGGAGGGGGGCGATGCCGTCATCCACGCCGGCATCGTCTCGGTGTCCGGCGACTATGCCATTGGGGTCGGCGCGGGCTCGGAAGGGGGCGCCGTCCTGGTCGACGTGGCGAGCGTCACCACCAACGGCGTCTTCGCCGTCGCCGTCGGCGGCGAGAGCTTCGGAGACGTGACGATCCGCTCCGGAGCGATTTCGACACAGGGCGAGCTCGCCATGGGCGTGCGTGCCTTCGGCGGCACCGTGTCGGTCGATGTCACCGGTGCGCTCACCACCACCGGCGACTCGGCTTTCGGCGTGCTGAGCGGATCCCGGTTCGGGGACGCCGTCGTCCGGACGGCGGGGCCGGTGAGCACGTCGGGCGATTTCGCGGTCGGCCTGTGGGTGGTCGGCCGCAACGGCATCGCTATCGTCAGAAACGAAGGCGGCCTCGCTACCAGCGGCGATCGCGCGACCGGAATCCTCGCGACGGGCGAGGACGGGGCGGTCTCCGTCGTGTCGACGTCCGTCTCGACCACCGGCGACCTCGCGCATGGAATCGAGGCGGAGACGAAGTTCCTGGAGGTCGTGCCTTTCGAAGGCCCCGGCATCCCCCCCGCAGGCGCGCCGAGGCGCGACATCGACATCGTCAGCGGCAGCGTCGCCGTCACGGGGGAGGGCTCGCGCGGCATTTCCGCGATCGGACTCGGCAACATCTCGATCGCGGCGGGGACTACACGTGCCGCCCGCGGCGAGGCCATCTTCGTCGACGCGAACAAGCTCGCCGAGGTCACCGTCACCGGCACCGCTCGGTCCGATAGCGGCGACGCCGTATCAATCACCGGCTGCGACATCGTCTTCACCCTCGCTTCGGGCGGGAGCGTATTCGGCGCCTCCGATGGGCTCCTCGTAAATGCCGTCGGCTTCCGCCCGATCGTGCCGCCGGGCGAGATCATCTTCTTCGCCGACCCCGCCCCGGCCGGCACCGCGAAGATCTTCAACCACGGCACCCTCTCCGCCGGGTCCGGCTACGCGATCCGGGTCGACAGCGGCACGGCGAGCATCCGCAACTTCGGCACGCTCGTCGGCGCGGTCCGATTCGCGGGGGGCGACGATCGCCTGTACAATAACGGACTGTTCGTGGCGGACGGGAACAGCCGCTTCGGCGACGGCGACGACCTGTTCGTCAACCGCGGCACGCTCCGGCTCGCCCATTCAGGTAGCGGGCCGACCCGGCTGCGCTTCGACGGCCTCGAGCGGTTCGAGAATCGCGGCCTCATCGACCTTGGCGGCGGCGCGGTCGGCGATCGCCTGATCCTCTCCGGCGACTTCGACGGCTCGGGCGGGAGCATGCTCCGGCTCGACGTCGCCGCCGACGCGACCGGCACCGCCGCCGACACGCTGGTGGTCCGGGGCGCGGCGAGCGGCACCACCCGGATCGCCCTCAACCTGGTCGGCGGCCCCGGCGTCGCCAATGCCGACGGGGCGCTGCTCGTCAACGCCGGATCGGCCCCCGCCAGTGCCTTCGAACTCGCGGGTCCGCACCGCTCCGGCTTCGTCGACTATTCGCTGCGCCAGCGCGGCGGCGACACTCTGCTGCTCGCCCTTCCGAACGAGCTGGCGCTGGAGCCGCTGCTCCTCGCGGAAGCGGGGTCGGACCTGTGGCACCAGTCTGCCGGCGCGTGGTCGCAATCGGCGACGCTCCGCCGCGACACGATCGGCGGCGGCAGCCGGAGAGTCTCCGGCTGGCTGCAGGGCTATGCCGGCACGGAGGAAAGGGGAAAGCGCCGGACGGTCGACCTCGCCGGCACCGCGCAGGACGTGGACCTGCGCCAGGACCTCGACAGGCAAGGCTTCCAAGGCGGCTTCGACTTTGCGGCGGGCACGGGCGGTGCCGTCGGCATCACCGCCGGCTGGGAGCATTTCCATCTCGACTTCCGCTCGGGCACCCGCGCCGAGCTCCAAGGCTACAATGTCGGCGCCTACGCCCTCTACCAGCATCCCGGCGGAGTGTTCGCCCAGGCGGTGGCGAAGGCGGACTTCTTCGACGGCAACATACAGAATGGCAGCCTGTTCGGCGGCGGCGACCTCAAGGGGAAGAGCTACGGCGCGGAAGGCGAGCTCGGCTACCGCTACGCGGGAAGTGGAGTCCGCATTGATGCGAGTGGCGCCTTGGCTTGGGTGCGCAGCGAGCTCGATGATCTAGCGGCGTCCAACGCAAGCTTCGACTATCGCGCCTCCGACGGCGTCCGCGGACGCGTCGGCCTGCGCGTGTCCGGTACCGCACCCGGCCTGGCCCCTTATGCGGACGCCAGGCTGTTCCACGAGTTCCGCGAGGGAGAGCGAGCGCGATTCCACAGCGGCGGCTACGCATTCGCGCCGGTCGGCCGCGCCTACCGCACCTCCGCGCGCGGCGAGGCGGGCGTCGCCGGGACGTTGCGGTCACTTGGTGGATTCGTCTCCGTCTGGGCCGAGCTCGGCGACAGCGAAGGTTACGGCCTCAGGCTGGGTTTGCGCTTTTAATGCGGCTCGACTAGGACCAAAGGCATGATTTCCTTCGTCATTCTCCTCGCCGCGGCCCAACCGGTTGCGGCACCCGCCCAGCCTGCCGCAAGCGCTGCTGCCGTCACGACGGCATCGGGGCTGCGCTTAGAGACGCTCACCGCCGGCACCGGGCCCACGCCCGAGGCCGACGGCGCGGTGCTCGTCACCTATGAGGGCAAGCTCGCCGACGGCACCGTCTTCGACGCGACGAAGGAGCCGGTGGGGCTTCCCGTCTCCGCCCTCATCCCAGGCTTTACCGAGGCGCTGCTGCTGATGAAGCAGGGCGGCACCTATCGGTTCCGCATTCCGCCGGCGCTCGCTTACGGGGCGCAGGGCTCTCCGCCGAGCATTCCGCCCAACGCCGAGCTTGAATTCACCGTCACCCTCTACGACATCGGCCGCATGGCCCCGGCCGGCCAGGCCGAGCAGCCGCCGCAGCCGTAGCGGAACGCATTCCGGCGCCCCCCGTTCTCTAGGCTCCCCGGCCGGTGCGGCGCTCCGCCCATCGCGCGGGGCCGGCATTTGCGGGGACGATGAGCAGGCAAGTCGACACGCTGGACGCTTCGATGTTCGAGCCGCCCGAGGAGGCGGTCGATTTCTACGTGGAGAGCCTTCAGCTGCTCAAGGAATCGGGCATCCCCTTCCTCCTGTCGGGGACCTACGCCCTCTCCTGCTTCACCGGCATCACCCGGCCGACCAAGGACCTCGACGTCTTCTGCAAGCCGAGCGACGCCCCCAAGATCCTCGCCTTCTTCAAGGGCCGCGGCTTCGAGATTCAGATGGAGGACGAACGCTGGATCGGGAAGGTGTGGCGCGGCGAGAACTTCTTCGACGTGATCTTCAACATCTCCTCGGCCTCGATCCCGATCACCGACGAATGGTTTAACGAGGTGTACGAGGCGGAGGTCTACGGCACCAAGGTGCGGGTCACCCCGCCCACCCAGTTCATCCTCTCCAAGCTCTTCCTCCAGACCCGCTACCGCTACGACGGCGCCGACATCGTCCACGCGATCCTGATCAAGCATGATGAGATCGACTGGCATTGGCTGCTCGCCTCGATGGAGCTCTATTGGGAGGTGCTGCTGATCAACGTACTCAACTTCCGCTTCGTCTACCCCACCGAGCGCGACCTGATCCCGCGCTGGCTCTACGAGGAATTGCTCGAGCGGCTGCGGGCGCAGGACGAGATGCCCCCCGCCACGATCAAGATCTGCCGCGGGCGGCTGATCAGCCCGACCGACTATGTGGTAGACGTCACCGAATGGGGCTTCGCCGACGTGGTCGGCAAGGGAGTGGACGAGAAGCATGAGCGACCCCATCACCACTGAGACGATCACCCTCGCCGCGGTCGGTGACCTCCACGTGACGGAGACGTCGCACGACCGCTACCGCCCGCTGTTCGAGGAGATATCGGAGAAAGCGGACGTGCTCGCGCTGGCGGGCGATCTCACCAATTTCGGCAAGATTTCGGAGGCCGAGATTCTGGCGGAGGACCTGCGCGCCTGCACGATCCCGACCGTCGCCGTGCTCGGCAACCACGATTTCGAGGCCGGAGAGGCCGACGAGGTGGTGAAGATCCTGCAATCGGCGGGCGTCACCATCCTCGACGAGCAGGCGACGGTGTTGGAGGGCGTCGGCTTCGCCGGTGTGAAGGGCTTCCTCGGCGGCTTCGGCCGCGGCGAGCTCGGCGCCTTCGGCGAGGACGCGATCAAGCATTTCGTGGACGAGAGCCGCAACGAGGCCCGCAAGCTCGAGAATGCGCTCCGCTCGCTGCGCACCGACCGAACGGTCGCCGTTCTCCATTACGCGCCCGTCGCGCAGACGGTCGAAGGCGAGCCGCTCGAAATCTACCCCTTCCTCGGCTCCTCCCGCCTCGCCAACGCCGTCGATCGCTTCGACAACGTGAAGGTCGTCGTCCACGGCCACGCGCACCGCGGCAGCTATGAGGGCCGCACGCC
The DNA here is from genome assembly GCA_036386335.1 of Allosphingosinicella sp. Taxonomy (GTDB): domain Bacteria; phylum Pseudomonadota; class Alphaproteobacteria; order Sphingomonadales; family Sphingomonadaceae; genus Allosphingosinicella. The sequence goes on along the minus strand of DASVVY010000162.1, from coordinate 33,122 downwards.
GCGGGGCGTTCCGGTCTACAACGTCGCCCAATATGTCGTGGAGCCGCTGTTCGGGCGGCCCTACGCGCTCTTCGAAGTCTAGCGGGCCGGCGCGCCGCGGGGCTGCGCCGGTATCCTCGGCTCGATCAGCGCCGCAGTCTCGATCGCGTCCAGCGCGCGGCGGGCGCCGACATAGCGGCGGGCGAGGCCGATCCAGTCGCGCGCCTTTTCGCGCCCAGGCAGGCGGAGCACTTCGAGAAGGGCGACGTCGACCTGCCCGGCCTCCAGCCCGCGCGTGGCGCGCGCCAGCCGTGCGGTCGGCATCGGCGAGGGTGCGCCTTCGCGGCGGATGGTGACCAGGCCGCCGAGCTCGGTCCTGAGCGCCTGCCACCAGCTTTGCTCCGGCGCGCCGCCGAGCAGCTCCGGCGCCACCTTCTGCAGGCCCTCCTGAAGCTCCTGGAGCGTCACCGGCTGCCGCGCCTCGGTGAGGATGGTCGCGACCGCCTGCGCCTGGGTCTGGGCGAACCGCTCGCGAAGCAGGGTTTCGAGGTAGCCGAGCGGCACGCCCCGATCGAGCGCGCGGCGGGCGGCGAAGGCGACCAGCAGCCCCTCGGCGCGGTCGGCATTGCCTACCGCGGCGCGGGACTGGGCATCGAGAGCGGCGAGCCGCTCCTCCATTAGATTGACGCGCCGCGTGATCTCGGGATCGATGACCAGGCGCTCGGCGGCGCCGGGCATCGCCTGCGGTGCGGGCGGGAGCTCGGGCTGCACCACCATCTGCGCCGGCGCCTGCTGCACCGGAGGCGGCTCCGGCGCGACGCCGAGGTAGCGCGCGGCGGTCTCCCAGCGGACGAGCACCCAGCCCATCGCCGCAAGCCCCGCCAGGAAGGCGACGAGCGGGACCAGGATCCAGGCGAGGCGGCGCTGCCGCGCCGTCCGCTCTGCGGGCTGATACTCCATGCCTATTCCCATTCCGTCTCGCCAGGGCGCGCAATGTTGCACAGGACGGCCGCAAGCTCCAGCAGCGGCTGGTCGCGCGGCGCTTCGGCAACCGCGACCTCACGCCACCCGCCCCCCGCCGCGGCTGCCGCCGCGGCGCTGATAGCCGCGACGAACGCCTCGGCCCGATCCGTTGCCAGGGACGCGAGCAGCGCCCCCGCGCGGGCCGAGTGGACGAGTGCCACCGCGCCCGCGGCCAGCGCCTCCCGGGCCGCGCCGGGAAGCTCTCGCGTGCCGACGGCCTCGTAGACGATCCGCCTCTCGATGGAGAGACTCGCGTGCGTGACGGCGACGTGCTCCTTGCCGCACAGGTGCAGCGCCCGCCTTACGCCTTGGCTCGTCATCGCCCCGGCGGCTCCCGCAGCGTCGGCGGGGCCGGTGCGCACGTCTGCAAAACCCGCTCCCCGCGCCGCCGCAGCCGTGGCCTCGCCGACGCAATAGCAGGGGAGCTGGACGTACGACTGCAGCGCCGGCCCTCCGTGCCGGGCGGCATTGGCGCTGGTGAGGAGCAGCGCGTCGAAGCCGCCCGCCGCCGGCGGCTGCCACGGCAACGGTCGGATTTCGAACAACGGGGCCACCACCGGCGAGAGGCCCATCGCCCGCGACCGGGCCGCAGTCTCGCTCGCCCCCGGCTCGGGCCGGAGGATCAGCACAGGCCTCTTCACCCGGCGAACAGCGCCCGCAGCGCCGGCGCGGCACGGGAGAGGAGCTGGCGGGCGAGGTCGAGCGGCGCCGCCTCGTGGCCGATTGGGAAGCGCACGTCGCACCGCTCCGCCTCGCGCCCGTCCTCGGTCAGGATCTCGGCCCGCAACCGGATGTCGCCGCCCTCGATGGTCGCCAGCGCCGCCACCGGCGAGCGGCAGCTGCCGCCCAGCCCCTCGAGCAGCTTCCGCTCCGCCGACACCGCCACATGGGTCGCGCGGCAGTCGATTGCCCCGATCAGCGTCCGCGCGCGGCGGTCCCCGGCGCGGACCTCCACCCCCACCGCACCCTGGGCGGGCGCCGGTAGAAAGTCCTTCAAGACGACTCCCGTGTCACCCCGACCCAGGCGGATGAGCCCGGCCGCGGCGAGCAGGGTGGCGTCGGCCTCGCCCATCTCAATCTTCCTCAGCCTCGTCTCGACGTTGCCGCGCAAGGCGACGATCTGCAGGTCCGGCCGCCGCGCCAGCAGCTGCGCCGCCCGCCGCGGGGAGGATGTGCCGAGCCGCGCACCCTGCGGCAGCGAGGCGACGCTCTCGGCGCCGATCAGCCGGTCGCGTACGTCCTCGCGCGGCAGCATCGCCGCGATCGCCAGCTCGGCCGGGCGGATGGTCTCGACGTCCTTCATCGAGTGGACCGATACGTCGGTGCGGCCGTCCATCAGGCAGGCGTCCAGCTCTTTCGTCCACAGGCCCTTGCCGCCGATCTCCGCCAGCGGGCGGTCGCGGACCATGTCGCCGGTGGTAGTGATCGGCACGATTTCGATCACCTCGGGGCCCCAGCCGTGCGCGTTGCGGAGCGCGGTCGCGACCATACGCGCCTGCGCGAGCGCGAGCGGCGATCCTCGGGTTCCAATGCGCAGCGTCCGCATCATGGGCCGCTTGTGCTAGCCGCTCGGCCGGTGGCAGGGAAGGCCATGATCCTCGGCATCGAATCGAGCTGCGACGAAACCGCGGCGGCGCTGGTCACCCGCGACCGCCGGATTCTCGCGCACCGCCTTGCCGGGCAGGAGAGCCACCACAGCCCCTATGGCGGGGTGGTCCCGGAGATCGCCGCCCGCGCCCATGTCGAGATCCTGCCCCGGCTCGTCGAGGAAGCGCTGGAGGAAGCGGGCGTGCGTCTCGCGGAGGTCGACGCCATCGCCGCGACCGCCGGCCCGGGGCTGATCGGAGGCGTGATGGTGGGCCTCGTCACCGCGAAAGGCCTCGCGCTCGCCGCGGGCAAGCCGCTGATCGCGATCAACCACCTCGAAGGCCACGCGCTGTCGCCGATGCTCGCCGCACCGGATCTCCAATTCCCGTACCTCCTTCTCCTCGTCTCCGGCGGTCACTGTCAGTTGCTGCTGGTGGAGGGCGTCGGCCGCTACCGCCGCCTCGCCACCACGATCGACGACGCTGCCGGCGAGGCCTTCGACAAGACGGCCAAGCTGCTCGGCCTCGGCTTCCCCGGCGGCCCGGCGGTGGAGCGGGCCGCCGAAGCGGGCGACGCCGACGCGGTGCCGCTTCCGCGCCCGTTGGCCGGATCGCCGGAGCCGCACTTCTCCTTCGCCGGCCTCAAAAGCGCCGTCCTCAGGGCCCGGGAAAGCGGCCGGTACGCGGCGGAGGACATCGCCGCCTCCTTCCAGCAGGCGGTGGTCGACTGCCTCGTCGACCGCACCGGCCGCGCCCTCGCCGCCGCCCGTGGGGCGACCGCCCTGGTCGTCGCCGGCGGGGTCGCCGCCAACGGCGCGATTCGCGCGGCGCTCACCGGCCTCGCCGCCGCGCACGATCTGCCCTTCGTCGCGCCGCCGCTGTGGCTGTGCACCGACAATGCCGCGATGATCGCCTGGGCCGGGACCTTGCGCTTCGACGCCGGCCTCACAGATTCTCTCGATGCCCCCGCCCGCGCCCGCTGGCCGCTGGACCCCGCCGCCGAGGCCGTGCGCGGCGCCGGAGTGAAGGCGTGACCATCGCCTCCATCGGGGTGATCGGCGGCGGCGCGTGGGGCACCGCGCTGGCGCAGGTCGCCGCGGATGGCGGCGAGACCCTGCTCTGGGCGCGCGAACCCGAGGTGGTGGAGAGCATCAACGCTTCCCACGAGAACCGGCTCTTCCTGCCGGACGTGTCCCTCGACCCCGCCCTCCGAGCCACCGGCGACTTGGCGGCCCTCGCCCGTTGCGACACGCTCCTCGTCGTCACCCCGGCCCAGCACATGCGCGCCGCCTTGCGCGGTCTTCCGCCGCTCGACCTGCCTCTGATCCTCTGCGCAAAAGGAATGGAGGAAACGACCGCCAGGCTGATGCACGACGTGGCGCGGGAGGAGCAGCCCGGCTCCCCGATCGCCGTCCTCTCCGGCCCGACTTTCGCCCACGAGGTGGCGGCGCGCCTCCCCGCAGCGGTCACCCTCGCAGTCGAGGACCGCGGCCTCGGCGAGGCGATCCGCGCCCGCATCGCCCGCCCCTGGTTCCGGCCCTATCTCTCCGACGATGTGGTGGGCGCCGAGATCGGCGGCGCGGTGAAGAACGTCCTCGCCATCGCCTGCGGCGTCGTGGAGGGCCGTGGGCTCGGACAGAATGCGCGCTCGGCGCTGATCTCGCGCGGTTTCGCCGAGATGACGCGCTTCGGCCTCGCCCGCGGCGCCCGCGCCGAGACACTCGCCGGCCTGTCCGGCCTGGGCGACCTCGTCCTCACCTGCTCCTCGACCAGCTCGCGCAACTTCTCGCTCGGCAAGGGCCTCGGCGAAGGCCGCACCGCCGCCGAGCTGCTCGCCGACCGCAGGACGGTGGCGGAAGGCGCCTATACCGCGCCGGTGCTCGCGCGCGCCGCCGCGGCGGACGGAGTGGACATGCCGATCGTCTCGGCGGTCTGCGCTCTCCTCGCGGGCGAGGCGGGCGTCGATGCGGTGGTAGAGCGGCTCCTCTCGCGGCCGCTCCGCGCCGAGGGCGTCTGATCCTTCAGAAGTCCCAGCAGATCCCCTTATTCTCCCAATCGCCGTAGCGGGTCGGCTCCCTGCCCTTCGGCCCACCGCTCTCCTCCGCATCGGCGGGCGCCTCAGGGTCCGGCACCGGCGGGCTTTTCGACAGGTGAGCGGGGGGCTTCACATGCTCAGGACGTTCGCTCACCCAGGGTCTCCGATTGAACATATGGTCGTCGCGCCCCACATTTCGGTCGTGGAAGGCACGGACGCAAGATGAACGGTTTCAAGACCCTGATGCTCCTGGCGGCGCTCACTGCGCTGTTCATGGGGCTCGGTTACACGCTCGGCGGGTCGGGCGGCGCGATGATCGCGCTGCTCTTCGCGGCGGGGATGAACCTCTTCACCTTCTGGAATGCCGACAAGATCGTCCTTCGCATGCACAATGCGAAGGAGGTGACGGGGCGCGAGTGCCCGAAATTCGTCGGCATCGTCCACCAGCTCGCCTCCCGCGCCGGCCTGCCGATGCCGCGCGTCTACCTGATCGATTCGCCGCACCCCAACGCCTTCGCCACCGGCCGCGACCCGGAGCATGCCGCGGTGGCCGCGACCACGGGCCTGCTCGGCCTGCTCGACCGCGAGGAAGTGGCTGCGGTGATGGCGCACGAGCTCGGCCACGTCCGCAACCGCGACACGCTCATCATGACGATGACGGCGACCATCGCCGGCGCGATCTCGATGCTCGCCAATCTCGGCTTCTTCTTCAACAATGGCGAGCGCGCCAACCCGCTGGCCATGATCGGCGCCATCTTCCTCGCCCCCTTCGCGGCGATGATCGTCCAGCTCGCCGTCAGCCGGACCCGCGAATATGGGGCCGACCGCGCGGGTGCGGAGATTTGCGGCAACCCGCGCGCCCTCGCCTCCGCGCTCGCCAAGCTCCACCACGGAGCGGCGCGGGTGCCGAACCCGGTCGCGACCCGTAATCCTGCCGCGGCGGCGCTCTACATCGTGCCGGGCGGCGGAGGAGGCCGGGACAACCTCTTCTCGACCCACCCCGACACCGCGAACCGCATCGCCGCGCTCGAGCAGATGGCGCTGCAGATGGGCCGCCCCGCCGCGCGCGCTGCGGTTCCGTCGAGCGGCCGCACCCGCAAGCGAGCAAGCGCCCTCGATCCCCTCGGGCGGCGCGGCTGAGCAAGGCTCCCGATCCCGCCGGCACCGCGTCGCGTCGCGCGGCGCTGCGCCTGCTCGACGCGGTGCTGCGCCGGGGCCAGCCGCTCGAGAGCGCGCTCGACGCCGCCGCCCGCGACCTCGAGAGGCCGGACGACCGCGCCTTCGCCCACGCTATCGCCGCCGAGGCGCTCCGGCGCCTGTCGGATCTCGACGCGCTGATCGATTCCGCGACGGCCAGGCGCCTGCCCGACGACGCCAAGGCGCGCTTCGGCCTCAGGATCGCCCTCGTCCAGGCGCTCGCCCTTGGCACGCCCCCGCACGCCGCGATCTCGACCGTGCTGCCGCTGCTCGACGGCGGCCCACGGCGGCTGGTCCACGGCGTCTTCGGCGCCCTCCTGCGGCGCGGTGCCGCCCTGCCCGACCCGCCGAGCCTGCCGGCGCCGCTCGCGCTGAGATGGGCGCAGAACTGGGGAGCCGAGGTTGCCGAGGCGGCTGCCCGCCTGCTCGCCGTGCCACCCCCGCTTGATCTCGCCTTTCCAGCCGATGCTGCGCCGGACCTTGAAGGCCTCAGCCTGATGCCTGGCCATCTTCGCCTCCCTTCGCGCAGCGCCGTCGCTGGTCTCACCGGCTACGGGGAAGGCGGATGGTGGGTTCAGGACGTCGCCGCCTCGATCCCGGCGCGTCTCCTCGGCTCCGGTGAAGGCCGCACCGCCCTCGATCTCTGCGCCGCGCCGGGCGGCAAGACGATGCAGCTCGCGGCCGCGGGATTTCATGTCACGGCCGTCGACTCCTCGGAGAGTCGTCTCGCACGACTTTCGGAGAACCTTGAACGCACCGGCAATCATGCGGAGATCATCGCCGCCGACATCCTGCGATGGGAGCCGCCGGAACCGGTCGATGCGATCCTGCTGGACGCGCCCTGTTCCGCGACGGGCATCTTCCGGCGCCACCCCGAGGTGCTCCACCGCGTCCGCCCGCGGGCCGTCGCCGAGCTTGCCGATGCGCAGCGGGCCATGCTCGCCCGCGCCGCGCAGTGGCTGAAGCCCGGCGGCACCCTGGTCTACTCGGTCTGCTCGCTAGAACCTGAAGAAGGGGAAGAAATCGTCGACACCTACCTCACCGGCCATCCCGACTACGTCCTCGACCCGGTCGCCGCTGGCGAGCTCCCGCCGCAGATCCCCCTTGAGGACGGCCGCGTCAGGCTCCTTCCGGGCGTCTTCGAGGCCGAGGGCGGCGCCGACGGCTTCTTCGTGGCGCGGCTGAAGCGAAAGGGCGGGGATAAGTAGTCCCCCTTCCTTGTGCGCCGAGTCGCGCACGGTTAATCGTGCCCTGTGCAGCAGCCCGTCCGAATTTCCCCCTCGATCCTCTCGGCGGACTTCGCGCGCCTGGGCGAGGAGGTGCGCGCGATCGACGCGGCCGGGGCGGACTGGATCCACGTCGACGTTATGGACGGCCACTTCGTCCCCAACATCACGATCGGCCCCGGCGTTGTGAAGGCGCTCCGGCCCCACACGGCAAAGCCGTTCGACGTCCACCTGATGATCTCGCCGGTTGATCCGTTCCTCGCCGCCTTCGCCGAGGCCGGAGCCGACATTATCACCGTCCACCCCGAAGCCGGGCCGCACCTCCACCGCACCATCCAGGCGATCAAGGCGCTCGGAAAGCGCGCCGGCGTCTCGCTCAACCCCGCGACCCCCGCCAAGATGCTCGATTATGTGCTGGAGGAGGTCGATCTGGTGCTGGTGATGAGCGTCAATCCCGGCTTCGGAGGCCAGAGCTTCATCGCCTCGCAGCTTCGCAAGGTCGAGGCGATCCGCAAGCAGATCGACAAAATCGGCAAGGCGATCGATCTCGAGGTCGACGGCGGCATCGACGCTACGACCTGCCGGCAGGCGATCGACGCCGGGGCGAACGTCCTCGTCGCCGGCACGGCCACCTTCCGCGGCGGGCCGGAGCGCTACGCCGAGAATATCCGGGGGCTGCGCGGCGCATGAGCCTCATCGAGAAGGTGGGCCCTGCGGAGGACGGCATCGAGCCTGGGAAGCGGATGATCCGCGTCGGCGACGACAAGGGCGCCTCCCTCGCCGAGCGCCTCGCCGCCGGGCTCCACCTCCTCTCCTGGCGCACGCCCTTCCACGCTTTGCGCCTGCGCGGCCGTTTCCCGCTGAAGCTGCTCGCCGTGCCGAAGGATCCGGTGGCCGGCGACAAGGCGGCGGGCGAGGCAATCCTCCACGGCCGCTTCCTACACCGTGCCGGCGAATTCCCCATCGAGGCGCTCGACTTCGCCGATCCGGCGCTCCCTCGCGATTTCGCTGAGTATCTGCAGAGCTTCGAGTGGCTGCGCGACCTTTCCGCCGCCGCGACCCGGGAGCGCGCCGCCAAGCTCGCCGAGAAGATCGTCCACAAGTGGCTGGAAGCGCACGCTCAGGCCATCACCGAGCGCGGCTGGCGCGCGGATCTGTGGGGCCGGCGCATCCTCTTCTGGGCGGCCTATGCGCCCTACATCCTGTCGAGCCGCGACTCAGCCTATCGCTCCGCGGTGCTCAACACCCTCGCCCGCGGCGCCCGCCACCTCGACAAGGCCGCCGACAAGGCGCCGCCGGGCCTCGCCCGCCTCACCGCCTGGGCCGGCGTCATCGCCGCCGCCTTGGTCGTGCAGGGCGGCCCGGCCCGGCTCAACCGCGGAGAGGCGGGGCTGCTGCGCGCCCTCTCCGCCTCGCTCCACGACGATGGCGGCCTCACCAGCCGCTCGCCGGTCGAGCAGCTGGCGCTGGTGGAGCTGCTCAGCCAGCTGCGCGCCGTCTATATGGCCGCCGGGCGCGAACTCCCCGAGCCGGTGGCCGATGCACTCGCTGGCTCTGTGGGGGCGCTGCTCGGCGTCACCCTGGGCGATGAAGCGCTGTCGAGCTGGCAGGGCGGCAACATGCTATCGCGTCGCCGCATCGCCGCCGCCGCCGAAGGGAGCGGCGTCCGCGCCCGGCCGCTCCGCCAGGCGCGCGGCTGGGGCTATCAGCGGCTCGAGGCGAAGAAGACGGTCGCCGTCTTCGATGCCGCGCCGCCCCCCGCCAGCCGGGTCCTCTCCGGCGGCTGCGCTTCCACTCTGGCGTTCGAGCTGTGCGACGGCGCCTCGCGGCTCGTTGTCAATTGCGGCGGGCCCGGTGCGGCCGTGGACGCCCTCCCGGCCCACCTCGCACAGGCGCTGCGCACCACCGCCGCCCATTCCACCCTGACCCTCGGCGACCGCAACTCGACCGCGATTCACGAGGACGGTACGCTCGGCAAGGGCGTCGGCCAGCTCGAGCTCGCCCGCGACGAGACGGCGGGCGTCACCGTCGTCGAGGCGAGCCACGACGGCTATGTCCGCCGCTTCGCCATGGTCCACCGCCGCCAACTCACCCTCTCGGCCGACGGACGCGAGCTGGCCGGTGAGGATCACCTCGTCCCCCAAGGCCGGCGCCGGAAGAATGAGGAGCTGCCCTTCACCGCCCGTTTCCACCTCCACCCGGCGGTAGAGCCGGCCACGACGGCGGACGGGCAGGGGGCGCTGCTCCGCATCCGCGGCGGCGGCGTCTGGCAGTTCCGTTGCCGCGGCGGCCGCCTCGCCATCGAGGACAGCCTGTGGATCGACGGCAATGCCGTCCCACATGCGGGTTTCCAGCTCGTCGTCACCGGCGACACGCCGCCGGACGGCGCGGTTATCGCATGGTCCTTCCGCCGCGCCGGCTGATTTTTCGTTATTTCGGAGTGAAGTCATTGAAAGAAGAGGTGAAAGTCACGCGCGCCCTGCTGTCCGTCTCGGACAAGACGGGGCTCGTCGAACTCGCCCAGGTCCTCGCCCGCCACGGGGTCGAGCTGGTCTCGACCGGCGGCACCGCCCGTGCCCTTCGGGAGGCCGGCCTTGACGTCCGCGACGTCAGCGACGTCACCGGCTTTCCCGAGATGATGGACGGCCGGGTGAAGACGCTCCACCCGATGGTCCACGGCGGCCTGCTCGCCGTTCGCGACGATCCCGAGCATGCCGGCGCGATGGCGGAGCACGGCATCGGCGCCATCGACCTGGTCGTCGTAAACCTCTACCCCTTCGCGCAGACCGTCGCCCGGGGGGCGATCCGGGACGAGGTGATCGAGAATATCGACATCGGCGGGCCGTCGATGGTGCGCTCCGCCGCCAAGAACCACGCTTATGTCGCCATCGTCACCGATCCCGCCGACTATGCCGAGCTGGTCCGCACCCTCGACGACAATGAGGGCGCGACCTCCTTCGATTTCCGCAAGTACCTTGCCGCCAAGGCCTTCGCCGCGACCGCCGCCTACGATTCTGCGATCGCCCAATGGTTCGCCTTCGCCGACCAGGGGCAGGCCTTCCCCGACATGCTGCCGCTGGCCATGCGCCGCGGCGGCACGCTGCGCTACGGCGAGAACCCGCACCAGCAGGCAGCTCTGTATCTGCCGATGGGGCCGCACGCCCGCGGCATCGCCCAGGCCGAGCAGGTCCAGGGGAAGGAGCTTAGCTACAACAATTACAACGACGCGGATGCGGCGCTGGAGCTGGTCGCCGAGTTTCGGGGGCAGGGGCCGGCCTGCGTCATCGTCAAGCACGCCAACCCCTGCGGCGTCGCCTTGGCGGGCACCCTGCTCGAAGCCTACCGGGAGGCGCTTGCCTGCGACCCCGTCTCGGCCTTCGGCGGCATCGTGGCGCTGAACGAACCGCTGACCGGCGCGGCCGCCGAGGCGATCTCAGCCATCTTCACCGAGGTGGTGATCGCGCCCGACGCAGACGAGGCGGCTCGGGAGGTGTTCGCCCGCAAGAAGAACCTGCGCCTGCTCCTCGCCGGAGACCTGCCGGACCCGCTCCGGCCCGGACTCAACTTGAAGTCGATCGCCGGCGGCTTCCTCGTCCAGTCGCGCGACGACGGCCGCATCGGCGAGAGCGACCTCAAGGTGGTGAGCAAGCGCGCGCCGAGCGCGCAGGAACTCGCCGATTGCCTGTTCGCCTGGACCGTCGCCAAGCACGTCAAGTCGAACGCCATCGTCTACGCGAAAGGCGGCGCCACCGCCGGAATCGGCGCAGGGCAGATGAACCGGCTCGAATCCGCGCGCATCGCCGCCTGGAAGGCGCGTGACGCCGCGGAGCGCGCCGGCTGGCCCGAGGCGCGCACGATCGGCTCGGCGGTCGCCTCCGACGCCTTCTTCCCCTTCGCGGATGGCCTGCTCGCCGCCGTCGAGGCCGGCGCGACCGCGGTGATCCAGCCCGGCGGCTCGATCCGCGACGAGGAAGTCATCGCCGCCGCCGACGAAGCGGGTCTCGCCATGGTCTTCACCGGCATGCGCCACTTCCGTCACTAGCTGCTCCAAGCACGGGGACTAGCCTCACCCGCTCGTGTCGCTCGGGGCGAACGGTCTGACCTGTTACCCTAGGCCCCTGGCGGTTCCGCGCCCGGCGGAGTGACGCCCGTGGGCGGAGGAAGCCCCGGCTCCGGCACTTTCTTCATCCGGAAGAGGACGCGGTCCTCGTGGGTGAAGCCGCGCTTCCAGACGATGAAGCCGAAGGTTAGCATGATGGACGCGACGCCGAGCGACAGCTCGAGCCAAGTGAGCCACGGCGGCAGGAGGGTGAACAGCCAGCCGACCACCGTCGCGCCGGCCGCGGCCCAGATCAGCGGCCACCGCCACCCTTGAACCGGCGCGTCGAGCAGACGGCAAAGAAGCCGCGCCTTGAGCACCGAGGCGAGGCCGAGCGCCAGCATCAGCGACAGCGCCGCGCCCGCAGCCTGCCATGTCTCCGGCCGGCCGAGCGATTTCATCCCGAGGATCACCCCGACCGTCAGCACCGCCTGGACAGCGATCATCAGGGTAGAGATCATCAGGTTGCGGTGCCGCGCGACGTAGACGAGCGCCGCCTCCGACACCGCCGCGGTCGCCGCCACCACCTCGGCAGCGAGCAGGAAGGCGAGCGCGCCGGTGCCGCCGATGAACTCGTGTCCCACCGTTCCCATCACCGCCTCGCCCGGAATGCCGAGCGCCAGCGCCACCGCCGCCTGGGCGGCGATCACCCAGAAGCCGACCTGCCGCACCTGCTGCGCCACCGCCTTCTTGTCGCCTTCGCGTAGGCGCTGGGAGATGACGGGAGCGAGGATCGGATCGAAGCTGGTCTTCAGCTTCTGCGGCAGGGAGGCGATCTGTTGGGCGACGTAATAGACACCGACGTAATAAGGCTCGACGAACAGCCCGAGGATGCCGATGTCGAGGCGCCGCGAGCCCCATTCGATCGCGTCCGCGGCGGCGAGCGGGATGTTCTGGCGGGCGACGTAGAGCAGCTGCTGCGGGTTCGGCTTCCAGCCGCGCGGCATGCCGTAGCTCCTGTAGAGCGGCCAGAGCGAGGCGAGCAGTCCGGCGGCGACGGACACGACATAGGCGAAGATCAGACCGTCTCGCGCCGACACGAACCAGAGAAGGCCGGCGGCGATGCTGATCGTCCACGGCTCAACGATCGCCCTTGCCTTGACGGTTGCGGCGATGTCGTGGCGATAGGCGAGCGCCGCCAGCGCGATGTCCGCCCCGGCGATCCCGAAGATGACCAGCGGCAGCAGCCACTCCGCGCCGTACATGCCCCCGCGTGGGAACATCGCCTGCGGGAAGACCATCAGGATCGCGGTCGCCGCCGCCGAAGCGATCAGCGCCGCGAGGATCGCGTCCATCACGATGCAGACGTGCGGCTGGTCGGTCGAGGAGAGCTGCTGGGCGAGGCCGCGCTTTAGGCCCAGCGTCGCGAGCTGGGCCGCGAATTCTATGATGATGACGGCGTATGCGAAGCGCCCGAGCAGCTCCGGCCCGTAGAGCTGCCCGGCGATGAACAGGAAGGGGAGCCGCGCCGCCAGCCGGATCAGAAAGCCGAAGAAGTTCGTCCGCCCGCCCTTGGCGAGCGCCGCGATATCCTCTCCGGCACCAGGCGCGGAGGCGGTGGTCAATGCGCCGCGCCCCAATTCGGGCCGGTGCCGATATCGACCCCCAGCGGAACCGAGAGCGTGACCGCCGGCTCGGCGGCGCGCTCCATGACGTCGCGGATGACGCGGCTCGCCGGCTCGACCTCGTCCTCCGGCACTTCGAAGACCAGCTCGTCATGGACCTGCATCAGCATCCGCACCCGCCCGAGCCCCGCGCGCTCCAGCGCCGGGCACATCCGGACCATCGCCCGCTTGATGATGTCGGCGCTGGTCCCCTGGATGGGCGCGTTGATCGCTGCGCGCTCGGCGCCCTGCCGTTCGCCCTGGTTCTTGGCGCGGATCGAGGGGAAGTGGGTCTTGCGCCCGAACAGGGTGGTGGTGAAGCCGGTCTCGCGCACGCTGCTGAGCGTCGCGTGGATATAGTCGCGGATGCCGGGGAAACGCTCGAAATACCGGTCGATCATCGCCTGCGCCTCGTCCGCCGTGATCGAGAGGCGCCCGGCGAGGCCCCAGCGCGAGATGCCGTAGAGTATGGCGAAGTTGATCGTCTTGGCCGACGCCCGGGTGTCGCGGTTGACCTCACCGAACAGCTCCTGGGCGGTGAGGCTGTGGATGTCCGCGCCTGCGGCGAAGGCCGCCTTGAGTTGCGGCACGTCGGCCATGTGGGCGGCGAGGCGCAGCTCGATCTGGCTATAGTCGGCGGCGAGCATCACGTAGCCCGGCTCCGCCACGAAGGCATCGCGGATGCGGCGGCCGATCTCGGTGCGGATCGGTATGTTCTGCAGGTTCGGGTCGGTCGAGGAGAGGCGTCCCGTCTGGGCCCCCGAGAGCGAGTAGCTGGTGTGGACCCGCCCCGTCTCCTTGTTGATCTGCTGCTGGAGGGCGTCGGTGTAGGTGGACTTGAGCTTGGTGAGCTGCCGCCATTCGAGCACGAGGGAGGCGATCGGCACGCCCTCCCGAGACAGCCGTTCCAACTCGGTGACGTCGGTGGACCAGGTCCCGGACTTGCCCTTCCTGCCCCCCTTGAGCCCCATTTGATTGAAGAGGACGTCGCCCAGCTGTTGCGGGCTGCCGATGGTGAACTGGCACCCCGCCTCGCCGCAGATCCGCTCCTCGAGGCCCGCAATCTGCTCGGAGAATTCGTGACTCAAGCGGCCGAGCTCGTCTCGGTCGACCTTGACGCCTTCCCGCTCCATCCGCGCCACCACCGGCACCAGCGGCCGGTCGACCATCTCGTAGACCCGCGTCGCCCGCTCGTGCGGCAGCCGCGTCTTGAACCGCTTCCACAGGCGCAGCGTCACGTCGGCGTCCTCGCCGGCATACTCGGTCGCGCGGTCGAGCGGCACCTGGCTGAACTTGATCTGCTTCTGCCCCGTCCCGCACAGCTCCTTGTAGGTCAGGCAGTCGTGACCGAGATGCTTCTTCGCCAGATCGTCCATCGCGTGGCTGTTGAGCCCGCCCGCATCCAGGTTGAAGCTCATCACGAGGCTGTCGTCGACCGGAGCGACCTTGATCCCGCGCCGGTCGAAGACGATCCAGTCGAACTTGAAATTGTGGCCGACCTTCAGGACCGCCGGATCCTCGAACAACGGCTTGAGCTTCGCCAGCACCGTCCCGGCGGCGAGCTGATCCGGCCGCTCCGACAGCAGATCGTGCCCGCCATGCTCGAGCGGGATGTAGCAGGCCTTGCCGCATTCGGTGGCGAGGCTGATGCCGATCAGGTCGGCGGTGACGCAGTCGTAGCCCGACGTCTCGGTATCCACGGCCACGAAACCATTCTCCCAGGCTTCGGCGATCCAGCGATCGAGCGCGCTTTCGTCGGTGACCGTCTCGTAACCCATGCGGTCGATCTTCGGCTCCGGCCGCACCTCGGCCTGCACCGGCGCGCGGTTGTCGGCAGGCGCCTTGACCTGCGAGGCACCGTTGAGGCGGGAGAGGAGCGCCTTGAAGCCCTGCTCCTCCAGGAAATCGCGCAGCGGCCCGTCCGGTATGCCCTTCATCTCCAGCGCGTCGAGCGGCTCGGGCAGCGGGGAATCGCAAACCAAGGTGACGAGCTCGCGCGACAGCCGGGCCGAATCGGCATGCTCGATCAGATTCTGCTTCAGCTTCGGCTTCTTGATCTCTCCGGCGTGGGCGAGGACGCTTTCGAGGTCGCCATATTCCTGGATGAGCTGGGCGGCGGTCTTCGGGCCGACGCCGGGCACGCCGGGCACGTTGTCGACGCTGTCCCCCATCAAAGCGAGCACGTCGCCCAGCTTCTCCGGGCCGACGCCGAACTTCTCCTCGACATAGTCGCGCCCGAGGCGGCGGTCGTTCATCGTGTCGTAGAGGTCGAGCCGTCCGTCCTCGATCAGCTGCATCAGGTCCTTGTCGGACGAGACGATGGTGACCTTCCAATCTTCCGCCAGCGCGGCCTTGGCGTAGCAGGCGATGATGTCGTCGGCCTCCAGCCCCTCCTCCTCGATGCAGGGCAATGAGAAGGCGCGGGTGGCGTCGCGGATCAGCGGGAACTGGGGCACGAGGTCGGGCGGGGGAGGCGGCCGGTTCGCCTTGTACTCGCCGTAGACGTCGTTCCTGAAGCTCTTCGAGCCCGCGTCGAAGATGACCGCGAGGTGGGTGGGGCCGTCCGCTTTGTGGAGGCTCTCGGCGAGCTTCCAGAGCATGGTCGTATAGCCGTAGACAGCGCCGACGTTGAGGCCGTGGCGGTTGGTCAGCGGCGGCAGCCGGTGATAGGCGCGGAAGATGTAGCTGGACCCGTCGACGAGGTAGAGATGCGGCATCGCGCGGGTCTAGCGCAGGCGGGGCGGGGGACAAACAGTCTTTGCCGGTGCTGAAGCTTCGTTAACCATGCGCGGCTAGGCTCCTCGGCATGAGTCGCAGAGCGTTCCTGCATTCATGTGTCGCTTTGGCCCTGCTGGCGGGCCTGCCTGCCGCTGCGGCCGCGGCATCCCCGAAGCTGAGCCGGATTTCGGTCACCGTCCGCGGCTCCGGGCCCGACGTCGTCCTGATCCCCGGCCTCTCCGCCTCTCGCGGCGTCTGGAGCTCCACCGTCGCCGCTGTCCCGGGCTATCGCTACCACCTCGTCCAGGTCGCCGGCTTCGCCGGGAGCCCCGCCGGCGGCAATGCCCGCGGCCCGGTCGCCGCGGCGGCCGCCGAGGAGATCGCGACCTACATCGTCGCCAACCGGCTCGAGCGGCCGGCGATCGTCGGCCATTCGATGGGCGGATCGATCGCTATGATGATCGCCGCCCGCCACCCGCGCCTCCCGGGCAAGGTGATGGTGGTCGACATGGTGCCGGCGCCGGCACGGCTGTTCGGAACGTCCGCCGGCGCGCTGCGGCCCGTCGCCAAGCTGCTCGGTCACGAGATCATCGGTGCCGACCGCCTCCGCCGCGACCTCCAGGCGTCCATCGCGCGCTTCGGCCATGCCGACTGGCTGCAGAGCCGCAGCGACGCAGGGGTGATCGGCCGCTCGCTCGAGGAACTGCTCTCGACCGACCTGACGCCGGAGCTGCCTCGCATCGCGGCGCCGCTCACTGTCGTCTATGCCTGCCCGGAGCCGCTGAACCTCAGCAAGGCCCGCGTCGGCCGCCTCTACGCCTCCGCCTACGCGCGCCGACCGGGCACCCACCTCATTCCCGTCGAGCGGAGCGGGCACACGATCATGTGGGATCAGCCGGGGGCGTTCCGCAACGCCTTGCGCACCTTTCTCGCCCAGCGATAGCCCCGCGCCGCCCGAGCCGCTAAGCGGGCGCGCGATGGAAGAGCTCGACCCCGCTTTCCTCGGCCTGCTCCTCTTCGTCGCCTCACTGGTGGCGATGATCACCCGGCGGCTGAAGCTCCCGTACAGCGTCGGCCTCGTCGTCGCCGGCATCGCCCTCGCTCTTCTTCCCTACGGCCTGCGCGTCCCGCTCAGCCGCGAGCTCATCTTCACCATCCTGCTGCCGCCCTTGATCTTCGAAGCCGCGATCCAGATCCCGTGGCGGCCGTTCCGGCGCGAGCTGCCGCTGGTGCTCGCCCTCGCCACCCTGGGCGTGCTCCTCGCCGCCGGGATCGTCGCGGCCGGAATGCACTACATTCTCGGCTGGACGTGGCTCGGCGCGGCCTTTTTCGGGATCCTCATCGCTGCGACCGATCCGGTGTCGGTGATCGCCATGTTCAAGACGATCGAGGTCGACCACCGCCTCCACCTCCTCGTCGAGTCGGAGAGCCTGCTCAACGACGGCGTCGCGGCCGTCGGATTCGCCGTGCTGCTGATGATTGCGACACAGGGAGAAGTCTCGCCTGGGGCCGTCGGCACGACCCTCCTCCTCACCACGTTCGGCGGCATCGCCGCCGGCGCCGGCGTGGCGGGACCGCTGCTCGTGATCGCCGGGCGAACGACGGACCGGCTGGTCGAAATCACCCTCACCACGCTCGCCGCCTTCGGCTCATTCCTGCTGGCCGAGCACTTCCACATGTCGGGCGTGCTTGCCGCCCTCACCGCCGGGCTCCTCGTCGGCAATGTCGGCTGGATGGGCTCGATCTCGGACGAGGGGCGGCCGTGGGTGCTCGGCTTCTGGGAATATGCGGCCTTCCTCGCCAATTCGCTGATCTTCATTCTGATCGGCAGCGCCGAGGCGTCGATCCCGCTGCTGCCGATGATCGGCGCCGCCGCAGTCGCGGCTTTACTGTCCATCGGGGGGCGGGCGGCGGCGGTCTATCCGCTCGCCGCGCTCTTCGGCCGCAGCGCGCTCGCGGTGCCCCGCGCCTACCAGCATGTCCTGTGGTGGGGCGGGCTGCGCGGCGCCCTGGCGCTGGCGCTTGCGCTGGCCGTCCCCGCCTCGGTCGCCGAGCGCGATCAGATCCTCGCGGTCGCCCTCGCCGTCGTCGCCTTCTCGATCTTCGTCCAGGGCCTGTCGATGGAGCCGCTGATGGTCCGCCTCCGCCTGATTCGCCGCCCGGACCGGAGTGAGTAAGCGGGGGTTCAAGCGCCGGCCGGTATGGCCGCGCTCATGAAGCTTCGCTCGATCCTCGCCGCCGCGATGTTCATCGCGGTCCCCGGCAGCGCCGCCCCGGTCGCGCCGCCCCCCGCAGCGGCGAAGGCGTTCGTCCCGACCCGCTTCTCGGTCCAGGTGGTCGGCAGCGGACCTGACGTCATCCTGATCCCCGGCCTCACGGCGTCACGCGAAGTCTGGCGGCCGACGGTCGCCGCCGTCCCCGGCTACCGCTATCACCTGATCCAAGTCGCGGGTTTCGCCGGAGCGCCGGTGCGGGGCAACGCGCGGGGTGAGGTCGTCGCGCCGCTTGCCGCGGAGATTGCCCGATATATCGAGGCCAACCGGCTCCAGCGCCCGGCACTGGTCGGGCACTCGATGGGCGGGACGCTGGCGATGATGGTCGCCGCCCGCCGGCCCGCCGCGGTCGGCAAGGTGATGGTGGTGGACATGCTGCCGCAGCCGGCGGGAATCGTCGGCTCCTCGGCCGGCGGCGTGCGCGGCCTCGCCGATGCCCTCCAGGGGCTCGGCGCGACGGAGGAGGGGCGGGCCCTGATCGCCTCCGCCATCAGCCTGTTCGGCAACGATCAGGCTGAGAATACCAACAGCGACCCGGACGTCGTCGCCCGGGCCACGCACGAGCTGGCGCTCACCGACCTCACTGCGGAGCTGCCGAGGATCGCCGCCCCGTTGACGGTGCTGTACGCAGCACCGGACCCGGGCCGCCGTCAATCCGCCGACGCCGCCTACCGCTCTGCCTACGCGCCCCGGCGGGGCACCCGCCTCGTGCGGATCGACGGCAGCGGCCACATGATCATGTACGATCAGCCGGCGCGGTTCCGGGCCGCGCTCAAGGACTTTCTCGCCGGCTGATCCGACTCAGTGGCAGCCGAAGGTGAGGCTGGTCCCCGAGCTTTTCACGATGCGAACCCCGTCCGGATCGATATCCGGCCGCAGCTCCACCCGGGTCTCGTTAAGGTCGGGCTTGCCCTCTTCGTGGAAGGCGAGCCGGAACTTGGCGTGGCCGAGAGCGAGGCTCTCGTCGAGCGGTGCGCACCCGGTGCCCTTGGTGACGCGGACGCCGGCGAGCTCGCCCTTGACGTCGTACAGCTCGTCATAGGCGATATCGCTCTCGATCTGGTCCTTCGCCCAGAGCGCCGGGCATTCCTTCTCGATAGCGGCGCAGACTGTTTCGCTCTCCGGCTCCTCGGCCCAGCGCGGTTTGGGCGCGTAGGACAGGGTTCCCCCCGCGGCCAGCGCGGCCGACCCCGCCGCGAGCGATCCGATCACGAGCATCCGCTTCAGCATGACGGAACCCCTCCCCTGCCCCGGAAAGTGGACTGCGGGGCGGCGGCTGGCAAGTGCCGCAGCTTAGCGGCTCCGGAAGCGGACGGCGCGGCCGTCGGCGGCGATCAGCGAGAGGCTGCGGTCGGAGTAGAAGCTGTAGCCCTGGGCCAGCCTCAGGATCTCGAAGTAGCGATTCTCCTGCTCCATCACCGCCGGCTCGCACGCCTTGCGGGTGCTCGTCACCGGTCCGATCCGGATGCCCTCCCGCGCCTTCAGGTCGTATGGCGCCGACCAGCTGTTGCAGCCGCCGCTGCCGCTCGCGCGGCCGCCCTTTTCGAGCCGGAAGGTGACCGGCCCGCTGACCACGGGCATGCCGTTGATGTCGCGAGCCACCCACTCGCCCAGCCCGATTCGGTCGCTGCCGCCGCCGGCCGCCGTGCACCCCGCCAGCAGAAATGCCGCCATCGTCACAGCCTTCATCCTCACCTCCGTTGCGATCGGCCTTCAAGCCATCGGCCCACTCTGCGCCGGAAATCGCCCCGCTTCCAGCGCGCGCTGGTGCGGCGGATCGCCGCACGTCTGAAGCTGCAGGGATCGAATCCGCCGTCCGGTCGCTTGGGGAGGCGTCATGGGCCAGAGTCTTCCCGTCAACGCTATCGCGCACCTGATCCAACTGGCGATCGCACCCGTGTTTCTCCTCGCCGGGATCGGCGGGATCCTCAACGTTCTCGCCCAGCGGCTGGCGAGGGTGGTCGACCGGGCGCGGCACCTCGAGCGCGAGTTCGAGTCGTTGGAGGAGACCGAGCGCGCCCGCGCCGCCGCCGAGCTGTGCATCCTCGACCGGCGGATGACGGTGGTGAACCACGCGATCAGCGCCTGCACGGCGAGCGCGCTGTTCGTCTGCCTGGTGGTGGCGATCCTGTTCGTCGCCGATCTGACCGAGATCGAGTTCGGCCGGCCGATCGCGCTCCTCTTCATCCTGGCCATGGCCCTGCTGACGCTCGGGCTGCTGCTCTTCCTCTACGAGATCCGGCTGGCGATGAAATCGCTCAGAATTCGGCGCGAGCTGCTGCCCCCGCCGCCCGGTTGACCGGGATCAGGAGCCGGAACGCGCCGGCCTGAGCGGCGGCGACCTCCAGGGAAGGCTCTACCTGCGCTTCATCACCCAGCGCAGGCCGCCGGCGAGGTGGTTGAGGAAATTGCGCTCGGTGTAGGTCTCGTTTGTGTGGCCCATCGCCGTGTAGAAGACCCGGCCTCCCTCGAACTCCTTGGCCCAGGAGACCGGGTTCGGATTGGCGTCCTTCTCGCCGATCGTGGCGGGGTCGAGGCTGACGAGGAGGTGCGCTTCGGGATCGTAATCGTCGAAATAATACCATTCGTCGACGCGCCGCACCGTCGCCGGCAGGCCCTTGGTGGCGGCGTGCTTGCGGTCCACGATCTTGATCACGCCTTCGGGCGTCCCCTGCGGATGGCGCGCGAAATGGCCGCCGATCATCTTGCCGTACCAGGGCCAGTTATAGTGCGAATCGGAGGCGGCGTGGATGCCCACGATGCCGCCGCCGCGGTGCACGAACGCCTGCAGCGCGTCGCGCCGCGCGCCCTGGAACCACTCCGATTCGGGCTTCTTGGGGTCGGTGCTGGTGCTGAGGAAGATGATCGCCTGGAAGCCGCGCAGATTGGCGTCGGTGAAGACGCTCGGATCCTCGCTGTGGACGATGACGATCTTCTCGCGCGCGCCGAGCGCCTTGATCGCGGCGACGCCGGGCTCGATCGAGGCGTGGCGGTAGCCGGTCGAGCCCGAATAGAGAAGAACTCGCGGCTGCGAGGCCGGCGCCGCCGCGGCGCCGGAGGCGAAAAGGCCCGCTAGGCCGATGAGCAGCAGCAGCTGGCGCAAAAACGTCATAATCCCCTCTTCTCCTCCGGGTACGGTAAGCATCTGAATAGACGCAAAAATTTCCGCGCCCAGCGCGATCGGCGCGCTGGACAGCCCCACTTATCGCGACTATGGGAGCGCTAACAAGAGCAAAGCCTTTTGAGCGGGAGAGGAGAGGGCGTGCTTTCACCTGAGTACATGCCGGCGATGGACCGGCGCGCGTTGCTGCGCAGTGCGATCCTGCTGGTCGGCGGCAGCATGGCCGGCGTCCCGGCGGATGCCTTTGCCAAGGCCGCCGCGGGCGCACCGAAATTCTTCAGCGTCGCGCAGCTCGCGGTCGTCGATGCGTTCGCGGAGGCGGTCATTCCGCGTACCGACACGCCGGGTGCGCGCGATGCGGGCGTACCGGCCAATCTCGATGCGCTGATGGCGAACTGGGCTTCGGCCGAGCACAAGGCACAGTTCAAGACTGTGGTCGACGAGATGGACCGCGCGGCCCTGTCCCGCGATCGCGCCTCGCTGCCGCGGCTGTCGCCGGCAAAGCAGGCCGAGTTCGTCACCTGGTACGACACGGAGAAGTTCATCGCCGAGGATGCGATGTACCGCCGGTTCAAGGAGCTGGTGCTGACACTCTACTATCTGTCGGAGCCCGGCGCGACGCAGGAGCTTCGCTATGAGCTGACGCCGGGGAAATGGGAGCCGTCGATGCCGGTGACGCCGGACACGCGCGGCTGGGCTGTCTGAGGGGTTTGAAAGATGTTTGACGCGATCGTCGTCGGTTCCGGCATGAGCGGTGGCTGGGCCGCAAAGGAGCTGACCGAAAAGGGTTTGAAGACGCTCATCATCGAGCGCGGCCGCCATGTCGAGCACGGCGCCGACTACAAGGATTCCCTCAATCCGTGGGAGCTGGAGAATTTCGGCTTCGTGCCGGAAGAGGAGGTCGCGAAGGATTATGCGATCCAGAGCCAGTGCTACGCCTTCTCCAGCGCCACCCAACAATTCTGGGTGAAGGACAGCGACCACCCCTACACCTATCCCGAAGACAAGCCTTTCATGTGGATTCGCGGCTACCATCTCGGCGGCCGCTCGCTGATGTGGGCGCGCCAATCCTACCGGCTCAGCCCGATGGACTTCGAATCGAACGCCAAGGACGGCCACGGCTCCGACTGGCCGATCCGCTACGAGGACATGGCCCCCTGGTACGACCATGTCGAGAAGTTCGCCGGCATCTCGGGCTCGCGCGAGGGCCTGCCGCAGCTCCCGGACGGCCAGTTCCTGCCACCGATGGAGCTCACCTCCGCGGAGAAGGACTTCAAGGCCAAGATGGAGGCGGCCTTCCCGACCCGGAAGCTGATCACCGGCCGCTGCGCCCACCTCACCGAAGCGCAGCCGCACCATGAGGAGCTCGGCCGCGTCTCCTGCCAGTACCGTTCGCTGTGCGAGCGGGGCTGCTCCTACGGCGCCTATTTCTCGAGCCTGAGCGCGACGCTGCCGGCGGCCGAGCGGACCGGCAACCTGACCGTCGTCACCGACGCGATCGGCCACAGCGTCATCTACGATCCCAAGACCGGCAAGGCGACTGGCGTGCGGGTGATCGACGCCAAGACGAAGCAGGGCCGCACCTACGAGGGCAAGGTGATCTTCCTCTGCGCCTCGGCGATCGGCACCGCTCAGATCATGCTGAACTCGACGTCGGAGGCCTTCCCGCGCGGCATCGCCAACAAGTCCGACGCCGTCGGCCGCTACCTCATGGACCATTTGAGCGGCATCGGCATCGGCGGCACCTATCCGGGCAACGACGCGCTCTATCACCGCGGCCGCCGCCCCAACGGCTTCTACATTCCGCGCTATCGCAACGTCACTGAGGCGGGGGATTTCGTCCGCGGCTTCGGCTACCAGGGCAGCATCCTGCGCGAGAACTGGCGCCGGGGCACCTGGCAGAACGGCGCGGGCGCCGATTACAAGAAGAGCCTGCGCGCGCCCGGCAAGTGGCGGGTCGGCATGGGCGGCTTCGGTGAGATGCTGCCGCGGCCGGAGAATCGCGTCACCCTCCACCCGACCAACAAGGACAAGTGGGGCATCCCCATCGCTCACATCGACTGCTCGCTGGGCGAGAACGACAAGAAGATCATCGCCCAGGCCTATGCCGACGGCAAGGCGATGCTCGAGGCGGCGGGCTGCACCGACATCACCGCGGGCAAGCATTATGGCGGCCTCGGCCTCGGCATCCACGAGATGGGCACCGCCCACATGGGCAAGGATCCGACCAAGTCCGTGTTAAACAAGTACAATCAGGCCCACGACGTTCCGAACCTGTTCATCACCGATGGTGCATGCATGGCGTCGGGCGGCTGTCAGAACCCGTCGCTCACCTACATGGCTATGTCGGCGCGAGGCGCCCATTTCGCGACCCAGTTCCTGAAGGAAGGGGTCATCTGAGAATGTTGGGAGATAGAATGATGAAGCTCGCTTATGGAGCCGCCGCGCTGCTGGCCGGTCTTGCTCTCGCTGCCTCGCCCGCCGCGGCGAAGGAGCATCAGGTGAAGATGCTGAACAAGGGCTCCGACGGGCGCCTGATGGTGTTCGAGCCGGCCTTCATCAAGGTCGCGCCGGGCGACACGGTGAAGTTCGTCGCCGCCAGCAAGGGCCACAACGCCGAGTCCGTCGCGGGCATGTCCCCGGCCGGCGGCCCGACCTTCAAGGGCAAGATCAACGAAGAGATCGTCGTCCGCTTCACCAAGCCGGGCGTCTACGGCTACAAGTGCCTGCCGCACACCGGCATGGGCATGGTCGGCCTCGTCCAGGTCGGCGGCGCCGGCAACAAGGCCGCAGCGTCCGCCGCCGCCGCCAAGCTCCCGGGTATGGGCAAGAAGCGGATGGGCGAGCTGCTCGCGGGCGCCCGCTGACGTTCCCGCATTGCGCGTCGAAAGGGCGGTCGGCCGAGGGGCCGGCCGCCCTTTTCATTTTCGGCTGAACCTTCCGCGCCGGGCTTCGTTGGGGGCGGTCGAGAAGGGGAAGTTCCAATCATGCTCGATGCGCGCGGCTATGCCGTCCACTCGCCCACGTCCGAATTCGAGCCGTTCAGCTTCGAGCGGCGCGATCCGAGGCCCAACGATGTCGTCATCGCCATCCGCTGGTGCGGCGTCTGCCACTCCGACCTCCACACCGCCCGCGGCGAGTGGTCGGGCACCAAATATCCGTGCGTTCCCGGCCATGAGATCGTCGGCGAGGTGAAGGCGGTCGGCGATGCCGTCACCAAGTTCCGCGAAGGCGAGCTCGTCGGCGTCGGCTGCATGGTGGATTCCTGCCTTAGCTGCAGTGCCTGCGAGGAGGGTCTCGAGCAATATTGCGATGGCGGCTTTACAGGCACCTATAACGGGCCGGAGCAGGGCACCGGCGCCAACACCTACGGCGGCTATTCCGACCGCATCGTCGTCCGCGAGGAATTCGTCCTCCACGTCCGGCACCGCGAGGACCAGCTCGCCGCCGTTGCGCCGCTTCTCTGTGCCGGCATCACCACCTGGTCGCCGCTGCGCCACTGGAAGGTCGGCCCCGGCAGCAAGGTCGGCGTGGTCGGCATCGGCGGCCTGGGCCACATGGGGATCAAGCTCGCCCGCGCGCTCGGCGCCCACGTGGTCGCCTTCACGACGTCACCCGGCAAGGTTGAGGACGCGAAGAAGCTCGGCGCGAGCGAAGTGGTGGTCTCGCGCGACGCCGACCAGATGGGCAGCCACACCGGCAGCTTCGATTTCATCCTCAACACGGTCGCCGCGCCTCACGATCTCAACCCGTTCCTGGCGCTGCTCAAGCGGGACGGCGCGATGACGCTGGTCGGCGTCCCGCCCGAGCCGCACCCCCCGCCCAACGTCGCCCATCTCATCATGCGCCGGCGCAGCCTGTCGGGCTCGCTGATCGGCGGCATCGCCGAGACGCAGGAGATGCTCGATTTCTGCGCTGAGCACGGCATCGTCGCCGACATCGAGACGATCCCGATCCAGCAGATCGAAACCGCCTACGAGCGGATGCAGAAGAGCGACGTCAAATACCGATTCGTGATCGACATGGCTTCGCTGGAGGACCAGCGCTGAACTGCCGATCGTTACGGGACCGGCTTGCTTCCGCGGCCGGTTCGTTCCACCCTCGCGGCACCACCGCCCGTCCGGCGCGTTGCTTCCGCGATTCCATCTCCGTTCTATACTGCCCCTGAAGGAGCCACATGGCCGAAATCCGTTCCGCTGCCACCCGTCCGAACGAGGAGGTCGTCGCGCAGCTCGCACTGCCGTCCCAGGACGAGGACGTCGCGACGCTGCGCCGGGCGATCGTCGCGAAGCTCGCTTATTCGGTCGGCAAGGACCCGGTCGCCGCCAGCGACCGCGACTGGTTCCTCGCCACCGCCCTTGCCGTCCGCGATCGGGTGATCGAACGCTGGATGACCTCCACCCGCACCACCAAGGCGCAGAAGAAGAAGAGGGTCTATTATCTCTCGCTCGAGTTCCTGATCGGGCGGCTGCTGCTCGATTCGCTGAACAATCTCGGTCTCACCGAGACGATGCGGGCGGCGCTGGCGGAACTCGGCGTCGATCTCGAGAAGCTGCGCGGCCTCGAGCCCGACCCGGCGCTCGGCAATGGCGGTCTCGGCCGTCTCGCCGCCTGCTACATGGAATCGATGGCGAGCGTCGGCGTGCCGGCCCACGGCTACGGCATACGGTACGACCACGGCCTCTTCCGCCAGGTGATCAAGGACGGCTGGCAGCAGGAATATCCGGAGAACTGGCTCTCCTTCGGCAATCCCTGGGAGTTCGAGCGGCCGGAAGTCTCCTACCCGATCGGCTTCGGAGGCGTCGTCGAGGCGCTCGACGCCGAGATGCCCGGCGCCCGCGGCAAGTGGGTGCCGGGCGAGACGGTCGACGCCGTCGCCTATGACACGCCGGTGGTCGGCTGGCGCGGCGGGCATGTGAACACGCTGCGGCTCTGGTCGGCGCGTGCGGCCGATCCGATCCGGCTCGACGCCTTCAACCGCGGCGACCATGTCGGCGCCCTCGCCGCTCGCTCCCGCGCGGAGGCGATCAGCCACGTTCTGTACCCCAGCGACGAGACTCCGGCCGGCGAGGAGCTGCGCCTCAGGCAGGAATATTTCTTCGCCTCGGCATCGCTGCAGGACCTGATCCGGCGCCACCTCGCCGAGCACGGGGCCCTGCAATCGCTCCCCGAGTGTGTCGCCATCCAGCTCAACGACACCCACCCCGCGATCGGCGTCGCCGAGATGATGCGCCTGCTGGTGGACGAGCACGGGGTCGAGTGGGAGGAAGCCTGGCGGATCACCACCGGCGTCTTCTCATACACCAACCACACGCTGCTCCCCGAGGCGCTCGAGAGCTGGCCGGTGCCGCTGCTCGAGCGGATGCTGCCGCGCCACATGCAGATCATCTACCTGATCAACGCCCTCCACCTCGACCGCCTGCGCGAGGCCGGGCAGGTCGACGAGGGGCTGCTCTCGGCGGTGTCGCTGATCGACGAGCACGGGCCGCGCCAGGTTCGGATGGGGGCACTGAGCTTCCTCGGCTCGCACAAGGTGAACGGTGTCTCCGCGCTCCACACCGAGCTGATGCGGGAGACGGTGTTCCGCGACTTCCACACCATCTATCCGGAGCGGATCGTCAACAAGACCAACGGCATCACCTTCCGCCGCTGGCTTCACGAGGCGAACCCGGGGCTTACCAAGTTGCTGGTGGACGTCGCCGGCGAGCGCGTGCTCGACGATCCGGACGCGATGGCGGAGCTCGCCAGGCATGCCGAGGATGCCAGCCTCCAGGAGCGGCTGATGGCGGTGCGGCGGCAGAACAAGGTCGCGCTGTCGGGCCTGATCGGCGAGCGGCTCGGCATCAAGGTCGACCCGAGCGCGATGTTCGATGTCCAGATCAAGCGCATCCACGAATATAAGCGCCAGCTGCTCAACATCCTGGAGACGGTGGCGCTCTATGGCGCGATGCGGGCCCATCCGACCAAGGAGTGGACGCCGCGGGTCAAGATCTTCGCCGGCAAGGCGGCGGCGAGCTACCACAGGGCCAAGCTGATCATCAAGCTGATCAACGACGTCGCCCGGGTGGTGAACAGCGACGCGACCATTCGCGGCCGGCTGAAGGTCGTCTTCATGCCCAACTACAACGTCAGCCTCGCCGAATCGATTATCCCGGCATCGGACCTGTCGGAGCAGATCTCGACCGCCGGCATGGAGGCGTCGGGCACCGGCAACATGAAGCTGGCGCTGAACGGCGCGCTGACGATCGGCACGCTCGACGGCGCCAATATCGAGATCCTGGAGCATGTCGGGGAGGAGAATATCTTCATCTTCGGAATGACCGCGCAGGAGATCGAGGCGCGGCGGGCTCAGGGGATCGGCATGGAGGAGGTCATCGCGTCCTCGCCGATGCTGTCGCAGGCCCTGGAGGAGATCGCCAACGGCCGCTTCTCGCCCGACGACCCCGACCGCTACAAGGAGATCGTCGATACCATCACCCACCACGATTACTTCATGGTGGCAGCGGACTTCGATTCCTTTGCCGCGCGGCAGGCGGACGTCGCCCGCCGCTGGCGCGAGCCGCGCACGTGGTGGAAGAGTGCGATGCTGAACGTCGCGCAGGTGGGCTGGTTCTCGTCCGACCGCGCCGTCCGCGAATATGCGGAGGAGATCTGGAAGGTGCCGCTGTCGAAGTGAACGCGAAGCAGGAAGCCTGGCGCGCGGGAGAGGCCGAAGTCGCGGCCCTCCTCGCCGCGCGCCACGGCGACCCGTTCGCGATCCTGGGCCCGCACCGCACCGGGGGCGGCGTCGTCGTTCGGGCGCTGATCCCCGGCGCGGCGGAGGTCGAGCTGGTCGCGGCGGACGGCGCCTCGCTCGGCCCGCTGCCGCGGCGTCACGAGGACGGCTTCTTCGAGGGCTTCCTTCCGGTCCAGGATCTCCCGCTCTACCGCTTCCGCGCCTCGGCCGGAGAGGCCTCCTGGGATGTCGCCGACCCGTACCGGTTTGGGCCGGTGCTCGGGCCGATGGACGATTATTTCCTCGGCGAAGGCTCGCACCGCCGGCTGTGGGAGCGGCTCGGTGCCCACCCAATTACGCATGAGGGCGTGGAGGGAGTCTCCTTCGCCGTCTGGGCGCCGAATGCCCGCCGGGTGGCGGTGGTCGGCGACTTCAACGAGTGGGACGGTCGCCGCCACGCGATGCGCGCGCGGTACGACAGCGGCATCTGGGAGATTTTCATCCCCGATCTGCAGCCGGGCACACGCTACAAATACGAGATAATCGGCCGGGGCGGCGAGCTGCTGCCGCTGAAGGCCGACCCGGTGGGCGCCGGATCGGAGATGCGACCGGCGACGGCCTCGGTGGTCGAGCGGCTGAGCGCGCTGCCCGACGCGCGTGCCGCCTATGCGCCGCCGAGCGACCTGCGGCGGGCGCCTATATCGATTTACGAGGTCCACCTCGGCTCGTGGCAGCGGCGGCCGGACGGAGGCTTCAACAGCTACGACCAGCTCGCCGAGCGGCTGATCCCCTATGCTGCGGAGATGGGCTTCACCCACCTCGAATTCCTGCCCGTCTCGGAGCACCCGCTCGACGACAGCTGGGGCTACCAGCCGATCGGCCTGTTCGCCCCCACCCGCCGGTTTGGCGACCCCGCCGGCTTCGCGCGTCTCGTCCGGCAGGCGCACGAGGCGGGGCTCGGCGTGATCCTCGACTGGGTGCCCGCCCACTTCCCGATCGACGTCCACGGCCTGTCGCGCTTCGACGGCACCGCGCTCTACGAGCATGAGGACCCGCGCAGGGGGTTCCATCCGGACTGGGGTACTGCAATCTACAATTTCGGCCGGAGGGAGGTCGTTAATTACCTGATCGCCAACGCGCTCTATTGGCTCGAAACGTTCGGCATCGACGCGCTGCGGGTCGATGCGGTCGCCTCGATGCTCTACCTCGATTATTCGCGCGAGGCGGGGCAGTGGATCCCGAACGCCGAGGGCGGGCGGGAGAATCGCGAGGCCGAGGCGTTCCTGCGCGAGCTCAACCGGATCGTCTACGGCCAGTTTCCGGACCGCTTCACCGTCGCCGAGGAATCGACCGCCTGGCCGGGCGTGTCGGCCCCGGTGCACGAGGGCGGCCTCGGTTTCGGCTTCAAGTGGAACATGGGCTGGATGAACGACACGCTCGACTACATGTCGCGCGAGCCGGTCCACCGGCGTTTCCACCACCACCAGCTGACCTTCGGCCTCCATTACGCCTTTTCCGAGAATTTCGTGCTGCCGCTCAGCCACGACGAGGTGGTGCACGGCAAAGGCTCGATCCTCGGCCGCATGCCCGGAGACCAGTGGCAGAAATTCGCCAACGCCCGCGCCTATTACGGCTTCATGTGGGCGCATCCGGGCAAGAAGCTCCTCTTCATGGGCCAGGAGTTCGGGCAGGAGCGGGAGTGGAATTTCGGCACTGAGCTCGACTGGCACCTGCTCGGCCACCCGCTCCACGCCGGCCTCAAGGCCGCGGTGAGCGAGCTCAACCGGCTGTACCGGACCATCCCCGCCCTCCACGCGCGCGACTGCGAGGGCGAGGGCTTCCGCTGGATCGTCGCCGACGATGCGGACCAGTCGGTCCTCGCCTGGCTCCGTTTCGGCGAACCGGACGACGCACCGGTGGCGGCGGTGTCGAACCTGACGCCGGTGCCGCGGCCCGGCTACCGGATCGGCCTCCCCGCGGAGGGGCGGTGGACGGAGGTGTTCAACTCCGACGCCCGCGACTTCGGCGGCTCCGGCATGGGAAATCTCGGGGCGGTCACCGCCACCGCCCACCCGTCCCACGGCTTCCCGGCCTCGGCCGAGGTCACCATCCCGCCGCTCTCGACGCTCTACTTCCAGCTCGGAGGTCGATGAAACCAGCGCCGCGTTTCGCGGTTTCCATAACCAAAACAGGAGAGGAAACATGGCCCCAGCTCCCTCGCATCATGGCCCGTTCGCACGCTATGCGATGGCTTACGTCCTGGCCGGCGGGCGCGGCAGCAGGTTGATGGAGCTGACGGACCGGCGCGCCAAGCCGGCGGTCTATTTCGGCGGCAAGACCCGGATCATCGACTTCGCGCTCTCCAATGCGCTCAACTCCGGCATCCGGCGCATCGCGGTCGCGACGCAGTACAAGGCGCACAGCCTGATCCGCCACCTCCAGCGCGGCTGGTCCTTCTTCCGCACCGAACGGAACGAGAGCTTCGACATCCTGCCCGCGAGCCAGCGCGTCTCGGAGGAGATGTGGTACCTCGGCACGGCCGACGCGGTGACGCAGAACATCGACATCATCGAAAGCTACGCACCCCAGTACATCGTGATCCTCGCGGGCGACCACGTCTACAAGATGGATTACGAGATCATGCTCTGCGAGCATGTCGAGACCGGCGCCGACGTGACGGTGGGCTGCATCGAGGTGCCACGCGTGGAGGCGAGCGGCTTCGGCGTCATGCATATCGACGAGCACGACCGAATCATCGACTTCATCGAGAAGCCGGCCGATCCGCCCGCGATGCCGGGGAAGCCGGACGTGGCGCTCGCCAGCATGGGCATATACGTCTTCGAGACCAAGCTCCTGTTCGAGCTGCTGCGCGAGGACGCGGCGGACCCGACTTCGAGTCACGATTTCGGCAAGGACATCATCCCGAAGCTGGTCAGGCAGGGCAAGGCCTACGCCCACCAGTTCAGCCGCTCGTGCCTGCGCTCCCATTGCGACGCCCCCTGCTACTGGCGCGACGCGGGGACGCTCGATTCCTATTTCCAGGCGAACATTGACCTGACGACGGTGACGCCGGACCTCGACCTCTACGACCATAGCTGGCCGATCTGGACCTACAGCGAGATGGTCGCGCCGGCGAAGTTCGTCCACGACCAGGACGGCCGCCGCGGCGAGGCGGTGTCCTCGCTCGTCTCCGGCGACTGCATCGTCTCGGGCGGCAAGCTCTCCAACTCGCTGCTGTTCACCGGGGTGCGGGTGAAATCCTACACGACCGTCGACCGCACCGTGATCCTGCCGCAGGTCGAGATCGGACGCCACGCGCGGCTCAGGAACGTGATCGTCGATCGCGGGGTCAGGATTCCGGAGGGCCTCGTCGTCGGCGAGGATCCGGAGGAGGACGCCCGCCGCTTCCGTCGCACCGACGAGGGCGTGTGCCTGATCACCCAGCCGATGATCGACCGGCTGGAAGGATGACGCGCACCGCGATCCTGTCGATCGCCTCGGAAATCTACCCGCTGATCAAGACCGGCGGCCTCGCCGACGTCGCCGGCGCGCTGCCGGCGGCGCTGGCGAAGCAGGGCTTCTCGGTCCGCAGCCTCGTGCCCGGTTATCCCGCCGTGCTGAAGGCCATGCGGCGCGCGGAGGCCGTGCACGAACTCCCGGACCTGTTCGGCGGCCCGGCGCGGCTCCTCGCCGGGCGTGCCAAGGGGCTTGACCTGTTCGTCCTCGATGCGCCGCACCTCTTCGGCCGGCCCGGCAACCCTTATCAGGCGCCGGACGGCAGCGACTGGCCCGACAACGCCTTCCGCTTCGCCGCACTCGCCCGCGTCGGGGCCGATCTGGGGAAGGGGCTGCTTCCCGCGTGGCAGCCGGCCGTGGTCCACTGCCACGATTGGCAGTCGGGCCTCGCACCGGCCTATCTCCATTATGACGGCGGCGCCCGGCCGGGGACGGTGATTACCGTCCACAATCTCGCCTTTCAGGGCGCCTTCCCGCCGACACTCCTCGCCCGGCTCGGCTTCCCGCGCGAGGCGCTGACGCTCGACGGCATCGAATATCACGGCCATATCGGGTACCTGAAAGCGGGGCTCCGCCTCGCCGACCGGATCACCACCGTCTCGCCCACCTATGCCAGCGAGATCACCTCCGACGAGTTCGGAATGGGCCTCCAGGGCCTGCTGCGGGGACGGGCCGATCTCCTCCGCGGCATCCTCAACGGCATCGACACCAAGGTCTGGAATCCGGCCGCCGACCCGCTGATCCCCGCTCCCTACGACGCGCAGACCCTGTCCGCTCGCGCCGCCAACAAGCGGGCCCTCCAGGCCCGCCTCAGGCTCGAGGAAGCTCCCGGAGCGCCGCTGTTCGGCGTCATCTCCCGCCTCGGCTGGCAAAAGGGGCTGGACCTGCTGCTCGCCGCGCTGCCGGTCCTGCTCCACGAAGGCGGGCAGCTCGCCCTCCTCGGCGCCGGCGATCCGGCGCTGGAGGAGGCGTATCGCACCGCCGCGGGCGTGAATCCGGGGCGGATCGGCTGCATGATCGGCTATGACGAAGGCCTCGCGCATCTGATCCAGGCGGGGTGCGACGCGCTGCTGGTCCCGTCCCGCTTCGAGCCCTGCGGCCTCACCCAGCTCTGCGCGCTTCGCTACGGCGCGGTGCCCGTGGTGGCGCGGGTCGGCGGCCTCGCCGACACGATCATCGACGCGAGCCCCGTCGCCATGGCGGCCGGCGCCGCCACCGGCATCCAATTCTCACCGGTGAACGAGACGATGCTGGAAAGCGCCATCCGCCGCGCGGCGCAGCTCTACCGGCAGCCGCAGGCCTGGGAGAGATTGCAGCGAAACGGCATGGGGACCGACGTGTCCTGGACCGGCCCGGCGCACGAATATGCCGCCCTCTACCGCGAGCTGATCGCCGCCCGCCAATGACTGGACGCATCACCGAAGGATCGCCGGAACCGCTCGGCGTCACGCCCGATGCGCGCGGCGTGAACGTGGCGGTCTTCTCCGCCCACGCCACCGCCATCGAATTGTGCCTGTTCGACGACGCGGGGGAGCGGGAGCTGGAGCGGATCCGGCTGCCGGAGCGGAGCGGCAACGTCTTCCACGGCCACGTCGCCGGGGTCGCGCCGGGTGCGCGCTACGGCCTGCGGGCCCATGGTCCGTTCGCTCCTGGCGAGGGACAGAGGTTCAATGCGGCGAAGCTCCTGGTCGACCCCTATGCCCGGCTGCTCGACCGGCCGTTCCGGCTGCACCCCTCGATGTTCCCTTATCCCGAAGGGGCGGACGACCTCGCCTTCGACCCGAGCGACAGCGCGCCGCACATGCCAAAGGCGATCGTGCTGCCGCCGAACGCCCCCCTCAGCGGGCACGCCCCGCTCGCAGCCTGGGCGGACACGGTCGTTTACGAGCTTCACGTGAAAGGCTTCACGAAGCGGCATCCTGACGTGCCGGCGGAGGCGCAGGGGACCTTCGCCGGCCTCTCCCACCCGGCGGTCATCGAGCATCTGGTGAAGCTCGGAATCACCACCGTCGAGCTGATGCCGACCGCCG
>DASVVY010000161.1:0-23788 GCA_036386335.1 Allosphingosinicella sp. | reverse complement strand
CGGCGTTTTGGTCGAGGCGGCCAATATCGGCCAAGCCTTTGGCGTCGCTGCTGTCCGTCTTGTTTCGTCGGATAGCGAGGAATTTGCTTGCCTTGCGAGATTCGAAAATTCGAACGGGATAACCTGCCTTCGTGAGGCCCGGCACGAGATGAGTCCCCGTTCCGGCTTCCACGGAGATCAACGCTATCTGCGGTATGGGGAACGGCGAAAGCGCGGACTCCACATCCGAGAACTGAGTTGGACACTGCTGCTCTGCCAGCACCTCTCCAGCGTCATTTAGCACACACACGTTGGTCCATTGTTCGCCTAGGTCGAGGCCAATCCAGATTCGATCGGTGTCCATCATCTGCCCTCTCCTGCTTGGCCCGGGGTTCAGGCCAGGTGGGTGGGCGTGGCTTCACCTTGTGATTCAGGGTGACCCCCTTCGTTTCTGCCCGAACTCCACGCCCTCGTCCGCGTGGTGGTACAGGGGCGAAAAGCGGCGGCTTCCTCTTGGTGACGGCCGCTCTGGGCCTGAGCGAGGTTACGAAGTCCGCCGGTCCATGCCTCACGCCCGCGCGGACGATTGGAGAGGACTCAGCCCAGCCTAACAGGTTGTCAAGCAGCGGCGAAATTGAGTGGCGGGAGCCGCTCGAGAGAAGCTTCGCTCGTCCATATCTCTGCACAAATTTCGTCGATATGAGCGCCTATCTAGGAGCCTCGCCGAGCGCACGAACATCTTCGTAGACGTAGCGAGGGAGTCGGCTCGCGAAGGTGCCCTCCTTTTTCATGCGTGCGTGCAAGCCACTGAGCACCGCGCGATAGCCCCATGGCCGGCGCCTCTCAGAAAGCCATTCCAATAAGGGCGTCAGGAGATCGGCAGTGTCGCAGTCTGATTTCAGTAGACCGGCGACCAGCTCACCCCTGCAGTCCGACGGCCAATCGCGAAGCGACCCTGCGATTGATACGAAGTCAACAGTCACGGACTTTAACCCCTGCCCTATTCTCCAAGCAATATCGCGGCGAAGACGTGGCGTCTCGGTTGCTACAGCCATCAAAGACTGCCAACTCCTAGCACAGGCTCGGGTTGCTATTCCAAACAGCTGATTGCCGTCGATTTGTCTACCGTCACGTCCATCCACTTTCAGAGCGAAGTTGACGGCGGCCACATCACCAGACGCCAGCCACGAGACAAGTACCTCTTCCCGTACTTGTACATAACTATCCGAGTTGACCAAGAGCCGCTCAATCGCACATCCCAGTTCCTCGCTTTGCACGCCCGCAGTTAAAAGCGCGTGTATCAAGCTCGAAGACGGACGGCGAACCGACTTCAGCAATTCCAAAGCTTGTGCGCACCATCGATCTGGGGCGCTAGCCACCGCCGCCGCCAAAACTTCCTGCTGTTGAACTGGACGGTGCGTGTTATCGCGTAGCCAATCTGTCGCAACCTTATCCCATACAGCGTCCAGCTCAGACCGAGACAAGGCCGCAGCGATCACCTCGGCAGCTTGAACCTCTTCGTAGTGCAGCCGATACCATTCAAATGAAATGTCGTCGAGATCATCAGTCGGTGCACAGCGCCACAAGGTGGATAGTAGGTGTCCTCCCTGCAGATACCCAAGATGGCCTCGCATCCATTCCAGCGCGAGCGCTACTATATCACGCTCTTCTGCGAAACTGTTTAACAGAGACGACAATAGATTAGCAGAACCCGGATGATCAAAGTGAGCGACGATCCACACTGCCGACAGGATTAGACTGTCTTCTCTACAGATACCTAGGCGTATGAGAGTTCCAAGAGTATTGAACAACGAGGCATTCCCGATGTGATCAGAACAATACTGGATGACAAATCCCACTGTCTCGGGATCCTCGGAGCCTACTTTGAGCAGCGACGAGATGACCTCCGGGACTATATGTGAGTCGGCATGCGTCTCTATCCACGCGAAAACCGTCTTTCTTGAGATATCGGACTGCCAGTCGGAGGAGGCGAGACCACCGATAACATTCCGAGAGGCGTTACCGGAAAGGTTCGCTTGAACCCAGCGCCGAGCATAGTCCAGAAAATACTCTTCCTTGCGGTAGGTTTTTAACAGCTTTGGTATAACATCCCCAGTTCTTGGAGAATTAGAATGGGCTTCTAAAATCCTCTGAACCGTTGACCTGAGCCTTTCTAGCTCAGACGGAAATAGAGAATTAAGAAGGACTGAAAGCACGTCAACCGCTCGGTCGGATCGGTACTCGGCCAAGAGCCACTCCTCCGCAGCCTTTCGTGCATCGGGGTCACGGGGCGATCTTCCGAGCCAAGCACAAATGAGATCACTGTTCTCTGCCCTGATAGGACGCGAGGATAGCCATTCCTTTGCGAGGCGCTTAGTCTTATCGGAGTCAGTATAACGCATCGCTACGCACAGCGGCTGGGGAGGCACACGTCGCTCCCAGTTGGTTCGTACCCACTTGTTCGTCGCTGAAATGATAGTCGGGCGCGGGCCAAATTTTCCTAGCAAGACACAGAGAACATGAGGGGATATATCAACCGCCCCTCGCGCGGTTAGCCATGAGTCGACAAATTCCGCATTTGAGCCACAACTAACAAGCTTGCGAACGACGTCTTCAGCAATGGGATGTGCGCTATCCTTTAGGCAGAGCGTTTCCGATTGCTCCCGGTATTGAATAGAGACTTCGGGAGAGTGCGAGGATTTAGCGCTTAGCCAAGCGCCTAGATAGGCGCGGGGAGCGGTCGGCACTTCGGTATCGCCGAAGATATCTGCGGCAAGACATAGTAGTTTCGTAGGATCGAGCGCGCTGTTCCAGGTGTCTGAGCCAGCGAGCATGGTTGCAATTATGGTAGCATAGGCGTGCTTCTCGGCGCGTACGGCATCTAAGAGCGCGGACCAGAATTCCCTCACATCCATTCGAGCTGAAGCGCTTGTCTCCAGCGAATGAAGGCGTCTTCCAGTCTGCCTCGTGAGAGAGGCAATAAACCGATAATGCTCAGGCAGCGCTGATATCGCTGCAGCTAACGCCCTAGCAAACCGTCTCTCAATAGGAGGATCCCGCAGAGGGTCTTCACTCCAGCTAGAAAAAAGACGCCATGCAATAGCGCCGTGGATCAAGCGAACGCCTCGGCCCCAAGCCTCTTCTGTGATCTCGAAATGGAGTTGATCGCCCCGGGCTAAGCGTTCTATCGAGTCGCGCTGGTCGCGACTCTCGAGAAGTTCCATCGGGGCGCGGAGATCGAGTGCATTGATTGCTACAATATTTTGAACCAAGTCGAATACATCGAATGTGCGCAACCGACTAGCGAACGAAGTAGCGAATGTATTTAGCGGCTGCCCCACTCTCGCGATGAACAGAGTCTCCACCAAGAGGTCTCTTCCATCCGATCCGGGAGTGGTAACGTCAGCCGCAAACCATTCCCCCAGCCGTCGCGTATCGTCTGCGGAGAGCGGCGGCATAGTCCATTGGCGAATTGAAATTGAGCGGTTAGCGGAGACGAATGCTTGCATCTCGGGCGTCGGTCCGCAGCACAAAATGCCGATATTCATAGACAGGGAGTCAGTCTGAAGCTTAAGAGCTGAAGAAACGCTCTTCTGATCTCCCGTAGTATGGATATCCTCAACTAAGACGAGGTACTGTGTGGACGGAGATCCTTCCATCTCGATAACCTGGATTACGTCGGGAAGGGCATCTGGCAGCACGGTTTGAACGATGATCGTCCCGTCTTCGCTGAGGAGGATCGCTTCGCACATCTGCAAGAGGAGGACCGATTTTCCATCTCCTGAACGGCCGTCAATCCAAAAGCAGGGAAGCTTTCGCGAATTGGTCGTTTGGGAAGCTCCAGCTTTCCACTCGCGGTAATTCGAGAGTGCCTCCATCAAAACCGCTGGACGCTCACAATAATGACCATCAATGAGGTGCCCCCACTGTACGATCTCGCCTACAGAAGAGCGTCTTGTCGGCACATCAGCCGTGCTTCTTGGTGTAAGTACCAGCTCCGCGCCGAGACGGGGGGCGAGACTCGGCAGTGCGCGAGCCCGCGAATTTCCAAAGCCCTTGCGTCGGAATTTAATGAGAAGTTCGGTCCGAGTGGTCGGAATGCCGGTCGAAATTATGTCGCTGATGATTGAGAGTAGGGCGTCAAAGACCTTTTCACCCTCCGGGGCATCGAGGATTTCCCGTTCGAGGACGTGTATCGCCGTTCGCCGTGTTGACCCAGTCGTGCCGAACTCGAATGCCCTCACTCTCACGAGCGAGGCCAGCTGCCGAATATCGAGCGCTTCCGTCTCGCCTCCTTCCGCGGCCTGGTGTGCCAGGGAGGAAAACTTCGCGAAGATCGCTTGTTCTACCGCTGAGGCGTTTTGAAGCTCTTCTACTCCACCTGCTTCAACGCGCCTGCACGCGGCTTCAAAAGCGTCTAATTGGCGCGACCCAGGAGCAGCAACTACAATAGCTAGCGCGCTAGACTCTGGCCTGAGCAGCGGATCTCGAGCAAGCTCCGCCACCAACTGTGCCACCAATTTACCGAATGGCGACTCTGGTTTGTCCGAAATGGCGAGACGGGTCTTGCACTGGACCTTCAGTGTGCCGCCTCCACTGAGCGTCACCTCGATATCATCCAAGCCGATCCCCGTCTCACACCTTAGCTGGACAGCGGTTTCCGCAGGGTCGAGGCCAAATCGGCTTCCGACTGGAAGATCAGCGAGCATGTGACTGGCGATCCAGGCAGCGATCTCACCCTGAAAGGCCATGCCGCGCTCGGTAGCTCGGCCGCCGGCTCGGCGAGAACGCTTCGCTCCCGCGTTCACTTCTCGGATTTCTCACCGGTCAGCATTTCATGGTTCTACCAAGAAGTACTCGGAGGGCAATCGACGCTCCCACGTTCGCCCTTTGCACCTGAAGGCCATGGCTTACTTGGCTTCACTGCATTTTCGGGATGGGGGCAGATCGGAGGCTTGCAGTAGGATAAGTATGCAGAATCGCTAAGAGGCGTCTCACAACAGCCCAGCGCGAGTGGAACGAAAATGTGGGACGGCGATCAAACCGCTCGATCAAATGGCGGAATTCCGCCAAATTTTTTGCTTGAATGGTGGAGCCGAGGGGGATCGAACCCCTGACCTTCGCAATGCCATTGCGACGCTCTCCCAGCTGAGCTACGGCCCCATACCTTGCTGCCGCCCTGGGTGGCGGCGGTGGCGGATGTAAGCGAGGCCGCCTCCCCACGCAAGCCGGTTTAGACTTCCTCGTCCTCGTCGCCCGCTCCCGGCACGCCGATGTCGTCGTCGCCGCCCAGATCGACCTCGTCGTCCGGATTCTCCTCGGCATCGTCGTCGATGGCGAGATCCTCGGCAGCGAGATCCGCATCCTCCTTCTCGTCCACCTCGACCTCCTTCTTGGGGGCGTCGAACGGCAGCGGCTGCTTGGACTTGAGGACCGGCTCGGGATCCCAGGCGACGCCGCACTGGATGCAGGTCACCGGATCTTCCTTGCCGAGATCGTAGAAGCGGGTGCCGCATTTCGGGCAGGTCCGCTTCGTGCCCCATTCAGGCTTCACCATGGGTGGGAAATCTCCGAGTTCGATATGGAAAGGCTGCCGCCTGGGGAAGCCCCGGCGGGGGTCGGCGGGCGCCTTGCCACATGGGGTCGGCGCTGTCAAAAGCCAAGCCGCCCGCCCCTTTTCGAGCCGGAAATGACCCGATGATCATCGCCGTCGACGGACCCGCCGCCAGCGGCAAGGGCACGATCGCCAAGGCCCTCGCCGGCCATTACGGCCTGCCGCACATGGACACGGGGCTGCTTTACCGTGCCGTCGCCCTCAACCTGCTGCGCTGGGGCGGGGATCCGGCAAGCGAGTTCGAGGCGCTGAAGGCCTGCGATTTCTCCCAGACCGACTTCGCCGACCCGGAGCTGAAGAGCGAGGCGGCGGGCGGGATCGCCTCGCGCATCTCGGCCTATCCGGCGGTGCGGGCGGCGCTGGTCGAGCGCCAGCGCGCCTTCGCCGGCCAGGCCGGCGGGGCGGTGCTCGACGGCCGCGACATCGGCACGGTGATCGCGCCCGGAGCCGACGCCAAGCTCTTCGTCACCGCGGCGCCGGAAGTTCGTGCCCGCCGCCGCTACGACGAACTGCTGCGCATGGGCCTCAGGGCCGATCCCGAGGAAGTGCTGCTCGACATCCGCGCCCGCGACGAGCGCGACCGCAGCCGCGCCGCCGCGCCGCTGAGGGCCGCCGAGGACGCGCACGTTCTCGACACGAGCGAACTGGGGATCGAGGATGCGGTCGCCGCGGCGATCGCGGCGGTCGGCGGGCGGCTCAGCTCGCGGTCTGCGCCAGCAGCTCGTTGACCCGCCGCTCGGCGTCGGCGAGGGCCGGCTCGATCGCTTTCTGGCCGGTGACGGCGGCGGAGACCTCCTCGCCGAGCAGCCCCTCGATCGCCCCCTGCCGCTGGACGTAGCCCGGGAGCGGCGAGCCGATCTGCGCGAGCGGGGCGATGTCGCTGCGGTGCGGCAGGGCCCGGAAGGCGGCGCTCTCCACCACCGCCCGGCTCGCCGGGATATGGCCGGTCCGCGACCAGTCGAAATTGTGGTCGGCCATGAAGCGCAACAGGCGCGCAATGGCCCGGCGCTGCTCGGGCGTGCGCTCGCGCTTCGGCATGACCCAGGAGTGGCCGTCGACGAACGCCGCCTGCCGCCCCCAGAGGCGCGGATAGGGGAAGACGGCGTAGCTGTCGTGGAGCGGCCGCCCCGGCGTCTTCGCCTCCTGGTCGAACGAGCCGATCATCCAGGTGCCGGTCAGGAACACCCCGCCGCCGCCGTTCATGAAGGTCCCGATCGCCGCCGGATCGTCCTGGTTGCGGGTCGAGAGGCCCTGCCCGTTGATGCTGCGGAAGAACTGGATCACCCGCCGTCCCTCCGGCGTCCGCACCCGGATGTGCTTGGGATCGGGGAAGATGGGGGCGCCTTGGGCGAGGAGGTAGGTGTAGAAGTTGCGCACGTGCGTCGCGGGGTCGTTGACCTGCGACTGGACGAGATAGGGCTTTCCGGTTCTCTGACGAAACTGGCGGGCCTGTTCGACGAGCTCTTCGGCCGAGGTCGGCAGGACGGGCTTGCCGCCTTTCATCAGCCCCGCCTGGGCGAAGAGGCGGGTGTTGACGTGGAACAGCCCGCCGACCGTGTCCCAGGGGAGGCCGTAGATCGCCCCGCCCTTGGTGACCCCGCGCAGCCCGGCCTCGGTGAAGCCCGCCGCGTCGATCCCCGCCTCCCCGAAGATCGGCGCCATCGGCTCGAGCAGCCCGCGCACCTGATAATCGGAGATGACGCCCTGGTGCATCGTCACCAGGTCCGGCGGGTCCCCGGCGGCGATCTGGGCGGCGAGCTGGGTGTAGCCCGGCCAGGCGACCACGTTCACCCGCACGTTCACGTCCGGATTCTCGGCGTTGAACCGGTTGATGAGGGT
This sequence comes from Allosphingosinicella sp., assembly GCA_036386335.1. Classification (GTDB taxonomy): domain Bacteria; phylum Pseudomonadota; class Alphaproteobacteria; order Sphingomonadales; family Sphingomonadaceae; genus Allosphingosinicella. The sequence continues at coordinate 16,356 of DASVVY010000161.1, read as the reverse complement.
GGTGACGATTCCGCACTCGCCCTCGGCGGTCGAGATGTCGGTCGAGCGGCCGTAGACGGCGCCGCACTCGCCGAAGAAGCGCTGGAGGTCGATGTCGGTGCGCTGGTCCTCGCCGGCGCAGCCGAACAAAGCGGCCGCGGCGGCCAGGGCTGCGGCGAGCTTCGCCTTCATCGCACCGCCGTCCCGGCCATGGCGCGCACGATCTGCTTCTGGAAGATGATGTAGACGATGAGGATCGGGATCGCCGCGAACACCGCCTGCGCCATCAGGAAGCCGAGGCCGCTGGTCTGCGCATAGTTCATCTGCGCCGACGCGAGCCCGACGGTGAGGGTGAACATGTCGCTGCGAGTCGCCGAGATGAGCGGCCACCAATAGCTGTTCCACGAGGCGAGGAAGGTGAACACGCCGAGCGTCGCCTGGGCCGGCCGGGTCAGCGGCAGCAGCACCTTCCAGAAGATGGTGAAGCGCGACGCCCCGTCGAGCATCGCCGCCTCGTCGAGGTCGCGCGGGATGGCCCGGAAATATTGGGTCATGAAGAAGACCCCGAACGGACCCGCAAGGCCCGGAAGGATCAGCCCCGGGAAGGTGTTGTGGAGGCCGAGCTCGGCGAAGAGCTGGTGCTGCGGCAGGATCACCGCCTGCTCGGGAATGGCGAGGCCGAGGAGCACGAAGACGAACAGGGTCCGGCGGAACGGGAATTCGAGCCGCGAGAAGCCGTAGCCCGCGAGCGAGCAGAGGACGAGGACGCCCAGCGTCGTCCCGATCGAGACGATGAAGCTGTTGAGCAGCCAGCGGAAGACGAGGTTGCCCTTGAGGATCGAGGAATAGTTTTCGAGCGTGTAGGGGCCGGAGAAGGCGGCGCCGCTGTCGCGCATCAGCTCCGAATTCGCCTTGAGCGAGAGCGCCACCGTCCACAGCAGCGGCGCCACCATGATGAAGGCGGCGACCAGCATCGCGGCGAAGCCGAGCGGGGTGAAGCGGGTGCGGGTGCCGGCGGCGGCCATCGCTCAGCGATCCTCCCGCGGACGGGCCGCCCAATATTGGAAGAGGGTGAGCGCCAGGATCAGCATGAACAGCACTTCGGCCATCGCCGTCGCATAGCCGCGCTCCCATCGGCCGAACGAGACTTCGTAGATGAGCAGCACCAGCGGCCGCGACGCGCCGCTCGGCCCGCCGCCGGTGAGCAATTGCGCCTGGCCGAAGATCTGCAGCTGCGCCGCGGTCTGCAGCATGATGACGAGGATCATCGTCCGCCGCAGCGACGGCAACGTCACCTTCCAGAAGATCGTCCAGCGGCTCGCCCGGTCGAGCGCCGCCGCCTCGTAAATGTCCTCCGGTATCTGCTGGAGCCCGGCAAGGAACAGCATCATCGGCAGCCCCAGCGACCACCAGATCGTGGTGATGGCGACGGCGGGGATGGTGAGGTCGGGATCGCTGAGGAACGGGATGGGATCGCGCCCCAGCCCCTGCATGATCTCGCCGATCAGGCCCGCGTCCGGCGCCAGGATGAAGCGCCAGATCAGCGTGACGATCGTCACCGACAGCACCGAGGAGGAGAAGAAGAGGCCGCGGAAGATCGCAGCGCCCCGCGTCGCCTTGTTGAGGGCGAGGGCGAGGAGCAAGGCGATGATCGTCAGCGGCGGCACGATCAGCAGCGCGTATTTGAAGGTGTTGAGCAGCGCCTGGTGGAAGACCGGATCGGCGGCGAGACGCGTGTAATTGCCGAGGCCGACGAAGGTCCCGCCGCCGAACAGGTCGGCCCGGTAGAAGCTGGTAACGATGCCGCGCAGCAGCGGGTAGATGAGCAGGAAGGTGTAGGCGAACAGGAAGGGAGCGACGAAGACGAGGCCGTCGAGCCGGTGCCTGCCCGCCGCCAGCTTCAAGCCGAAGCCTCCTCGCAATGGTGGCCGGCGCCGTCGGGGTCGAACAGGTGGGTGGCGGCGCCGTTGATCGCCAGGCCGACGGTGTCGCCGACGGCAAGACGGCTGTTCCCCTTGTCCTCCGCGATCACCTCCAGCCCGTCGGCGAGGGCGGCGTAGACCAGGGTCCGGTCGCCGAGCCGCTCGAGGAGCTCGACCTTGGCGCTGGTGGTGCCCGCCCCGGCCGCGGCGACGCTCACCGCCTCCGGACGAAGCCCCAGCTGGAGCGGCGCGCCTTCCGGAAGGCCCGTGCGCGGCACCCGCGTCTCGACCTCAGCGCCGTCGCCCATGCGGACGCGCGCGAACGCCCCGTCGCCGGGGACCAGCTCCGCCGGCGCCAGCGTCATCGCCGGAGAGCCGACGAAGCGGGCGACGAAGGTGTTGGCGGGACGGCTGTAGACCTCCATCGGCCGCCCGACCTGCTGGATGCGGCGGTCGTTCATCACCACGATCCTGTCGGCGAGCGTCATCGCCTCGGCCTGGTCGTGGGTGACCATGATGAAGGAGGCGTCGACCCGCTGACGCAGCTGGGCGAGCTCGATCCGGGTGCGCATCCGCAGCGCCGCGTCGAGGTTGGAGAGCGGCTCGTCGAGGAGGAAGACCTTCGGGTGCTTGACGATGGCGCGGCCGATCGCGACGCGCTGCCGCTGCCCGCCCGACATCTGCCCCGGCTTCTTGTCGAGGTGCGGCTCGATCTCGAGCACCCGCGCCGCCTCCGCGACCCGGGTCTCGATCTCCTCCTTCGGCACACGCGCGTTGCGAAGGCCGAAGGCCATGTTGTCGCGCACGCTCATGTGCGGGTAGAGGGCGTAATGCTGGAAGACCATGGCGACGCCGCGGTCGCCGGGGCGGAGCGGATCGATCCGCTGTCCCTCGAGCCACACCTCGCCGCTGTCGAGCGTCTCGAGGCCGGCGATGATGCGCAGCAGGGTCGACTTGCCTGAGCCCGAGGGGCCGAGGAAGGCGACGAACTCGCGGGCCTCCATGCTCAGCGACACGCCGTCGAGGACGCTCGTCGTCCCGTAGGCCTTTCGGATGTCGATCAATTCAAGACTGGTCATCGCGCCCCCTGCCGGGACGCGGACTGTCCATCAACCGCCCCGCGCCGTCAATGGCGCGCGCGTCACCTGCCGAGGATTCTCAGCCCCGGCGCAGGAACGGCAGCCGCCACCGCCGCTCGCCCGCCGCGAAAAAGGCGGAGCGGACCTGGCGGTCTAGAAAATCGTCCTGGCTCAGCACCAGGATGTCGGCCATCTGGATCATCGGAATTTCCCCACGAACATGTCCGCGGCAGGTAGTGCGGCCGCCGGAGCAATCAAATGCAATGACGGCCGCCGTGCTTGCGATTGTTGCACATGCGGACGTCAGAAGAGCGCGCCCACGTTGGCAGGGCCGTCAATGGCCGCTAACACAAACGGCCTCGGTCAATCCGCCGTGATCCGCAAAGGTTCGCCATGGCCCGAAGACTACCGGCACGAGCGCCCATCGCGGCACTCCTGGCGCTGCTGATGGCCGCCGAAGCCGCGGCCCAGACTGCCGGCTCTCCCTCACGGGTCGACACATTCGAGGATCGTGTCCAGCGCCTGGATCGCCTGTTCAGCCAGCAAGCGCAGGAGGGCGGAGCGTATCTGCTCGCCTATCGGCATGAAGAACGCGCGGTTACCCGTGGCTACGGAAGCTTGGGATGCAGCGGCGGCGCTCGCATGCCGGCGGAGGCCCTGTTCGACGGCGGTTCGCTCACGAAGCTCTTCACCACGGCCGCCATATTGAAGCTCGTCGAGGCCGGCAAACTGAAGCTCGACGACGCAGTGGGCGATCTCTTCTCGGGTGTTCCAAAGGACAAGCGCTCGATCACCATCGCGCAACTGCTCGCCCACAGTTCCGGCATTCCCGACCTCCTCGGCCCAAAGGGACGGCCACTTCCCCAGGCCCAGTGGTCTGTAGAAGGCTACGACTATGCGCCGCTTAGCCGGAGGCAGCTGCTGGCGCGGATATGGTCCGCGCCGCTCCAATTTCAGCCGGGCCTGCAGACGGCCTATTCCAATGCCGGGTTTACGCTGCTCGCTGCCGTGATCGAAACCGCATCGGGCGAGCCTTACGAGGAGTATGTCCGTCGCAACGTCTTCAATCCGTCAGGGATGCGGGACACGGGCTATCTGTCGGTCGACCGAGACGGGCTGCCCGTGACGCAGCAGTGCCGCGACGGCGGTGCGTGGGGCGACCCGCTCAGCCGGAGGGTCTGGAAGACAGGCGTGTCCTGGAATTTGATGGGCGCCGGCGGAATGATGACAACGCTCGCAGATCTGCAGCGCTTTGCCGCCGCGACGGAGGACGGGCCTTTGTTCCGGCCCGACATCCGTCAGCGTTTTCAGCAGATGATGTATGGCGCCTCGGCCCGGTGCGGGACCCGCAGTGCGGCCTTTGGCGGCAGTAACGGCATGACGCGCAGTCTGATCCTGCACTTGCCGAGCCGGCGCGAGGCGCTTGTTGCCGTCGCTACCCACCGCGAGCGGCCTCTCCCCGAAGAGGGTGACATGCTGGAGATTCTTTGCCCCGGCCGCGCGAACTGAACGCCTGGCGCGCGCTGTCGCGCACGGTCGGATTAGTGCCGGGCGATGATCGTGGCCGCCTTCGAGGGCGGCGGGGACAATGGAAAAGGTTACCGCCGCCGCTCCCGCAGGAAGGCGGTGACGTCGCGGGCGAAGCGCTCCGGGTCCTCGACGAACATGAAGTGGCCCCGGCCCTCATATTCGAGCAGGCGGGCGCCGGGAACGCGCCCGATGAAGGCGCGGACCGGCTCCACGGCCGCCTGGTAGTCTTTGCCGCCCTGGATCGCGAGGACCGGCATGGTGAGGCGATCCGCCTTGTCGAAGCGGTAGTTCAGCATGCCCTGCTCCGCGAGGGCGCCGAATATCTCGCCGGTATTGTACATGCCGTCGCTCGCGTCGGTTTCGTCGACGAGCTTCATGGTCGCCGGATCCGGATACATGTTGCCGTCGATGAACGAACGAGGCGCCTCGAACAGGTGGCAGCGTCGCTGCGATCCCGCCGGAAGCGACGCGACCGCCTTCGCGTAGGTTTCCGGATCGACCTTCTCGAGCCGGGCGCAGCCGAGGTCGAGAAGAGCCGGGAAATCGACCACCGCGCCGGACAGCACCAGGTGTGAGACGTGCTGCGGATAGCGAGCGGCATATTCCATCGCCAGGATGGTGCCGAAGCTGTGGCCGATGAGGTCGATCCGCTCGGTGCCCCATTGCCGGCGCAGCTTCTCCAGATCGTCGACCATCAGGTCGAGCGAATAGCGCTTGGCCCAGTGCTTCTCCGAGCGTCCGCTGCCCCGCTGGTCGAGGTAGACCATGCGGTTGTCGCGCTCGAGCGCCGGGCCGGCGAAGCGCGCGAAGGTCTGGCTTCCCTGGCCCGGGCCGCCGTGGAGGAAGACGACCGGCCTGCCCTGCCGCCGCCCGGCGACGCGATACCAGAGCCTGACGCCGTTCACGATCTGCTCGTGCGCCCCGGGGCTGAGGGAGGCGCCCTGCGAAGCGGCCGGAGCTGCGGAGAAAGCGAGGACAGCGACCAACAACAGCCTCAATATGCCCACAAAATTCCTCCCACCGAGTCTGAACCTACTCTCGCACCGGCGGCTGACCTCCGCAATGGGTCCGAACCGGTGCCGAGCAGGTCGCTGGCGCACCGCACAGCGGGCCGTGCCCGCCGAGCAGGCGCAGCGACGCTAAAGCTCGCCTCTTTGCAGCCGGATACGGCGAATGCCTCCGGCTTTCGCGATCGCCGCCTGCACGTCCGGCCGCTGCTTGAGCGCAGGCAGTCTCGACTCGACGGGATGGGGCGGCCGCGCGACCGGCGGTGCGTCATAGTCGCTGAGCTGGAGCAGGGCGTCTGCCCGACGCTCGGGATCTTCGAGGCGCCGAATGAACGCGGCGGCCGCTCCATCCATGTCGCCAAGGCAGAGGAGGAGGTCGGCGAGCGCCTCCGGATGATCCTTTTCGTGCGCACGGGCGAAAGCGAGATCCGCCGCGGCCTCCGAAGGGCGACCCGCGACGGCATAAGCGCAGCCCCTCGCGAAACGCATCTCCATGGCACCGTAGGGGCTGGTCGACCGCTCGGGGTCGCTGAAGACGGCGAGCGTCTTCAGGGCATCCTCGCCGCGGCCGAAGCTGTTCTGCGCTTCCGCGAGGTTGATGACCTGGCTGACATTCTTTCCACTCTCCGCGATCGCGGCGCCCTTGCGGAATGCATCCACCATCTCCTCGTAGCGGCCGAGTTGATGGTAGGTGCGGCCGAGCTCATCCCACCACCAATTGAGCTGCTCCTCACGGTCTTCGAACCCCGCCGGATCGTCGATCCTGCCCCGGGCCACATCGAGAAGCGCCACCGCCTCCTGCGGCCTTCCCAGGCTGCGCAGCTCGCTCGCGGCCATAACGAGGGGGCCGAGCCGGTCGGGGTAAAGTGCGGCGGCCTCCTTGTAGCGCGCGAGGGCTGTCTCCGCGGCGGAGCGGAGGTCGACACCCGGATCGACCCATTCGCGCAGGCGCGAGTCGAACAGCGCGCCGGAAATTCCGTGCCGCGACTGCAGCCGCCGAACCTGGGCAGCGGCCGCCGCCTTGTCGCCCTCTTCAGCCAGCAGTCTGGCATATTCGAGCCGGTAACTCTCCAGCGGACCATAAGCTTGATCGGGCGCATAGGCATCGCTCGCCAGCACGGCCAGAAGCCGCTTTCGCGCCGGGGTCTTGTGCGAGTCCCGCAGTTCGCGATTGAGCAGGTGCATCCAGCCGAGGTCGATCGAGTTGAGCGCGGCCCCTCTCCCCCGGCTCATCGCCTCGATGGTGGCGACGGCATCCTCATATCGCTTTGCCGTCAGCTCCAGCGCGAGACGCGAGCGCCACAGCCACTCGGAAGCCTCGTCCAGGGTCGTACCGCGCAGCGCGTGCCGATAGGCCGCGTCCGTGGTCCCGGCGCGCCACTCGCAGCTCGCCACGACCTCCTGGATCTCGGCTTCCGCGTCGGCGGGCAGGCCGGCACGCGCGCCCGCATCGGCGATTGGCGCCCCGAGCCGGATCACCTCGGCGCAATCGTCGCGCGTGACGGCGGCCGCCAGAGCCTGGATCCGCGCCGGGGACGTCAGCTCAGCGTTCGGAGCCGGACCATATGCGGCTGCCGAGCTGCTCAGCGACAGTACGACCGTTACTGCGGCGCCCCGACGCACGCGCCGTCTCCCCCGTCCACCTCTCGCCCCCATGTGCCCCCCCGTTGCGTGAACGGCACTCTGCCACGGCCATTCCTGCCTCGCAATCGGGCGTCGCGCTTCACGCGGAGGAGCCGCCGCCTCGACTTTGTGGGGCCCCTCGCCTATCGCCGCCGTAACGATGGGAGGATGCCGATGGTGGTGTCGGGAAGCCATGTGCTCGACCGGGTGCTGGTGCTGGAGATGGTGCGGGTCACCGAGGCGGCGGCGGTGGCGGCGTCGCGTCTGGTCGGGCGCGGCAACGAGCAGGCGGCTGACGCGGCGGCGGTCACGGCGATGCGCGATGCGCTCAACCAGCTCGAGTTCGACGGCACGGTCGTCATCGGCGAGGGCGAGCGCGACGAGGCGCCGATGCTGTTCATCGGCGAGAAGGTCGGCACCGGCAACGGCCCGCGGATCGACATCGCGCTCGATCCGCTGGAAGGGACGACGATCACCGCCAAGGCGGGGTCCAACTCGCTCGCGGTGCTCGCCATCGGCGAGGAGGGCTGCCTGCTCAACGCGCCCGACGTCTACATGGAGAAGCTCGCCATCGGCCCCGGTTATCCGGAAGGGACGATCGACCTCGCCCGCGGGGCCTCCGACAATGTCCGCGCCGTGGCGGCGGCCAAGGGGGTGGACCCGTCCGACATCATCGTCTGCGTGCTCGACCGGCCGCGCCACAGCGCCCTCATCGCCGAGCTGCGCGCGCTCGGCTGCGGTATCCAGCTGATCCCCGACGGGGACGTCGCGGGCGTGATCGCGGTGACCGATCCCGACACCACGATCGACATCTACATGGGCCAGGGCGGGGCGCCGGAGGGGGTGCTCGCCGCCGCTGCGCTGCGCTGCGTCGGGGGGCAGTTCAAGGGGCGTCTCATCTTCCGCAACGATGCCGAGCGCGCCCGCGCCGCCCGCTGGGGCGTCGAGGACCTCGACCGCATCTACGACCTTCAGGACCTCGCCCGCGGCGACGTCATCTTCGCGGCCACGGGAGTGACGGACGGGTCGCTGCTGAGGGGGGTCAAGCGGCGCAGGGACTGCATCAGCACCGAAAGCGTCGTCATGCGCGCCTCGACCGGCACCGTCCGCTGGGTCCGCGGCGAGCACCGGCACGAGCCCGGCCTCCACGCGGACTGATCGAAGGCGTAGCGCGGCCGGCTTGCGCCGCGGCCGCACGCGGCGCACAGTCGCGAGGATGCGCAGCCTTTGCGTCCGCACCGCGCTCCTGATCGGCCTTGCCGCCGGCGGAGAGCGGCCGGCATCGGCGCAGCAGGCCTCGCCCGCGTCCGAAGTCGAGGACCTGGCGCGGCTGCGCATCCTGCCCGAGGACGAGTGCCGTGCCGGGGCGGCGGACGCGGAGATCGTCGTCTGCGCGAGGCGCCGGAACGACGAGCGCTACCGCCTGCCGATCCGGCCCGAGGGTTTCGATCCGCACGGCACGACGCAGAGCGTGTCGCGCGAGCGCCATTCCCTCTACGAGATGGGGGAGGCGGGGATCGGCTCCTGCAGCACGGTAGGGCCGGGCGGCTGGACGGGGTGCATGCTGCAGACGTTCCGCGTCGCCGAGCAGCAGGAGGGACGATAGCCCGGCGCGCTTTTCCTGTGGATGAACCTGCCGAGGCGGATTCACAGCGGCCGCCGAAGGGCGTAGCGTGCGGCCGCGATGCTCACCACCGCTCACGTCTGCGGAGTCTCCCGCTCGATCCTCGGCCAGCCCTGGCGCTGGCGGGGCTCGGCCGCGGACGGCCATGACGACGGCTTCCGGCCCGACGACCTCGTCGACCAGCTGCTGATGGCCCGCGGCGTGATCCGGTCCGAGCTCGACCGGCATCGCGAGCCGACCATCCGCGGCTTCATGCCGGACCCGTCCATCTTCCGCGACATGGACCGCGCCGCCGACCGCCTCGCCGACGCCGTCGAGGCGCGCGAGCCGGTCACCGTCTTCGGCGATTACGACGTCGACGGCGCGACTTCGGCGGCCTTGCTGATGCGGCTGCTGCGCGACCTCGGCTGCGACCCCAAAGCCTATATCCCGGACCGGCTGATGGAGGGCTACGGCCCCTCGGGCGAAGCGCTGGTGCGGCTGGCGCGGGAGGGGGCGCGGCTGGTCGTCACCGTCGATTGCGGGGCGCAGGCGTTCGAGGCGCTGGAGATGGCGCGCGCCGCCGGCCTCGACGTGATCGTGGTCGATCATCACAAATGCGCCTCGCAGCTCCCGGTCGCGCACGCGCTCGTCAATCCGAACCGGCTCGACGAGGAGGCGCTCGCCGCCTCGCACGGGCACCTCGCCGCGGTGGGAGTCTGCTTCCTGCTCGGCGCGGCGCTCGTCCGCGTGCTGCGCGGCCGCGGCTTCTTCGCCGGGCGGGCCGAGCCGCGGATCATCGACCTGCTCGATCTGGTCGCGCTCGGCACCGTCGCCGACGTCGCCCAGCTGCGGGGCCTCAACCGGGCCTTCGTCACCCAGGGGCTGAAGGTGATGGCGCAGCGCCGCAACACCGGCCTCGCCGCCCTCGCCGACGCGGCGCGCCTCACCGGGCGACCAACCTGCACGGACCTCGGCTTCGCGCTCGCCCCCCGCATCAACGCCGCCGGGCGCGTCGGCAAGTCGGATCTCGGCGTGCGGCTTCTCACCACCGAGGATGCGGAGGAGGCGCGGGCGATCGCCGCCGAGCTCGACCGCCTCAACGAGGAGCGGCGCGCGATCGAGGCGATGGTGTGCGAGGCCGCCGAGCAGCTGTGCGGCGCGCAGGGCAATCGCGCGGTCGCGGTGGTCTCGTCCGAGGGCTGGCATCCGGGCGTGATCGGCATCGTCGCCGGCCGCCTCAAGGAGAAGATCGGCCGCCCCGCCATCGTCGTCGCCATTGGCGAGGACGGGATCGGCAAGGGCTCCGGGCGGTCGATCGGCGGCGTAGATCTCGGCGCCGCCATCCTCGCGGCCAAGGACATGGGCCTGCTCGTCGCCGGCGGCGGCCATGCCATGGCGGCGGGGGTGACGGTGGCGCCCGGCGGCATCGACGCCCTCGCGGAGTTCCTCGACGACCGGCTGGCCGCCGACGTCGCCCGCGCCCGCGACGATCGCGCGCTTCTGCTCGACGCGATCCTCGCCCCGGGCGGGGTCTGCCCGACCCTGTGCGATGCGCTGGAGGCCGGCGGCCCCTACGGCGCCGGCTGGCCCGCGCCCCGCGTCGCCGCCGGGCCGGTGCGGATCGTCAAGGCGGACGTGGTGGGGAACGGCCACCTGCGCCTCATCCTCTCAGGCGACGACGGCCGCCGCATCAAGGCGATCGCCTTCCGGATGGCCGACAGCCCGCTCGGGGAGGCGATGCTGGCCGCGCCGCCACACCGCAAATTGTGGGTCGCCGGCCGGATCAAGCGCGACGAATGGGGCGACCGGATCGCCGCCGAGCTCCACCTGGAGGACGCCGCCTGGGCGGATTGACGCCGCCCGCCCCTCACCCTAAGTGCCGCCTCTGCCCGCGCTGGCCCCATCGTCTAGCGGTCTAGGACGTCGCCCTTTCACGGCGAAAACACGGGTTCGAGTCCCGTTGGGGTCACCACCACCAGCCAGGCCGCTTCCCGTTCTGATCCGCGCAAGTGCGATGCTGGAGACGCTGTTCCAGGTTCCCCGCGTGGAAAAGCTCGGTCTCGCCTTCAGCTGGACGGGCCGGGCATTCCCGACGGTTGGGAAGGCGCCCCCGAGGGGAGCGCGACCGCGGCCGCGCTCCCGCGTGGGTCAGCGCCGCCGGGGACGGCTGGAGCGGCCGCCCGACTGGATGCAGCTGTCGGTCACCGTGCGCGAGCAGCGCGGATAATTGCCCTGGGCCGCCGCCCCCGTTCCGCCGGCGCCGCCGCTGGACCAGCCACCGCCCGAGGCGCCGCCGCCGCTGCCCGTGCCGGCACCGCCGCCTTGGCCCGTCGACATGTCGCCCATGCCGCCGCCGGTGCCCGCGCCGGCACCACCGCCCTGGCCGGTCGACATGTCGCCACCCGTGCCCGTACCGCCGCCGGAGCCCATGCCGGTCCCGCCGCCCTGGCCGGTCGACATGTCGCCGCCCGTGCCCGTACCGCCGCCGGAGCCCATGCCGGTCCCGCCGCCCTGCCCGGTCGACATACCGCCGGAACCGCCGCTGCCCGTCGTACCGCCGGCGCCGGTGCCCGTGCCGCCAGTCTGACCCGCGCCCGTTCCAGTGCCGCCACTCTGGCCGCTGCCGGTCCCGCCGGTGGTCTGGGCGACCGCCGCGGCGCTGATGCAAAGCGCAGCCGCGAACATGATCTTCCTCATAATGTCTCTCCTCGTCCCGATCCGTGGCCGGCCGAAAGCTCTCGGCGCCACGCCGCCCGGAACCGAGCAGGTCCGGCTTCGATCCTGGGATTCGCCCGATCCTCACCCAGATCAGTGAATTAGCCGCCGGAGCGGCTGGGAGCCCTGCTCTTGATCCCGCCTCGCGAGAGGTCCACATGCCCTCCATGCTGATCCAGACCGAAACCACGCCCAATCCGGCAACCCTCAAATTCCTTCCCGGCCAGCGGGTGATGGAGGCCGGAACGCGCGACTTCGCCACACCCGAAGAGGCGGAGGCCTCTCCGCTCGCCGAGGCTCTCTTCTCGCTCGGCGACGTCGAAGGTGTGTTCTTCGGCCGCGATTTTATCTCGGTCACCGCCGCGCCCGGCTCCGAATGGCGCGACCTCAAGCCGCAGGTGCTGAGCGTGCTGCTCGACCATTTCTCGGGCGGGGCCCCCCTGTTCCGCCCGGCCAGCGCCGGCGGCATCGCGGTGGCTCCCGCAGCCGATATCGACGATGCCGGCGAGGATCCGGACGTGGTCGCGCAGATCCGCGAGCTGATCGAGACTCGCGTGCGGCCTGCCGTCGCCCAGGACGGCGGCGACATCGTCTACCGCGGCTTCCGCGAAGGCACGGTGTTCCTCGCCATGCACGGCGCCTGCTCGGGCTGCCCCTCCTCCACGATGACCCTGAAGCAGGGCATCGAGAGCCTGCTGCGCCACTACGTTCCCGAGGTCGAAGCGGTCGAAGCGGTCTGACGCGCGGGGCTGGAACGGGGCGATGCTGCTCGTCATCGACAGCGCCACCGCCGCCTGCTCCGCGGCGCTCATCGACGGCGGGCGCCTCACCGATGAGCGGCATGAGCTGGTCGGCCGCGGCCATGCCGAGCGGCTCGTCCCGATGATCGAGGATCTTCTCGCGGGACGACGCCCCGATGGCGTGCTGGTGGACGCCGGCCCGGGCAGCTTCACCGGCATCCGCGTCGGTCTCGCCGCCGCCCACGGCCTCGCCATCGGCTGGCGGGTGCCCCTCTCCGCCTACAGCGCCATGGCTGCCGTCGCCGCGGCGGTCGACGCGGAGGAGCTTGCCGTGGCCCTGCACGGGGGACATGGGCAGCTTTTCGTGCAAAGCTTCCGCCATGGCCCGCTCGCGCCCATCGACGCTCTGCGCTCCCTCACCCCTGCCGAGGCGGCCGAAGTGACCCGCGCGGAGGTCGTCGCGGGGTCGGGCGCCGAGGCGCTGGTCTTGGCACGGGGATACGGCACGGCGACCGATGCGCTGCCGCGCGCCGCCGACGCGCGCCTCATCCCCGCGGCGCTGCGCACGCTCCCGCCCCGGCCGATCTACGGACGCGGGTCCGACGCGAAGCCGGCGGCATGAACGGGGACCGCCTCGTCCTGGAGCCGGGCACGGTCGCCGACCTCAACGCGGTGATGGGCGTGATGGAGGACAGCTTCGACCCCGCCTACGGGGAAGCCTGGACGGGGCCACAATGCTCCGGGCTCCTGCCGCTGCCGGGCGTATGGCTCTCGCTCGCCCGCGACGACGGGGACGTGGTCGGCTTCGCCCTCAGCCGCGCGATTGCGGGGGAAGCCGAGCTGCTGCTTCTGGCGGTCAAGCGCGCGGCGCAAGGCTATGGCACCGGCGCGCGCCTGCTCGACGAATTCGTCGCCGCCGCCCGCGCCCGGCGGGCGACGCGGCTCCACCTCGAAGTCCGCGACGGCAACCCGGCCGTGGCGCTCTACAAGCGGGCCGGCTTTCGCGAGGTCGGCCGCCGCCGCAACTATTATAACGGCCGCGACGGCCAGCTATTCGACGCGCTCACCTTGGCGAGGACGGTGCGGATTTGAGACGAATTTTCGAATTCCGCAAATTCCGCTTGTAAATACCACCAAAACGGATCATTTGCCGGGCAAGGGGCTGACCTCGCAACATCCGGTGGTAGATATTCACGGACAGGCGGAGCTATGGCTGAAGGCACGGACACCAACGAAACCATCGTCACACTCACCGCGGACATCGTCTCGGCGCATGTCAGCAACAACAGCGTGGCGGTCAACGATCTGCCGCAGCTGATCCAGAACGTGCACAACGCGCTCAGCGGCCTCGGCGCGCCGCGCGAGGCGCCGGCGGCGAAGCCGGAACCTGCCGTGTCGATCCGTTCTTCGGTGAAGCCGGACTACATCGTCTGTCTGGAGGACGGCAAGAAGCTGAAGATGCTGAAGCGCCACCTGATGACGCACTACCAGATGACTCCGGACCAGTACCGGCAGAAGTGGGGCCTCGGTCCCGACTATCCGATGGTCGCGCCGAACTACGCGGAGCAGCGCCGCTCGCTCGCCAAGAAGATCGGCCTCGGCACCAAGGCACGCCGCACCCGCCGCGCCAAATAAGAGGGCTGCGCCAGGGGCGGCGCAGCCTTTACCGCCGTAGGGATTCGTCTAAACCGGTCCTCCCATGACACGCAGGATCGACATCGAGGGCCTGTGCGCCGAGAAGGGGCTGCGGATCACCGAGCAGCGCCGCGTTATCGCCCGGGTCCTCTCCGAATCCGAAGACCATCCCGACGTGGAGGCGCTCCATGCGCGCGCCTCCGCGATCGACGCCGGCATCTCGATCGCCACCGTCTACCGGACCGTCCGCCTGTTCGAGGAGGCCGGCATCCTCGAGCGGCACGACTTCGGCGACGGCCGCGCCCGCTACGAGGCGGCCGACGCCACCCATCACGACCATCTGATCGATGTCGAGACGGGACGGGTGATCGAGTTCGTCGACGAGGAGCTCGAGATGCTCCAGCGCCGCATCGCCGAGAAGCTCGGCTTCCGCCTCGTCGACCACCGGATGGAGCTCTACGGCGTCGCCCTTGGCCGCAAGAGCTGAGCCCGCGGTGACCGCTTCCCCTCGGGGCCAACGGGGCCGATGATCCGTCTCGTCCTTCGCGCGCTTGCGATCCTTGTCGGCTTCATCGGCTGCGTGCCGCTCCACTATGCGTGGAAGCTTGCCGGGCGACGCTCGCCATGGCCGAGGCGCTACCTCTTTTGGGTCGGCTATTGCGCCGGGCTGCGCACCCGCAAGGTCGGCACGCCGCTCCCCGGCTACGTCCTGTTCGTCGCCAACCACCTCAGCTGGCTCGACATCATGCTGCTCGCCGGTGCCAGCGGCGCCACCTTCGTCTCCAAGGCCGAAGTCGCGGACCTACCCGTGTTCGGCTGGCTCGCGCGGCTGCACGACACCGTCTTCGTCGCCCGCGGCGAGCGTCGGGCTGTGAAGGGCCAGGCCGACGCCCTCCGGGTCGCGCTCGCCTCCGGCCAGCCGGTGGCGCTGTTTCCGGAAGGCACCACCGACGGCGGCGTTGCGATCCTCCCCTTCCGCCCGAGCCTTCTCTCGGCGCTGTTCCCGCCGCTCCCAGGCGTGATGGTTCAGCCGGTGGCGATCGACTATGGCGCGGCCGGGCACGACATCGCCTGGGTGGGTGCGGAGCCGGGCGGCGCCAACGTCAAGCGGGTGCTCTCCCGCCCCGGTACGATCCCGGTGACGTTGCACTTCCTCCCCGCCATAGCGCCCGCGGAGGCGGCGGACCGCAAGGTCCTCGCCCGCCGCTGCCGGGCCGAGATCGTGCGTGCGCTGGGCGTGCCCGCCGAGGCCCCCGCCGCGTCAACCATCGGCTTCCGGAGCGACGGCGGATCGCCTATAGGCGCGCGATGAGTAACCCGCGGACTTTCCAGATCAAATCCTACGGCTGTCAGATGAACGCCTATGACGGCGAGCGCATGGCCGAATTGCTCGAGGCCGAGGGCATGGTTGCCGCGCCGGGCGCGGACGCGGACCTCGTCGTCCTCAACACGTGCCACATCCGGGAAAAGGCGGCGGAGAAGGTCTATTCCGAGATCGGCCGGCTGAAGCGCGAGGACGGTTCGCGGCCGATGATCGCGGTCGCCGGCTGCGTCGCACAGGCCGAGGGCGCCGAGATCCCGCGCCGCGCGCCGACCGTCGACATCGTCGTCGGCCCGCAGGCCTATCATCGCCTCCCTGAAATGGTGGCGGAGGCGCGGCACGGCCGCCGCGCGGTCGACACCGACATGCCGCTCGAATCCAAGTTCGGCACCCTCCCCGCCCGCCGCCGCCAGGCGCCGAGCGCCTTCCTCACCGTCCAGGAAGGCTGCGACAAATTCTGCACCTATTGCGTGGTGCCCTACACCCGCGGCGCCGAGATCTCGCGGCCGTGGGAGGCCATTGTCGAGGAGGCACGGGCGCTGGTCGACGGGGGCGCGCGGGAGATCACCCTCCTCGGCCAAAACGTCAACGCCTGGCGGGACGAAGACGGCCGCGGTCTCGAGCAGCTGATCGTCGCGCTCGATCGCCTGCCAGGGCTCGAGCGAATCCGCTACACGACCAGCCACCCCAACGACATGACCGAAGGCCTGATCCGCGCTCACGCGGAGGTCGGGAAGCTGATGCCCTTCCTCCATCTGCCGGTGCAGTCGGGCAGCGACCGGGTACTGAAGGCGATGAACCGCAGCCATTCTTCGCAAAGCTACTTACGGGTGCTGGCGCGGGTCCGCGCCGCGCGGCCCGACATTGCGGTCTCGGGCGATTTCATCGTCGGTTTCCCCGGGGAGACCGACGCCGAGTTCGAGGAGACGCTGAAAATCGTCGAGGCGGTGAACTACGCGCAGGCCTACTCGTTCAAATATTCCCCGCGGCCGGGCACCCCCGCCGCCACGATGGACGGGCAGGTCGCTCCGGAAGTGATGGACGAGAGGCTGCAGAGGCTCCAGGCGCTGCTCAACGCGCAGCAGCTCGCCTTCAACCGCGCCAGCGTCGGCCGGCGGACCGAAGTGCTGCTCGAACGTCCCGGCAAGAAGCCCGGCCAGATGGTCGGCAAGTCGCCCTGGCTCCAGTCGGTGCACGTC